>CADEEJ010000284.1:3194-7126 GCA_902826315.1 uncultured Steroidobacter sp.
ACGATCGTGTTACCCGGCAGGTAATCGAACAGCGTGGCGGTGGCGTCGAAAAACAGCGGCAAGTAGTACTCGATGCCGGGCGGCGGCGCGCCCTCGGCGATGTCGCGATAGATCGCCATGCGCGTCAGATCGCCGGGGAAGCGGTTGCGGAAGCGACGCTTGAAGTTCTGGATACCGTCCGCGGTCAGCGGGAACTCGCGGGCCGGCAGCAGTCGCAACGCCTGCGCGCGCTCGCCGGAGCGCTGCGTTTCCGGATCGAACACGCGAATGGTCTCGACCTCGGCGTCGAACAGGTCGATGCGATACGGCGCGGGACTGCCCATCGGGTACAGGTCGATGATCGAGCCGCGCACCGCGAATTCGCCCGGCGCCATCACCTGCGAGCTGGCGACGTAGCCCGCGCCGCTCAACCGATCGCGAAACGCACCGACGTCGAGCACTTCGCCGACGCTGAGGTCGAATGCGTGCGCGTCGATGTACGTCTGCGGCGGCAATCGCTGCAGCGCTGTTTCGAGATCGACGACGACGATGCCCTTGGCGAGCCGCGGCAGCGTCGACAGCATGCGCAAGCGCTGCGACACGATGTCCGGATGCGGCGAGAACAAGTCGTAGGGCAGCGTCTCCCACGCCGGGAAGTGCTCGATGTAGCTACCCGGCTCGCAGAAGAATCGCAGCTCGTCTTCCATGCGGCTCGCCTGGCGCGCATCGGCAGCGATGACGAGCAAAGGTCCCGACGCCTTGCGCGCAGCCTCGGCCAGCCATAGCGACGTGGCTGAGCCGTAGAGCTGGCCCCAGCGCACTTGCAGCTGGGCCTTGCTCGGCAGCAGCGGGCGATCCTGGTCAGTCATGCGTGAGGCGACCCTCGAAATGAAGACACTCGGGAAGACGCCGCATGGCGTCCCCGAAGGGCGGGAGAGGGTAGCAGTTGGGGGCGGTCGGCTCTAGAACAAGAGAGCCGACACGCCAGGTAGGTCGCGGCTCAGCCGGGAGTCACGACCGTATGGACGACGAGACTGTTCTCGAAATACACGACGAAGCCGGGGTACTCCCAGCGCGTGATCGGCGGTTGCGCCGTAGAGGCGCCGCCGACCGGGGCGACGCGACGCGACGGAGCGCCGAACTTCGCTTCGACCCTCTCCATCGACATGCCGCTGGTGGGCTTGTCGCTGGACGCTGCGGGATTCGGCACCTGCAACTCGTCTGCGACGGCCGGGCCAGCCAAGGCCAGCGCGGCTGCGGCGGACACAAGCCAGGATGTGTAACGCATGGGCTGTCCTCTTAAATCACGACGGTCGACTCTAATGCAGGCATTACATAAGGGCCAAGCGCGACACCCTGAATAGTTGTCGTAGTTCACATTTCCGGGGCCACCACGTAGCCTTGCCGGCCTTATGTTCCATCCGGTGCCCGTCTACGTGGGCCTGCGTTACGTGGTGAGTCGCAGCCGCGGCTTCTTCGTTTCCTTCATCAGCTGGATCTCGATGCTCGGCATTTGCGTCGGCGTCGCGGCGCTGATCACCATCATTTCGGTGATGAACGGGCTCGAACGCGAGACGCGGACGCGGCTGCTGAGCCTCGCGTCGCACGCAACGATCTCGGCTGAGCCGGAGCGTATGCGCAATTGGGAGGTTCTTGCCGAGCGCATCCGGCGGGAGCCCGATGTGCGAGGCGTGGCGCCTTATCTCGATCTGCAGGGCATGCTCGGCCGTGGCGAGGACCTGCGCGCTGCAGTCATTCGCGGTATCGAGCCGCAGGTGGAGCCGCAGGTTTCGGAGATCGCCAGGCACATGGTCGCAGGCCGGCTGGACGATCTGCAGCGGGCCGACCGACAGATCGTGCTCGGCGTCGGCCTCGCCTACGCGCTGGATGCGCGCATCGGCGACGAGATCACGGTGCTCGTACCGATCGCTGCCAAGCTGGGGGAGGGTGCGATCGCTGGTATCGATCTGCAGCCGCGCATCCAGACCTTCACCATCAGCGGAATCTTCGAAGTCGGCACGCAGGAGCAGGACAACCTGCTGGCGTTCGTGAAGCTGCAGGATGCGGCTGCGATCGTCGGTAACGGCGGCGTGCCGGGCGGACTGCGGCTGAAGTTCGCAGATATCTTCGCTGCGCCGACGCGCGTGAAGCAGATTGCGGCGTCGCTGGGCAGCGGCTTGCAGACCAGCGACTGGTCGATCGAGAACGCCAGCTATTTCCGCGCCGTCGGCATCGAGAAGACGATGATGACGCTGATCCTGATGCTGATCGTCGCGGTCGCGGCCTTCAACATCGTCGCGGCGCTGGTGATGGTCGTGAACGAGAAGCGCACGGACGTCGCGATCCTGCGCACGGTCGGCATTTCGCCGCGCGCAGTCGTGGGTGTGTTCATGACTCAAGGCGTGATCATCGGCTGGTTCGGCGCGCTGGCCGGCCTGGCGCTCGGCCTCGCGCTCGCGCTCAACGTCGGCACGATCGTGCCGTTCCTCGAGCGGCTCACCGGCATGCATGTGTTCGATCCGACGGTATTCGTGATCTCGGAGGTTCCCTCGGAAGTGCATTGGCCGCAGGTGGCCGGCATCACGCTGACCGCGCTCGTGCTCACGGTGCTCGCCACGATCTACCCGGCCCTGCGTGGCGCGGCCACCGAGCCGGCCGAGGCGTTGCGCTACGAATGAAGTACGAACTCCTGATCGGGCGGCGCTACCTGCGCTCGAGCCGCGGCAACCGCTTCGTCTCTTTCATCTCGACGATCTCCATGGCCGGCGTCGCGATCGGCGTCGCAGTGCTGATCGTCGTGCTGTCGGTGATGAACGGCTTCGAGCGCGAAGTGCGCGAGCGGCTGCTCAGCCTGACGGCGCACGCGAGCATCACCGCCTTGAGCTTCCGCCTCGGCGACTGGCAGGACGCCGCGGCCCGGGTTCGCGACAATCCCGCGGTGCTCGGGGCCGCGCCGTTCATCGAGGATCAGGCGCTGCTGATCGCGGGCGACAAGAGCACTGGCGCAGTCGTCACCGGCGTGCTGCCGGAAGACGAGCGCCAGGTCACGACGATCGCCGACAAGGCGATAGCAGGCTCGTTCGCGGCATTGCGACCCGGCGAGTTCGGCATCGTGCTCGGCGACGAGCTGGCGAAGGCGCTCGGTGTCCGCATGGGCGAGCGCGTCGTCATCGTCACCTCGCTGCGCACGACGACGCCGGCGGGCGTGATGCCGCGCATGCGCGCGTTCAAGGTGGTCGGCCTGTTTTCCGCCGGCATGTACGAGTACGACCGCAGTCTCGCGTACGTGCATCTCGCCGACGCTGCGCGCTTGTACCGGCTGGGCGATGACGTGACGGGCCTGCGGCTCAGGCTCGCCGACATGTTCGCGGCGCCGCGCGTCGTGCGCGAGTTGGCCCAGTCGCTCGGCGGCGGCTATTACATCGACGACTGGACGCGCAAGCACGCGAACTTCTTCCGCTCGATCCAGCTGACGAAGTCGGCGCTGTTCATCATCCTGCTGCTGGTCGTGGCCGTGGCCGCTTTCAACATCATTTCGACGCTCGTCATGGTCGTGAAGGACAAGCGCTCGGACATCGCGATCCTGCGCACTGTGGGGGCCTCGCCGCTTAGCGTGCTCTCGATCTTCCTGACGCAGGGCGTCGCCATCGGCTTGATCGGCACGGTCAGCGGCGTGCTGCTCGGCGTGCTGATCTCGATCAACCTCGAATCGCTGATCCACGGGCTCGAAGCAGTGCTCGGCCTGCATTTTCTCGATGCCAAGGTGTACTTCATCAGCGACCTGCCGGCGCGCGTGGAGTGGAGCGACGTGTTGCAGATCAGCTTGACGGCATTCGGACTGTGCTGTCTGTCGACCCTCTATCCCTCCTGGCGCGCCGCGCGGACGCAGCCGGCCCAATCGCTGCGACACGAATGAACCCAACCATGCCGAACCTCGTTCTCACCTGCAGCGG
>CADEEJ010000285.1 GCA_902826315.1 uncultured Steroidobacter sp.
GCTTTCAGCCTCACATCGAGTTGGCGCTGCGGCCATGCAGCTATTGGGATCTGGCCGATTCATGTGCTGGCGGCGCGGACCTTGTCTTGCTACCGATCACAGGGAGTGTGTTGTCAGTCAAGTTCGAGTCTACCTTCGGGGCGCTCCTCGATGGATTCTTAAGCTTCAATGACTCTAACTCCGACGTTCGGATGCGAAGTGCAGGTCCGTTGTGGACCATCGAGCACACCGGATCTGACGGTGACGGCATCTGCGCGATGAACGATGGGCGTTGTTGGGGGAGCACTGGTTTGTGGGTTCTGGATCTCTCAACGCTGCCACCAACGAATGTGCCCGAGCCCTCTCCAATCGTTCCAATTGCGCTCGCCGCGCTCGTGCTGCTGCTGTCTCGCGGGCGACGGATGTGATTAACGGCTCAGTAGAGACAGGTTGGCTAGGGGCAATGCCGAAGCATTCTTGCAACTAAAACCGCGCCTAGGAGGCTGGGTTGAGTTTGAGTACGCCCGTGGCAAGTTCAGATGGGACGCAGAGTGCCCCAGAGCAATGCGTGTCGCCACAGTCGGGGCGGTCACCAGACGAAAAGCAAGATCTTGAACTTGCGAAGTTGCGATTGGAGATAGCCTCGCTGCGCCGCAAGTGGTGGCAGAGTCCCGCTTTGGGTTCGGCGATTCTTGTCGGACTAATTAGTCTTGGCGTCTCCTGGTACGCAGGGCTATTTGATCTCGCACGCAAGCAGATTGAGTTCGAAACCAACAGGTCGAAGTTTGAGAAGGACCGAGCCGAGGTCGAACTGGCAAAGGTTCAGGCGGAACGTGATCAGACGAAAGCCGACATTCGCGAGCAGACGCGTATTCGCGACGAGATAAAGGTAGAAAGCCGACGGTTGAATGAGAAAAAAGACGCAGCTAGCATCGCACTCGCCAGGATTCAGAATGAGTTGGTTAAGGGACGCCGGGAAGTCGGCGAGGCGCGAGCGGCACTCGATCGCGCTATCGAGAGTGAGCGTGCAGCACTCGCCCGAACCAAAGCTACAGAGGCGCTGCTCCACGACCTCGCTCGACCCGCGCTACGAGTAGTTCGCACGGAGCTTGATGATGAGAAAGTGTTCGATTTCAGGCTCGGAAATCGTGGACCGGGACCCGCGGTCCTAAAGCGCAATCAGTATTTCGTTGATGGGCGCCCGTTGCGCCCGAATGCGACTCTACTTGAGTTGTTGGATGCGCTTGAGATCAACGAGACGTTCATGGGCTGGACTGAGTATGACCCCGGAGAACGCCTGCCTATGGGAGCCGAGATGAAGTTCCTCCGGGTGCGCGAGCATCAGTTCTCGCAGGCGGCTGCGTACGAATTCAGCCGAGCCGCGAAGAGATTGGCGATAGCAGTGTGCTCGTGCTCGATCGATGGTACCTGCGGTTGGGCGACATACGGACAGGTGCCCGGTGAACTCGGCGCGTGCGAATGACGACACCAGACTGTTCGCCATCCTCGCTTGAATCCGCCGCGATAGGTCTGGCGGGAAGCCGGACCGGTCGGACGTGATGCCGATGTGCGAGGTGCTGCCTGCAGTGCCGATGGCATGCGCGCTGGAGCGGTGGTCACAGTGGCTGGCAGCGGACGCTTCAGGATGTACTGGAGCCCCGGTATTGAAGCGCTCGATCCACAACTGCACAGGAACGACAGTCACGAGTTCCCGGCCCTCTTCCCAATGCTTTGGGCGCTTGCTCGCCGGACTTCTGATCGGCGCGGTCCCACTTCCCATCGTCGCCGAGCCGACGAAGCGCAACACGTCAGTCGGCGAGTTGGCGAAGAACTTGGGGGTTTCGTTTGCAACGTTGGATCTGCCGCTCAGCGTGGTCAAGCTCGCACGTCATTGCGAGCAGCTACAGTTTGAAGTGCAGCTCCTACGTCACGAGTTGCGCGCGCGTCGATGGTGGCATGCGTTCACGCGGAGACCGTCATGAAGCGGAAGATGCTCGAAGGACTGCTGAGCGCGCTCGTCCCGACTCTCCGTCACTTCATCGAGCGACATGTCGAGAAGCAACTGACCACGCGCGACACGCAGATCGCCGAGCTGCGTCGCGAAGTCGACGAGCTGAGCCGGAAGAGCGCGGGATGACGCGGATGCGTGAGTCGATGCCTCGCACGCTCGCGAAGCTCGAGGCTCGACTGTCCGAGCGCAGTGCTGCAGGCAAGTCGGCCGACGTCGTCGACGTCTTCGTCGACTGGCTGCACGATCCGAGCAGCGTCGGAGTCTTTATGCGGCTGAACTTCAAGCTCGCCGATGGCGACGTGATCACGATCGACACGATCGAGGCGAAGCAGCTCATCGCAGCGGCCAGTCAGCGCATGGCGATCATTGATCAGCAGCCGAGCTTGCACTGACGCAGGGGGGTGAGTCGATCTCGAAGTTGCCCACTATGGAAACCCCCGCAGCTCTCACGTACACAAATTTTTTTCCTAAAGGCAGATCGAGTCAGCTCACTCTGGTGTCCGCCAAGCTTCCGGAAGATGCGCCTGAAATTCTGGCTTCATTCTCTTGAAGATCACGCGCTCGTTGCCTCGGTCGGCGTCCTCTTGCTGAACGACCTCTTCGTCGTGATGCCATGCGCCATCCTTCCAAAAGACAACGGTCTTCTGCGTGAAGGTCGCCGACCTTGAGAAGACGAGCACTGTGAAGATGTTCGGTCTGTCCAGTCGCAGCACATGCCGAGCGTAGAGTGTTTGTGGAGCATCGTGCGGATACACGCTCGCGACGGAGGCACTCGGAAGCTGCAGAGAGTCAGTTCGCATAAAGCCATGCGGCACGCCCACGTACTGGCTGATTACGACGCGAGAGTCGAAGACGGGCACCTTCGAATGATTCATCAGCATGAACTGAGCAAGCACGAGCCCGTCCTTGACCTGTGCTTCGATCGGCATAAAGCCTTGAACAACTAGAGTCGGAAATCCGCCCCTGCCGGTAACTTGGCGCACTGCGTCTTCAGCCTGTTTGGTGCCCTCCCGCTGATCCATCAAAGCTGAGACAACGCCGATCGCCGCCACAAGCGTGAACGCGGCGATGAACCAATACTTCCACGGTGGCTCGATGAGCTTCGGATTGGTTGCTGTGAGGATGCCCAGGACGCTACCTATCACCGTGCAGACGCCAGTCACGATTGACCACATGTCTAGTCCTTAGCGCGAGCGCGCTCGTCGAGAACCGGCAGCGTATCGATCGGACCACCGAGGGCGCGCATCACTGGGCCATAGAAGCGCGTACCGGGCTCGTTCATCTCGCGAAGCTTGGCGATCAGACGCCCTCTCTCGTTCATCGCACGGCTGTTCGGATGAAGACCTTCGGGTAACGATCTATGGATCTCATCCAACAGAAAATTGATCTGTTGTACCTGCTGGTGGAATTCGATCACCGCCCGCACGTCATTTCCGGAAGGTATGCCCCCGGCCGAGATGAGCTGCGTGAAAGCCGAGTCGTGCACGCTCACTGGCATTCGATACGCCGGAGCCACGACGTTCTCGTTGAGGTACGTGTTTGCGCGCGACACGCAAGTCTCGACCTCTGCGAGCAGTGCAGCCTTCAGGGCGACCTGCAGCTGTTTGTCGCGCCGACCCTCTTGCCGCGTTGCTGCGAAGTAGCCGAGCAGCGCGCCGAGAAACGTCGCGAGTGCAGTGCCGACAAGATTCGCCCAGTCCGATGGCTCTAGCGCCTGGAGTGCGGCCAAGAATCCTGTCGCCTGATCTGCTGCTGCCTGAATTTTGTTCGCTTGATCGATGCCCATAGACCCTCCTGGGTCAGTTGGTGTTGTGTGGAATGCCGTGCAGCATCCCGGCCATCGATGCGAGCGAGATCGTATCAGGTTTCCGACAGCTCGGGCTCACGCCGTCGGCCGCGCAGCCTGAGATCGGGCGGCACCTCGACGCCGAGCTTCCGGATCAGCTGCTGAAGGTGCGTTCGGTTCAGTCGCAGCACTGTCGCCACTGCGGCTCTTTCGCCGCCGACTGAAATCAGCGTTTGCGTCAGCAGCTCGCGCGCGAACTTGTCGATCGCTTCGTGGAATGACAGTTGGGATGTGGGCTGTGGGAGATCGTCGGCAGCGACCGATGTGACGGGTGGAACCTGATCGTCGCTGTTCTCAGGCTGTCTTTCGCAGGAGGCCGCAGGAGACGCGATCGGCAGCGGGCCACTGGTACGCGCGCGCAATGCGCCCATCGCTTTAGCTGCGCATCGGGCGGCGGCGTGCTGGTCGATCTTGTCGCGAGACACGGTGCGTATCTCGCTCGTCGGCCGCTTCTATCGATCGATGACGCGACTGAGACTTTGAGGCACGGTCGCCGCGCCCGAACGCTGTCGCATGTCGGGCGTCCCGTGAAGCCGCTGTCGTGCAGCGATCAGCGCCCGGCACGCGAAGCGATCAGCGCTGCACAGTTCCGCGAGCGCGCAGGAGTCGCAGGCCAGCTGTTCGGTGACGGTGTCTCCATCCACTGATCGTCGACGAAAGAAGGCCGCGCTCAGAGCAGCAAGTTGAGCGCGGCCCTGATGTGCTGGAATGGTCGGTCCAGCGAAGGTGCGTCATGAAGTTCCGGCGGATGATGCCACGCGTGAGACGCGAGCGATCGAAAATGCGCATTCAGGATCAGGGACGACCTACCAGCTGCCCGGCAAGTAGAGTCGCTGGAAGCGCGCGAACGACTCCTGCTCTCCATAGCGCTCGCTGATCCGCTGAAGAACGCGTCTCGGGTCCGCAAGTTTGGCTTCCAAGTACCGATAGCAGTCTGTGCACACGGAGTAGATCAGGCTGTCAGCATCGGATGACGCGAGCGGATCCTGATAGCTGTTCGCATACCCGCGCATTGGGTGCGAGAGCCACGCCGGCACCGGTACGGGATAGCGCGTCTCTTCGTAGCCATCCGTGATGGACTTGAGCAAAGCGCCGCCTTCGAATGAGCCGAAATTGGCACCGCGGACATTCTTGATCGCACCGCCCGAGACGCGCTCCGCCTCACCGAGCATCTCGGTGAATCTATGCGAGAGCTTCTTTGCGATCGAGTTCACGGCGACGCGCGCATCCTGCACAGCCTTCGACTCGTACTCGACTCGACGCTCGAAGCGCAGTACAGCCTTCAGGTGCTTTTCGAGCGCCATGATCTGCAGGAACATCGCCTGCGCGCCGATCTCCGCGCTCATCAGGTAAAAGCCAGCGTAGAGATCGGCGATGCCTCGCCTCAGCCAGTGGCTCGCTACGTCGTCGCCTGTTAGATTCGAAGCGCTCATGTGACTCCTGCAGCATCCGAGGCCGCTATTCCGGCAGCAGCCTGAGAAGGCGCGAGAGAGCTTGCCGGTCGGACGCGTGATCCAGCAGTTGCATGAACGGCGAGAGGTTCGGGCGGCGCAGAAACTTGATGCCTTCGCCGATGGCGCGCTCGGCACGCCCGAGCTTTTCATCCTTCGTTGCGATCCACCTTGCGTGATCGCGCAGCTGCGCGTCGCTGAGCCCGGTCACGGTCAGCGACTCGATGATTCGCAGGCGAGGCAGCACATCCACGATCAGCAGGTTCCGAAGGTCGTGCTCGGCGTAGAGGATCGGCAGGCCGTCGATCAGTGCGATCTGCTCCTCCATGTACTCACGAAATGGTCTCCGATCTTCCTGCTCATCGTCATCGCTTTGAATGTCGCGCCGGCCGCTGAGGGCTTCGCGCGCTGCCGCCTCGCTTTCCGTTTCGAGTCGCTTCTTCATCAGCCGGGCGTCTCGCTCGCGCGCCATGGCCGCCAGCGTCTCTCGAACGATCTTCGGGCAGAGAGTCGACGAGCGAAACAGCTGCGACGTTTTGAACACCCAATCGCCCTGCTTCGCATTGCGGAGATCTTCAATGCGAGCGCGCAGCTCTGGGATCGCAGCTTGGAACGTTGTGAGATCTTCTCTGCGCTGCGCGTTGGCGGCGTCGCGCGAGAACGTCCGGCTCATCGTGACGAAGTCAACGCCGAAGTGCGTCTTCCCACAGTCCTTGCCGATGTTCGTGACGTCGCCGCCCTCGACGGTCACGATGAATCCGCGACCGTGCGGAGTGCGGCAGGAAGCTAGGCCGCAGGGCATGCGCTCGGCGAAAATGTACTGCCCGATGATGCCGGTGAGCTTTGTCGCCTTGTAGTCGATGTTGGCTTTGAAGCCAGGAAGCGTGAGCACTTCATCCCAGCTCTTGACTCGGACGAACCCGCGTTCGCCGCTGATCGTGATCATGACTCGGTTCCGACGTTCTTCGCAGCCTTCCTCACCGACTCCAGCTCGATGGTCTCCGTCGTGCGCCAGGTTTGCCGATATTCACCAGTTGGCATGCTCACGCGGATGTTCGCATCCCAAGTGATGACGAAGCTCCCAGTGCCGGGCACGCGTTCATAGTCCACGCTGACCGCATCGATCGGCTCGCGCACAGCGAGCATCGACAGCAAGCTCTCTTGCACGTCGTCGACACAGCGTTCGAGATCCTTCCAGCTAGCATGATCGCTGATCTTGTGTCCGTAGTCGTTGCGGCGATCGGCGTGCGTCACCAATCGCGGATTGAAGCCGACCCAGTGTCGCTGACAGTGCAGCAGTCGTCCCTTCAGGGAGGGTCGGTCCTTCTTCGGATCCAGTACTTCGCCGCGCCTCGCGAGTGTGTCGACGACAGCGTCGTCGTGAATCTCCATCGTGCGAATGAACAATAGCGTCGGCAGAAGTTGCTCCAGCCACATGAGACGGCCGCTCTGCACGAGCTGATTGCGTGCGGCGATTGCCTCGTCGTAGGTGCGGGCGACCGCGATGTCGATACGCAGCGTGTGCCAGCTCTTCTCGATTTCCGTCATGGGTTGCATATCACCTTCCGTGAACGCGATGCTGCGCGAATTGTATGCCGGCAGTGTCCATTGGACACGCGCAAAAAAAGGCCGGCATGAGCCGGCCTGAGGGTATCGTGACGACGCGAGAGTCGTCAGCGCAGCATCGTTCGCAGCCTGCCGATGTGATCGATCATCGCCTGCATTGCCGCCGTCTTGAACTTGTTGTCGGCGCCGACCGGGACCGTCCGCTGCGTCTGCGCGTAGCTCGCCAGCATGTCGAG
>CADEEJ010000286.1 GCA_902826315.1 uncultured Steroidobacter sp.
GATCGCGCCCGACGTCGGCGGCGGCGCTACGGTCGCCAGACTGGCCGAGCGCCTGCTGGCCGCGGTCCGCCAGCCGCTGGAGCTGGACGAAACCTTATCGCTGACCGCGAGCATCGGCGTCGCGACCTATCCGCAGGATGGAGCAAACGGCGAGAGCCTGCTGAAGCACGCCGATATCGCTCTGCACGAGGCGAAGGAGCGCGGCCGCGACTGCTGCCGCGTGTTCTCTAGCGACATGAACGTGCAGCTGATCGAGCAGCTGGCGCTGGAACGGGCGCTGCGGCGCGCCCTCGACGGCGACGAGATCTACGTGGAATACCAGCCGGTCGTCGACCTGCAGACCGGCCTGCTCGTCTCCTTCGAAGCGCTGGCGCGCTGGCGGCATCCGCAGATGGGCGTGGTGTCGCCGGGCCGCTTCATCCCGGTGGCCGAAGAGACCGGCATGATCGTGCCGATGACCGAGCTCATCGTGCGCAGAGTGGTGCGCCAGCTGCGCGAATGGCAGGAAGCCGGCCTGCTGCTCGCGCCGGTCGCCGTCAACATTGCACCGGTGCAGTTCGAGCGCACCGAGTTTCCGATATTCGTGCAGGAGACGGCGCTCGAGCACGCCATCGATCCACGCTGGCTGTCTTTTGAGGTGACGGAGTCGGCGTGGATGCAGAATTCCAGCAAGCACGTCGTGATGATCGATTCGCTGCGGCACGAGGGATCGCGCGTCTACATCGACGACTTCGGCACAGGCTTCTCGAACCTGAGCTACCTGAAGACGCTGCCGGTGGACGCGGTAAAGATCGACCAGTCCTTCATCCGCGGCATCGAGGCCGATGCCGGCGACGAGGCGATCGTCAAGGGCGTCGTCGCGATGGCGCGCCAGCTCACGCTGGCGACGATAGCCGAGGGCATCGAGACGGCCGCGCAGGCGCAGCGCCTGCGCGAACTTGGCTGTCAGTACGGACAGGGCTACTACTTCAGCCGGCCAATGGCTGCCGCAAAATGCCGCTCGTTGCTCGAACAACTGGCCGCCGCGCAGCGGGTCACGGAGACGCTGACGATGCGCGCGTTCCGCAAGGCGGCGAGCTGAACGGCTGCATAGATAATCAATGGTCCGAGCCGTAGCGCTTCGTTGAGCCGTGCTGCCTCTAGGTTTCTTGCAACAGCCATAGACACAGCAACGTGGCCAACAGGCTTAGCAGGGTCCGAACCGCATGGAGCTTGCCCCATTTATCCAGCAGCATTCGCGTCTCCGCTGAGGCAAGGTCACGCCCTGCAGCGAGCAGCCGCTTATTGGTCGGCATGATCACGATCAACGTGAATGGCACCACGGCGCCAATGAGCAAGGCCGCTACGACCCACCGCGCGCTCCCGCCAGTGAGCCACGCCGCGCAACCTGCAACAAAGCCGATCGAGGCCAAAGGTGCTTGCACCCAGGTCGCTCGCCGGTAGCTGGGTGCCCACTGCTTTGCTGCAATGCTGGTCTCGAGGCTGATGCGCGCAGGATGCTCAGCGAGGTTGATGTAGAGCGCGGCCCCGGCAAAGAGCGCCGTGCACAGCGTGGTCAGGAATTCGAGCGCTTGCAGCATCGCCATCTCCGCCCGAAGCATCGAGGTGGCGCAAGTGTACTCGCAGCGAAGACGACGCACGGCTGTTCAGTGCTCGACAATGTCCTTGCGCAGCGAGTCGATGATGCCCATGAGCTCCTTCTGCTCCGCGGCCGGAACGTTGAACTTGTTTAGCGTGGCTGCGAGATCGCCGGCGACCACGTCGAAATCGCCGTTGGTGACCCCGAGTCCCGCATGCCACCCGAACGCGAGTGGACGGTGGCGACACTTGCCTCCGCTGCCGGAGTATCGCGCACGCGTTTTGCGGTCCGCTTCCGCAGGCTGCTGGGCAGCGCTCCGCTCGCGTACGCGACTCAGTGGAGAATGCAGCTAGCCCGCCGCCTGCTCGCCCCCGAACGACCGCACCGTACTGGATGTTGCGCACCGCGTCGGTTACGCCTCCGAGGCGGCTTTCAGTCGAGCCTACTCGAAGCACTTCGGGGCGCCGCCTCGCCGACATCGCATGCAGAGCGGCGAGCCGCAAAGAGCACAGAACTCCCCGGCCTTGAAGCTCAAGCGGGTCTACGAGCCCCCGAGTCCTGCCGACGGGCAGCGCACTCTGGTCGATCGTCTCTGGCCGCGCGGCGTCTCGAAGCGCTCCGGCGTCATCGACCTCTGGCTGAAGGACATCGCACCCTCCGCGGCATTGCGCCGCTGGTTCGCGCACGATCCGACGCGGTGGCCGGAGTTCCGGCGCCGCTACCGCAGCGAACTTGCGCGCAACCAGGAGGCTGTCGCGACGCTGCGCAGCGCGACGCGTGCGGGCGCGGTGACACTGGTGTACGCAGCGCGCGAGCCGCAGAACATCAACGCTGTTGTGCTCGCCGAGTACCTGCTCAGCGGGGCCGGCAACGCAAGCAGGTCGAGTCTTGAGGAGGAAGTCGACAATGAGCGTGGATCCTGCGTCGAGCCTCCTTAGCGCGGTGCGAGCGTGCACGCGCTGCGCCTCACAGCTGCCGCTTGGACCGCGACCGGTCTTGCAACTTCACTCCCAGGCCCGGGTGTTGGTCGCGAGCCAGGCCCCTGGCAGGCGCGCGCACGACTCCGGAGTTCCATTCGACGGGCCAGCGGCGCGCGCCTGCGCCAATGGATGGGCGTGTCGGCCGAGGTCTTCTACGATCCGAAGCGAATTGCAATTCTGCCGATGGGGTTCTGCTATCCCGGCCGCGGGGCCAGCGGCGACTTGCCGCCTCGGCCGGAGTGCGGGCCCGCGTGGCGGCTACTTCTGCTTGCCAGGCTCGCCAACGTTCCGGCTGACGCTCGCGATCGGCCAGCATGCGCAGGCTTTTCACCTCAGCGATGCGCCCGGGACGCTGACCGATCGAGTCAGGTCGTGGAGCAGGTACGGGCCCGCGGTGATCCCGCTCCCGCACCCCAGCCCACGAAACAATCCGTGGCTTCGGCGCAATCCCTGGTTCGAGGCCGAATTGCTCCCAATGCTGCGGCTACGCTGCGCCGCCGTGCTCGCGGGCGCCGGGGACTGACGCCACGATAGTGGCCCTCGATCAGCGCCGGCACGACCTAAGCCGTCGGCACCATCGTCTCCAGCACGCTGCACACGGCTGATGTTGTTTCGGCCAACCTATCAATACGAGCACCGATCTCGCCGATGTCGCCGGCTGCGCCCAGCACCTCTATTGCATGACATTGCGCTGACATGAGTCGCGCGCCCATGGCGGCGCTCGAACCCTTCAGCCGGTGCGCGACGCGCCGAACGCTGGCCGAGTCGCCAGCGAGGACTGCTTCACGCAGTGCCGACAGCTGCTCGCGAGCGCCGCTGACGAATCGACTGACTAGCTCCGGGAAGTCCGGACCCGAGATCGCGCGCATTTCGGCCAGGTGATCCAGATCGAACATCGCGCTCCCGGCGGCAGTCGAGACGCTACGGATGGTCCCGCCCGGAGTGCCCGCGCCGCCGCTATCAGGTCGGGAGATCTGCTGAAGCGCGGCACGGACTGCAGCGGTATTGAGGGGTTTCGCGAGGAACGCGTCCATTCCGGCCGCCGAGCAACGGTCTCGGTCTTCCTGAAAGGCGCTCGCCGAGACGGCGATGATCGTCATGCGCGGGCGCTGCTGCTCCTGCTCCCAGCGCCTGATGGCGAGCGTCGCTTCGAAGCCGTCCAGCCCGGGCATGTGGCAATCCATGAACACGACCTCATAGGCGTGCTCACAAACGGCCTGTACTGCCTCGGCGCCATCGCAGGCGAATCCCACGTCGATCCCGAGGCTCGCAAGAATGACGCCCGCCACTTTGCGATTCGTCTCGTTGTCGTCAACGACCAGGACGCGGCGCGCGATTAGGGGCGATTCGGCCGCACGCAAGGCACGCTGCGCCATCGTGCGTGAATAGGGAGGCTCGCCGCGCGGAAGGTCAAGAACAAACGCAAACTCGGAGCCCTCGCCGAGCGCGCTTGCAACCGTGATCTGACTGCCCATCAGGTGCGCAAGTTGCTGGGAGATTGCGAGGCCGAGTCCCGTGCCGCCATATCGCCGGCTCGTCGTGCCGTCCGCTTGGGCGAAGGCGGTGAACAGCCGGTCGATCACGGAAGGGTTCATGCCAACTCCTGTGTCACGGACGGTAAAGCGCAATCGTCCGCGCTGCGCCTCGCTGCTCAGGACATCGACGAGGACCGCCACGTCGCCCCGCTCCGTGAACTTCAGCGCGTTGCTCACCAGGTTCGTCAGGATCTGGCCGATCCGCGTCGGATCGCCGATGACCCAGCCAGGACAGGCGGGATCGATCGTCAGGTTGAGGTTCACCCCTTTGTCGCCGGCGCGCTTGCGCCAGAGCCGCACGATGCTCTGTAACATGGCGGGCAAATCGAAATCGATCTTCTCTACGCTGAGCCGTCCGGCTTCGATCTTCGAGTAGTCGAGAATATCGTTGATGAGCGTGAGCAGCATCTCCGCCGATCCGTACGCGGTGCGCAGATAGTCCAGCTGGACGTCGTTGAGCGGCGTTGATTGCAGCGCCTCGAGCATCCCGAGAATGCCGTTCATCGGAGTGCGGATCTCGTGGCTCATTCGCGCCAGGAACTCGCCTTTGGCAGCGTTGGCCCTTTGCGCACGGGCAACCGCCTCGGCTAGTTCGGCAGTTCGCTCCCTGACTCGCTGTTCCAAGAGGGAATTGACCTGCAGGAGCTCCTGGTTTTTCTCGTGCAGGTCGAGGCTGTTCGCCTCGAAACGCTGCCTGCACAGCGCGAGCTGTTCGCGGAGTTCGACAGTTGTTTCGTCTCCGGTAGACATGCAATCGGTCCAATGGCGTCGGGCGCTCAGGCGGCGGCGGTGACGCGCGGGAAGACGTTATTCACTTTCCGTCCGCCGTACCGTCGCGTACTGGTCTAGAATCGGCAGCGACGCGCGAACCTTGAGCCGCAAAACCGCAGTCTCGTGTCGATGTCCGCACCATCCAGCTATCCGATCCGAGGAATGACCGTCGTGATTGTCGACGACGACGACGTCACGCGTGGCCTGTTGCGCAGCCTTTTGCGGACGATCGGACTCGAAGTCCTGGGCGAGGCAGGCAACGGCGCTCGCGCTATGGCGGTAATCCAGAAACATCGGCCGCAAATCGTTTGTCTCGACATCGACATGCCCGGGCTGTCTGGCCTGGACGTGCTGGCGCAGATTCGTGCGAGCGGCCGCGATGTGGTCGTTCTGATGATCACAGCCATGACGACCGAAGCGAACGTCCGCGCCGCGATGGAAGCGAAGGCCGATGGAGTGATCGCGAAGCCGTTCAGCACGGCGAGGGTTGCGCAGGAGATCGAACGGGCGTTGGCGCGGTCCAGGGCGAACAAGCCCACCTGAATCGCCGGTCGATGGAGCCCGCAACGCTGACGCGCCGTACCCAAAGTTGGCGCCGGCAACATCACGCTCGGCTCACCAGCAAGGCAGTCGACACGCCTCACGGCCGCTCGCTCGAAGGGAGCCGCACGAGAGAGAACCAGTATGACATCAACGATTCGATCGCCGCTGCGTATGCCTTGAAACCAAACGGTTTGACCAGGTAGCCGCTG
This sequence comes from uncultured Steroidobacter sp., assembly GCA_902826315.1. GTDB lineage: Bacteria > Pseudomonadota > Gammaproteobacteria > Steroidobacterales > Steroidobacteraceae > Steroidobacter. The sequence goes on from CADEEJ010000286.1 coordinate 5,618, forward strand.
CAGCGATGCGCGTAGGCGGCATTGATGTCCAGTGCGCTATCCGATGTGCTCAACACTACGACAGGCAGACTTCGCAGCTCTCGGGCGGCGTTGATCGCTGCCAGCACTTCCAGGCCGCTCATGCGCGGCATGCGAAGATCGAGAAGTACGAGCCGCGGAGTGGGAGCATCATGGAAACTGCCTTGCTTCTTGAGAAAAGCCATGCATTGTTCGCCATCGCGTACGACATGAAGTTGCACCCTGCGACCGCTCTGCGCGATCGAAAGCTGCGTCAGCTCGATGTCCGTCTCGTTGTCGTCGGCGAGCAGGACCAGCGGGGTCTGCGGCATCGGCTTGCCGCTCATGGATGCTCGGCCGCTGCTTCCGAGGCGACTTGGGGCAAGGTGAAGAAGAACTTGCTCCCCTGACCCGGCGCGGATTGCAGCCAGATGCGTCCGCCGTGTCGCTGCACGATGCGGCGGCAGATGGCGAGGCCCATGCCGGTTCCCTCGTATTCGGACGCAGTGTGCAGCCGCTCGAACATCTCGAATACTCGTTCGAAATGACGTTCTTCGATACCGATGCCATTGTCCGAGACGCAGAACTGCCACTCACCGCCCAGCGAATGCGCCGAAACATGAATGATCGGCGCGTCGGCCCCACGGTACCTCAATGCGTTGTCGATCAGATTCTGGAACACCTGTGCCAGCTGAGTGCCGTCACCGTTGACGATTGGGAGCAGCGAATGAGTTACCGTCGCGTTGCTCCCTCTGATGGGCTCCTGTAGGAGGCCCAGCACGCGCTCAAATACCTGACTCATCGCTACCGCAGCGAAGGCTGCAGTGCCAGCGTCGATACGCGAGTATTGCAGCAGGTCCCTGACCAGCATCTGCAGATTCGCCACGGACGTTGCGATGTAGCCCAGCCACTGCACGGCTTGCGGCGGCAACTCGGCCGAGTAGCGAGTTTGGAGCAGCTCAGCGTAGCTCGCGATACTGCGCAGCGGCGTTTGGAGATCATGTGAGGCCACGTAGGCGAAGCGCTGCAGCTCGATGTTGTGATGTTCCAGCGCCGCTTTCGCCCGCCGCAGCGACATCTCGATTTCTTTCTGCGTCGAAACATCTATAGAGATGCCGAGCATGCGGATCGCCCGCCCTTTATCGTCGTAGATCGCGCGCCCGCGCGATTCCATCCAGCGCTCCTGGCCGCTCGGGTCGCGAATGCGAAATTCGCACCGATATGTGGTGCGCTCGTCGATCGCTCGGGCGAGCGCGCCGGCCACTTGCTCGCGATCTCGCGGATCAATCCACTCCATCGAGTTCTCGAAACGCATGCGCGTTTCGGGATCGACGTGCCACAGCTCGTACATCTCGCTCGACCACCACGCCTTGTTGCGCAGCAAGTCCCAATCCCATGCCCCTCCTCCCGCGGCTTGCAACGCCCAATTGAGACGCTCGGCGCTTTCCCGCAGGGTCATCTCGGCCTG
>CADEEJ010000287.1:0-5389 GCA_902826315.1 uncultured Steroidobacter sp.
TCATCACACCGTCGCGATACTCGATCGCGTCCGGCCAATCCTCAGCCTGCAGCAGATTCGCGTCTGGATCGACAGCTCGTGCTTCATCGGCGCAGGAAGAAGTCGAGGGCTGCCTTCAACGACGTCTGCAGCGGATCGAAGCAGGGCACACCGACATGCTCAGTGGTTTCGGCGAGGACGCGCGCTCGCGCTGACTCATCGAGCATCGAGGTGTTCAAGCTCACGCCACCGAGCATCGCGTGTGGATTCGTGAGGCGCGCAGCCTCGATGTAACGCGCCGCTGCCGTTCGCAGATCGGGGAGTGGAAACTCCGGAAATCCGTGCAGCTGACGCCGGCTCGGATCGTGGCAGAGGATGAGTACGTCGGGCTGCGAGCCGTGCACCAGCGCGAGCGTCACGCCGGCGTAGGCCGGATGAAACAGCGAGCCCTGGCCTTCGATCACGTCCCAATGATCCGGCGCGGCCGCCGGCGACAGTTGCTCCGCGGCCCCGGCGGCAAAGTCGGCAGTGACTGCGTCGAGCGCGATGCCGCTACCGGCGATCAGGATGCCGGTCTGACCCGTCGCCCGAAAATCCGCAGCGATGCCGCGTGCCCGCAGCGCTTCGGTCAAGGCGAGCGCGGTGTATTTCTTGCCGAGCGCGCAGTCGGTTCCGACTGTGAGCAGTCGCTTGCCGCTGCGGCGTCGGCCGGTGCCAGCGGGGAACGTCTGTCTTGGCAAGCGCACATTGACGAGCGCCACACCACGCTTGCGCGCAGCTTCCTCGAGACCGGGCACGCCTTCGAGAGGCCGGTGCATGCCGCTGACGACATCCAGGCCGGCAGCGATGGCTGCATGCAGAACCGGTTCCCACTCGCGTGGAATCTGCCCACCGACCGGCGCGACGCCGATCACGAGCGATCCGATACCGGCTCGCGCCGCCTGCTCGGCAGTCATGTCGGGCAGGCCCAGGTCGAGTCGCGATTGCGGCAGCCGCAGCTGTCCTTTGCAGGCATCGCGTGCCCAGTCGCGCAGGCCGCAGGCAGTCTTGGCTTCCGCTTCGTCCTCGGCATCGCCGATGAACAGCAGGTAGGGCTTGCGCAGCGTGAACCCGGCGGGTGCGGTCGGATTGCTCAGGCCTGACCCCTCTTTTCTACATCGATCCTTCGATGCTGAACTGACGCCGGCCCTGCTGATCCGGCTCGCCGAGAATCTCCAGCGTGCGCACGATGTCGCCGGGCGCACCCGGGCGCGTAGCGACCAGTCCGCTGACGAAGTAGCTGCGATTCTTCTTGATCTGCACTGTGCCGTTCACGGCGAAGGGGCCGCCGTTGTCGGTGAGCGCGCCGGTGACCGTGTCGGCCTCTGCGGGACCCTCCGCGGGAAAGACCACCTTGTAGTTGCCGAGCGCGGCCGGCCGATTCGCCGGGCCGACGAGATCGCTGACTTCGATCGTGCCGTTCGCCACCACGGGCCAGGAGTTCTCGAGCGCGAGATCGCTCAGCTTCACGTTCACCGTGCCCGTCCAACCGCCGCGCAGCAGGTTCGGTGGCAGCACGCTCATCGGGAGCTGCGCATTGAAGCCACGCAGTGTGATCCGGCTGGCGGACGCTGCGATGTGCCCTTGTGCAAAGCCATCGGTGCGCGTGACCTTCACGTTCGCGCCGAGCTTGCCGCCGAACAGCGAGAGGAGGTCGAGACTCCATTCGACGCTGCCGACGTGCAGCGCGCCGCTGCGCACTGCTTCGGCGCGCCCGTTCCAGATCGTGCCCGATACGCCGTCGAGCGTAACACCAGGTGGATGGACGAACGACAGCACGGCGCTCGCGGGCAGCGTGACCAATGCAAGCAGGAGGAACGCACCGATGCCGAGCGCGAGCAGCGGCCAGAGTTTCTTCATGCAGCTCTATCCGCCGGGGCGCGTCAGGACCAGGCTGGCGTTGACGAAGCCGGGCTTGGCGGTGCGATCGATGGTGGCGGACTCGATGGCGACCGAGTGCGACTGCTGCAGGCTGCCGAGGCAGACGACCAGCTTGTCGAACTCCGCTTGTTCGAGGCGCACGCGGATGCCGTTCTCACCGCTGGGCGTTTGACCGGTGAGTGACGAGGCCAGCCCGCACTCGCGCGCCGACCGGTCGATGAGCACGACGAGCGATTCGTTCGACGGCGCGGCAGCGGACGGGGAGCTGGCGCTCAGCGCAAGCACTTCGCCACCGACGCTGCGCATCCAGGCGAGATCGCCTTTTTTCGTCTCCACTCGCTGTGCGCCGCCGTTCACGGCGGCATAGAACGGAGCGAGCGCGAAGAAGTAGATCGCCACCAGGAGGACTGCAGCGCCGCCGCCCAAGACGAGCACGCGCTCGCGCTGTTGCAGGGAGGAGAACCAGTCCTTGAGCTTTTGCATGGTCAGGCGCCCGGGCTCTTGAACTGCAGCCGGCCTTCGAACTTCGAATCGCGCGGGCTCGCCGACTCGATCTTCGCCTCCAGGCCTTTTTCGCTGGCGAGCTGGCGAATGCGGTCGAGCGCGTCGACCGAGGGCGCGAGCACGCGCAGGTCGGTCTGGTTGTTGCGGTAGGCGACCGCTTCGATGTTCACGTCGGGTGTCTGGCCGAGCGCTTCGCCGAGCGTCGCCAGTGTCGTCATCATGCCGCTCACCGGCCCCGTGCCGCGCAGCTGATTCAAGCGCGCTTCGACCATGCGCCGTGCCGCGGACGAGTCGGGCAGGGGAGCGCCCGGCATGAGCTGCTGATAGATCTGAGCGATCTGCGCGTCGAGGCGCGCTTCCTGGCTGCGATAGTGGAAGTACTGCCACGACTTCAAGCCGAGATGCGCGACGAGGAACACTCCCGCGAGCACGGCCGCGTAACGCCAGGGCGCGAACGAGACCTGCATCTTGCGCCTGGACTGGTACCGACCCTGCAGCAGGTTTACGCCGGCATTCTGCACGATGTTCGCCGCGAGCAACGGCAGCGGTCCGTCCGGCAGCAACTTCAGCTGCAAGCTTGCGGTGAATTCGCGCAAGCCTTCGAGCAGCTCGCGCTCACGCTCGTAGTCATCTTCGGAAACGAAGATGGTGGCGTGCTCGCGAGCTTCTTCGCCGGAAGCGAGTGCGAGCTGCAGGGCTTCGATCAGCGGTTGTACGTCGAGCACGGCGCCCGGCGTGTCGGAACGACGCACATAGACGCGTGCGCCATCGATCAGCAGCGTGATCGCGTTGGGCACCTCGGGAAGCGCCGCGGTCTCCGGGTAGACAGCATCAGCATGCAATCCTGCATCGGAGAGCAGCGCTTGCCATGCCTCCATCCGTGCGTGCGAGACAACGGTCACTGGAGTGCCGGGGCGCGTGTCGCGCTTGCCGACAGCGAAATGCATATCTTCGACGTCCGCTGCGAGATGTTCTTCGAGCGCGAAGGGCACGACCTGTGCAAGCTTCGCACCGCTCTTCACGGGCAGCACCGGCTCGGCGAGCAGCGCGTCGGTGCCGGGAACCAGCACGATCACTTTGCGGCTTGCGGCTGCGGCGGGAGCGAGGTCGAGCGGACCGGATTGCACGTTGCCGCGTCGAGCTCCGGAGCCATCCATGACGATCCACTCGGCAGCCGCGCCGATGGTGGCGGCCGCCGCGGTGTGCAGGCGTACGACTAGAAATTCCGGCATCAGGGCGTTCCGTGGCTTCTTAGTATCGGGCGCACAAGACCGTTGTTGCCGCTGCGATACAAGAGACTGTACAGGGTGAACTGGGTAGTGCCAATAGTGACCCAGATCGTCGAGCGGAAGTACGAGCTCGTCTGGTCGATGACCTTGCCCTCGACCAGCTCCTGCTTTTCCTGGGCCGACAGGCCGCTCTCGTAATCCTGCTTGCTCGGGAAGCAGCGCTGCTTGCGGGTCTCGCTCGTGTTGTCCTTCGCCATCGTGAACTGTCGCCGTCCTTCGACAAGCGCATCGAGCAGCTCGGCCGATGCCGTACACAGATTGATCGTCGTGCCGATCGGCAGCGCCGTAACGAACGGCTCGAGCTTGCGATAGCGTTCGAGCCCGAAGCCGGCGATCGCGAGCAGCTCGCTGGCACGCGTCATCGGCATGTTCGCAGTGCGATAGGCCGGTGTGAGGCCCGTGTAAGTCGGATCTTCCGCGCCATCGGGGAATCCCGGCTGGATGTCGGTGTCGATCCAGTCCGCGATGTACTGGGCCCACTTGGTCTCGAGCTCGAGCAGCTCCAGCAGGCGGGCGAAACGCTTCACTGCGTTGTCGTCGACCACGAGCTTGCCGTTCTGGAGCGTGACCAGGCTGTTGAGATTGAAGCGGCCCTGCATGTCTTCGAGCACGCCCTCGAACTCGCCGCCTTCGATCGGGATCGGCGGAATCGGCGTGGCCCATTCCTCGGTGAAGTCGTCGGTCTTCGAGCTCTGCTGCTTGTCACGGCGCAACGAATCCGCGGCCCAGGCTTCGCCGCCGAGCGCGACTTCGAATCCCTGGTCCATCGCAAACGTGTTCGCGCTGCGACGCTGATCGAGATAGCCCTTGAACGACACGCTGGCGGCAAGCATCGTCGCGAGCGCGACGATGAGCACGGCCATGATGAGCGCGACGCCGCGTTGCCGGGGACGCGAGGAGGGGATGGATCCCCGCATGCGCGGGGATGTCGGGATTCCGGGCGTCATCCCGCCACCTCGACGAGTCGCACCAGCTTGCCCCAGTCCTCGAGCTCGATCGTGATCTCCACCGCGATCGGCCGCAGGCGTGCCGCGTCCGGGCCGGAGTAGCCGAGCGGCGGCCACTGATCGTGCCAGGTCTGATTCTGATCCATGAACCGGAAGCTTGCGGCCGTGACCTTATCGAGTAGCACCGCGCTCGTCGGCTCGGTGGTCAACGTGCGATCGAGCGCGGTCCAGTAAGCGCGTTCTAGCTTGTTGTCGAGCAGCCGATACGTCACTCGCTGCAACGTCGAGCGCGTCAGGCCCGCCGGATTGGTCCAGCCGGAGCGGGTGAGATCGACGAGCGTGTCCACACGCGTGCCGCCGGCGCGCAGCGCAGGCTCGACCGACTCGCCGATCGGCTCGCGGATCGGGCGCGGCTCGAGCATCGCGAAGTCCTCGGCCATACGCTGCACCGTCGACTGAATTGCGCGCGTACGCGACGCGCTGCGCTCGACGATGTCGCTCTGCGCGATCAGCTGGTTGTAGCCGCCGTACGCGAGGACGCTGATGATGCCGAAGATCACCACCGCCACCAGCACTTCGAGCAAGGTGAAGCCATGCTGCGCATGGATGCGCGAATGCCGCGGGCGCAGGATGCGCTGGAGTGGCCGTGCGAGCATGATCGTCGGCTGCTTCATTGCTGCGACGGGTCGCTCGGATCGCTGTCTTCGGGCGGATCGTCGCGTTCCGGCGGATCTTCGGCCGGCGGTTGAT
>CADEEJ010000287.1:5489-7081 GCA_902826315.1 uncultured Steroidobacter sp.
TCGCTGTCTTCGGGCGGATCGTCGCGTTCCGGCGGATCTTCGGCCGGCGGTTGATTCTGCGGCGGCTGCTCGTCGTCTTCGTCGCGGCTGCGTTGCGGCCCACCTTCGCCGGCGCCTTGCCAGCTAACAAGCGCGGAGCCGGGTGGCGCTACTGCCGTGCCGTAGAAGCCCGTCACCGAAGCGAGCGAGGCACCTTCCTTCGCCTCGGCAGGTCGCACGCTGATGTCGATGCGACGGATCGTCTCCACCGGCGTCTGCGTCACGTTCATCGTCCACTTCCAACGCCGGCCGGCCATCTCGACTTCGTCGGAAGTCTTGTCGATACCCGGTGCGGTCTTCTGCAAGCGGATCTCGGTGAGGCGGTTCATCCCGACCCAGTGCGCGATGGTCTTGTCGCGCAGATAGCCGCTGTTGCTGGCCGTCTGGCTGACGGCCTGGATCACGCCGAGCATGCCGAGCCCGATCACCACGAGCGCGACGATCACTTCGATGAGCGTGAAGCCGCGTGCAGGGTTAGCGCGCATTGGATAGACGCTCCTTGTTCTGCTGGTCTTCCGGCGGCGGCTTGGTTTGCGCGACCACCACCCAGTCGCGCTCGTCCTTGCGCTGCTCGACGCGCAGGTCGCCGTCGGCCAGCGATAGCATGCGCCACAGTGCGGGCGCCGCATCGCGCTCGATCTGCAGCTCGAATGGCACGACGTCGCCGCTCGACAGCACGGTCAGCTGCGGCGGCCATTTCTGACTCTCGTCTTTCTTGGAACGATCGGGCAGGCCGGGCTTGAGCACGACCTCGCGGTTTTCCAGCCAGAGCCGGAAACGCAGTCCTTCAGGAAGCGCACGCTGCTCGTACAGCTTGTCGTCGACGATCGGCTGCCACTCGTTGCGCCGCGTGTCGAAGCGCATGAACTCGTAGTCGGTCTGACCGACGAAGATGGCGACGTCGATCGCCTGCAGCTCCGCTTCCTCGCGCGCCTGGCGCACCACCGCCCAGAAGCGGCGCGTTTCCTCTTCGGTCTGGCGATCCACGCCGAGCACGCCGAGCGACAAGGTCGCCATCGAGACCATCACGCCGATGATGACGAGAACGACCAGGATCTCGAGCAGCGTGAAGCCGTGCGGCGCATGGATGCGCGAATGCCGCGCGCGCGGGACGCGCTGGAGTGGCGGCTGGCGTGGGCGTCGCAAGACTACTCCGTCAGCCAGTTGCCCCGGTCGGCGTTGATGCCTTCGCCGCCTTCCTGGCCGTCCGCGCCGAGCGTGTAGATGTCGTACTCGCCGTGTGCGCCCGGATAGACGTACAGGTATTCGTTCTGCCACGGATCCTTGGTCAGGCCGCCGCTGCCGAGATAGCCGCCGGGCTTCCAGTTGCGCACGGTCGGGTCGTTCGGCTGCGTGACCAGCGCCTTCAGGCCCTGGTCGGTGGACGGGTACTTGTAGTTGTCCATCTTGTACAGGCTGAGCGCGGTCTCGAACGCACGCAGGTCCTGCTTGACCTTGGTGATCTGGGCGTCGTCGATGCGGCGCATGACGTTCGGCGCGACCAGCGCGGCCAGGATGCCCAGGATCACGACCACGACCATGATCTCGATCAG
>CADEEJ010000288.1 GCA_902826315.1 uncultured Steroidobacter sp.
TAAACGCAGAGGGCAATGGCGGGCGATCCTTCCTCACGCCATCGCTCACCGGCTTTGCAGGCTCGCTCTGGAAGATATTCCGTTCCAGAAGATCGAGGCCCAAATCGTCAACGGCGGTTCGGAACGAATGCTCCGCTCGTTTTCCAAGCGAATGGGCTATTTGCACGATGATCCGAGAGCGGCAGCCCTCGTGGCACAGTGGTTTTCAGAAGGCGGGTTCCTTGAACCACTCGGCAACTACAACGAGCTTGGCAAGGCGCTATTTGTCAACGTCGCGCCGATTGACCCCGAAGCAACGCTCGAATTTATTGAACGGGCAGCCGCCAAGGACACGTGGTCCTTCGGATCGGAGAACGGCAATCGGCGCGAGATCGTACGGGTCCTGAGATCGATTGCTTACGATGCCGCTCTGTTCAATCGCGCCGTCAGCCTTCTGGTCAGTTTTGCTCTTTCGGAAGGCAATGAGCGATCCGACTCTGCCAAGGAAACTTTGAAATCGCTTTTCTTTCTCTACCTTTCAGGAACACATGCATCTGCCGCCCAACGCGCCGATGTCATCAGAACGCTGCTAGAAGAGGATCCCGACAGCGAAACCGCTCTGGGCCTTGAACTCCTGCGCGCAATGCTCGAATGCGGTCATTTTTCGTCGCATCATTCGTTCGATTTTGGGGCGAGATCGCGCGACTACGGTGCGCACCCTCGAGAGCCGGAAGAGTTCCTTGAGTGGTATGGTCAAGCAATTCGAATCATCAAGGAAGGCGGCTCGTCGAATCGAAAGAATGCCGATGCCCTTCGCAAGCTATTCGCATCGCGGTTCTCTGAGTTGGTCCGGCGCATTGGAATGTTGGATGAATTGGTCGGTGTTGCCTACCGCTTCGCCCATCTCTCCGTTTCTTGGACGGAAGGTTGGATTGCTGCGCGGTCGGCCCTCAGGAAGTGCAAAGGAAAAGCTGAATCGGCCGATGTCGAAAAGCTGGAAGCACTTGCCGAACGTCTGCGGCCTACAAGCATGGCTGACCTGGTTCGGTCCTATGCGCTCACTAAGGATTGGGGGCCGTTCGACATTGCCGCGCTGGATGAGATGGAGGATGACGACCCGGAACCCAGCCCGAGTGAAGCGCACGCCAGGATTTACGAACTCTGCATCGATCTAGGAAGGCAGCTCGGAAAGGAGAAGAAGCAGTTCGAAGATCTGCTGCCAGAGATCTTTGCATCATCGTCCTATAAGACTGTCGCACTCGGAAAGGGGGTCGCGGAAGGCTGCGAATCTCTCAGGGACTGCTGGCGCACGCTGATTGAGAGGTTTCTTGAGCGCCCAGATTCCAGCCGGTTCTCCGGAATGTTAGCGGGATTTCTTGCTGGGGCTCCGACTAGAGACCCACAAGCAGCCGATGAATTTCTGGATTTTGTGCTTTCCGATAAACGCGTCCACCCTTACCTTGTCGATTGCCAAGTGACCGCAGAGCTTGGCAGCAAAGGAGCTGCGCGCTTGATTGCTGCCGCTGGGCTCGAGTCCGTCCCCGTTCATACGTTCGCCGTTCTCTCTGCTGGTCGCTCCAATGAGAAGCTAAGCGATGAAGAAATCCGCCAAGTCCTAATGGCGCTTTCGGCGCGAGGTGGACTTCACGTCGCTGTTGAAATTCTCGGAATGCGCATCTTTGCTTCGCGGTCCGATAAGCAATCAATCGGTGAGGCCGTGAAAGCCACCGGACGGGACTTGCTAACGCACGTTCAATTCGAAAGAGGTGAACAACGCTTTGACCATATGCTGGGCGACATCATCGAGGTTTGTTTGGACCGCCCAGAACATGAAGAACTGGCTCGGCATATCTGTCGTCAGATCTTTGATGCCGTCAGCACCTACAAGATCAGCCCGTGGGATGTTGGCGACATCACGGAAGGTCTAGCCAAGACCTTCCCAATTGCTGTGCTCGACATTCTGGTTGAGAGGGCGAATAGCGACGAGGAAATCTCTCGGACGATCTTCCGCGATCTACGAGAGAACCGCGCCTGCGCCTTACAAGCAGTTCCTGATGCAGTGTTGCAAGCATGGGCTGAGCAGCGGCCTGAATCCCGCTATATTGACCTTGCGCAAGTCGTTCGATTCTCGGAGTCAAACGACGACGACAAGTCTCTGTGTTGGTCAGCGACAGCGCAAATGATCATCGATTCTGCCCCCGACCCAGCCAGCGTACTGGATATCTTTCTGGATCGCTTTCACCCGATGAGCTGGAGCGGATCGCGCGCGCACATCATGGGGACGAGAATACCGCTGCTTGAGACGCTGACTCAGCACCAAAACCCTGCAGTCGCTTCATGGGCCAGAGGGGCGCTCACGAAGTTCGCTGAGTTCGTTGAGCGGCAAAAAGCGAGTGAGGCGAAGGAAAGCCGGATGCGAGACGAGCGCTTTGAGTAGTTGCGCTGTCCCTTAAAGCGTCTAGTTGGTGCCAGCACTAGCTTGCCTCTTATCCACTGCCGCGTAGTTCATTGAAGGGAGAAGCTGATATGGAAAGGTCGGTTATCACATGAGCATTGCTGATGTACCTCCGAAGCTGCGGACCAAGGACGCTTTTCATCACATAGACATGGGTTTTCTCAATCGTCGTTTGTGTATGACTGCGCTTGGGGCGGAAGGTCGTAAGTACTACGCGGAGCACGCGACGCCCGGAGACGATCACGTGGTTCGTCTTGGCAATGATCATTTGCTGGTAACAATGCTCGAAGATTTGTGCGAACACCTTGGCGCGCCTACGCTGTTGGAGGCGCTGACTGACGGCACGAAGAGGGTATTTCGAAGCACTGAAAAACTTGCCGCTTGCCCGGAAGTATACGGCGCAGCTCGGGTGGAACACGCGGTGGAGCTGCCGCTGGACTTCGGCAAGCCTGTTGTCATTGCGTATCACACAAAACACATAGTCAGCGACACCGGTCGGATGACGCTGGCTGGTGGCAGCAAAGAAGGCTATGTGGAATCAATCATCGGACGCCTTCACGCTGAGCCAACTCGGTACCGCATTGAGCCATTAGTCATCGGTGCTCCATGGTTCGACCATCCGCGGAACGGCGACGAAAGCGCGGACCTGACGTGGCTCGGTCAAGAATTCGGGGAGATTCTTCCAGAGGACATCGAGCAGTTCAGTGCTATGAAGAACGTTGAGGTGGCAAGCGCCGAAGAATGGCAGAAGGAAATGTCCGAGTTGGCTGAAGCTGCGGTCAAAAAGGCGCTAGCCGAACTACTTCGGGAGCCGACAAAGAAGGACTGGGGAGGAGAATCGGACGATCATTTCTCGGGGAACGTGGTCGTTGGCGGTCGGCGCCGAACCGCAGCCTTTCTGTTGAAAGGCCCAACAAACTTCCGCGAAATGACGCTTGAGATGGCAGGCAAGCGCGCCGATCAGATATACCGCCTCACGCGAACTGACGCCGAGATATATGTAGTTCAACACTCGCACCTGATAGGTGATGCAGTGAGGGGAACACTGAGAGCGCTCACAGTGCGCCCAGGCGGTAGGAAGAAATACTGTGTGATCGATGGACTGGCCACTTACCGCATCCTGAAGGCGTACGGCAAGCTTCCAGCTAAAACTTCCGTGAGCACGCAGCAGAAGTCATGACGCACAATGACTTCACTGAGAAAGGTGCTTTTAGTGTCTCGCGTGGGATGCTCGCATGGCCGTAATGCATGACGAAATACGCCGTTTGATTGAGCAGCCAAGGGAGAGCCTTGCTGTCGAGATCAAGAATTGGTTGCCGCTAGCCGAGCCGAAGTCGCAAGCGAAGATCATCAAGGCTGTAATCGCACTACGTAACCTCAATGGTGGATTCATGATCTTCGGCTTTGAGAAAACGATGAAGCCGAGTCCAAATCCACCGTCTGACCCGGCAGCAACCTTTACCATCGATCTGATTCAAGGCTGGATATCAAGATTCTCTTCGGACCAGTTTGAAGTCGGAATCGAGTTCCCTGAGCGAGATGGCACGAAGCATCCGGTCATTGTCGTGCCAGGTGGGGTCAAGAGCATTGTCGCCACCAAATCTGAGCTGAAGGACATCAACGGGGATGTCTTGATCTCTCCGAACGAGGTTTACATTCGAACGCTGAATGCCAACAACACTCCGAGCACCGCAAAGCCCGGCTGGAAAGATTGGCCCGGCATGGTGCAGATTTGTTTTGACAATCGGGAAGCTGACATTGGCAACTTCCTTCGCCGGCACCTCGGAGGACTATCGGACGGATCGCTTGGCAGCCTCTTGCAGCCAAAACCGCCAGAGCCTAGCAAGGAGGATGCGACGAAGAATTTTTTTAATGAAGCAAGGACGCGCTTCAACGAGATCAAGACAGAACGAAAACTTCAACTACCCGACCATGGTTTCTGGGAGGCGGCGTTAGTCATTCAGGGTGAGGTACCAACGCATCGCACAAACAAAGAGTTCTTGCGACGACTAGATGCGAGCAACCCGAGATACACGGGATGGCCGATTTGGCTGAACAGCGAAAACTTCACAGATCAGGTTTCGCGCCCGCAGGTACACAACAATAGGTGGGAGATGTTCCTGCTGACTTTGGAAGGAGGCTGGGGAGATCATATCGAATACATGAGCTTTGATCCCGGCGGCAAGTTTTATCTTCGGCGCAACTATGAGGATGACCTAGGGAACAGCGGCAAACAGCCGCGCCCACTAACCACTTTGGAGTTTGCTCTCGTGATACTTCGTACGGCCGAGCTCTTGGCCGTCGGTGTCGCGTTTGCAAAAGCAATGGGATGCGAGCCCGAGAAGACATCTCTTTCATTCCTGTTCAAGTGGAGCCGCTTGAAGGGCCGAGTCCTGAGTTCATGGGCAAACCCAGGCCGCTATCTGTCCAGCGACAGAACCGCTTATCAGGACGAGGTGTTCGCGTATCTAGAAATGCCGCTCGATCTTCCTATTTCCCGTCTTGGGGAATACGTCAAGAAAGCAATCGATCCGCTCTTCGAAGTGTTCGACGGATTTGAGATCGGCCAATCCGTTGTCGACGACCTGACGAACCAGCTCATCAATAGGCGACTGTGATCTTGGGGCGTCTCACTCCTCCACTGGGCCTTCGTCGTCCAAGTAGATGCGTCCCACAGCCGAGCCGTGCTCAGAAAATCAAAGCAAGCGAACCACGTCCTAAGCTTGGGCCTCTTGGGGCCAAGGAGCTGAGTGATGGTCACGAGGAAGCCAACGTCGAAGCAGCGCGGACGTAGAAGTAGCAAGAGTCAAGGTCCAAGTGTTGTTGTCCCATCGGAGCGGCGGCTCACCACCGTGTGTAGTGAGCGACGAGCACTCATGCGCGCCGACGCAGTCCTGCGCTGCGTTGCCATCGCACTAGAGTACGACGGTTGGACCGACGATGAGCCCGACTACGTTGAGGCCATTGGAGTGGCTCGCAACCTGATTTCGGAGTCGATCGAGCGGCTGGAGTCGCGCTCCGCGTCATCGACTGCGGGACCTACCGGCTCTGACACGAACAGCGCGACATAACCTCCGGCGTGCGCCGCTCTCAGTAGACGAAAAAATCCTCCGCGGCTGGCGGGTTTTCCCCCGCGCTTCCGATCCCTGCGCGCTTCATCCATTCGCGTGGAGGATCGTGCATGCGTTTTCTGCGATTCGCAGTGCTCGGCTTGCTGGCCGGTTGCGGCGGCGGAGGTGGTGGCGGCGACGACACTCCGCCGCCTCCGCCGACGTTCACCGTCGGCGGCACCATCAGTGGTCTGCTCGGCGGCGTCGTGCTTCAGAACAACGGCGCCGGCAATCTCAGCGTCAGTTCGAACGGTGCGTTCACCTTCACCGGCTCGGTGACTTCGGGCGCTGCGTACAACGTTACGGTGCTCACGCAGCCCGGACTGCAAACGTGCACCGTGTCGAACGGCAGTGGCTCGGCGAGCGCGAACGTAACGAACATCGTCGTCGCGTGCGCCGACGTGGCGCCGCCGACGTTGGCCCTGAGCGTGGCGAAAACCAAGCTGTTTCGTTTCGCATGGAATAGCGTCGCGCGCGTCTCCCACTACCGATTGCTCGAAGATGCGAGCGGCAGCTCGGGCTTTACGCAAGTGGGTACAGATATCGCGGTAACGAACACCGCGATCGAGCAGGTGACGAGGCTGTACAGTCGCTTCAGCGCGCGCTACATCCTGCAAGCTTGCAGCACGTCGCGATGCATCGACTCGAACACGGTGAACGTCACCGGTTCGCTCGCCGATGCGATCGGCCACTTCAAAGCTTCCAATCCTCACTTCCGCGCAGAGTTCGGCAATTCGCTAGCGATTTCCAGCGATGGCACGACGATGGCAGTCGGTGCGCCCCTCGAGCGCAGCCTTGCGACGGGTATCGACGGCGACCAGAGCGACGCTGGCGCGGTTCAGGCTGGAGCCGTGTACGTGTTCGTGCGCGCAGGCAACGGATGGGTTCAGCAGGCGTACGTGAAGGCTTCCAACACGCATCCCAATCCGGCGTTTCCCGGCGATCGTTTCGGCCAAACCGTTGCACTGTCGGCAGACGGTTCGGTCCTCGCTGTCGGCGCGGAGTTTGAGGACAGCAATGCAACCGGTGTGGGCGGCAATCAAGTAGACGAGTCCGCTCCCAACGCAGGTGCCGTCTATGTATTCGGCCGCACCGGGACTGTGTGGTCACAGCAGGCGTACATCAAGGCGTCCAACACAGGGGCCGGCGATCACTTCGGTGGTTCGCAGCTGGTGCTATCCGCCGATGGACGAACGTTGGCAGCGGGGGCGAACGGCGAAGACAGCAGCGCCCGCGGTGTGAATGGCACCGGCACTGACAACCAGGAGTCATCGGGAGCGGTCTATGTCTTCGCGCGGCCTGCCGATGTGTGGCAGCAGCAGGCGTACATCAAGGCTTCGAACACAGGCACGTTCGACGGTTTCGGTTTCTCGCTGGCGCTTGCAGCAGATGGCAACACGCTCGCCGTCAGCGCGCCTGGCGAGGACAGCACGGCCACCGGCGCGAACGGCGATCAGAACAGCGATCTCG
>CADEEJ010000289.1:0-4451 GCA_902826315.1 uncultured Steroidobacter sp.
ACCAGCATGCCGACGGCGATGCAGCCCACCATGCTGCGCCTCCAGAGCAGAAATGCAGTCGCCGCCAAGGCGCCGAGCACCCGCGGATTGGAGAGCGAAACGTTCACCGCGCCGTCCTGAACCAGGACTTCGGGCACGACCAGCACAGCCAACGCGCAAATGGGAGCGAAGCGCAGCGCCGCCTCGACACGCGGCGACAACTTCAAGCGCTGTCCCACCAACAGCAGCGCGGCACGAGTCAGGAAAGTCGCGAGGACCATGCCAACAGTCACGAGCAACAAATAGATGTTCATGACAGCTGATCCCCTGCGCGCTGTGCGGCCGCCTTGCGTCGTGCGACCAGCGCATCCACCGCCACAGCCGCAGCGATACCGGCGATGATTCCCGCGAACAAGCCGAGCCCGAACGGCAGATCGCGCGCGAGCACCGCGATCGGTGCGGCGACAGCGGCTCCGGCAAGCCCCGGCCATTCCAGACACAGTGGAACGGCGAGCGCGAGCAGCGCCAGCGTGCCGGCGAACTGCAAGCCCCATTCGCCCGGAATCGCGGTCGCGGCGAGGATGCCGACGATCGACGTCACCTGCCACATCACCCAGTTGTAGCCGCACGCGCCGAGAAACCACGCGTCGCGATGCGCGAACTCACCCTCGCGCGCGACGCGCTCCATGAACATCGCGAACGTGAAGTCGCCGGTGAAGTAGCCGAGAACGGCGCGGCGGCGGCGCGAGTACACCTCGAACCAGCGCCGCAAAGAAACGCTGTAAATCATGAACCGCAGGTTCGTGACGAATGCCGCCAGCGCGATGATCCAGAACGGCTGAGCCGCCGCGATCAACGGCAGCACCGCCAGCTGCGCGGAGCCGGCGTAAACGAGCAGCGAGATGACGATCGCCCAGGGCACGGCGAGGCCGCTCTTGACCATCGCGACGCCCATGACCAGCCCCCATGCGACCAGGCCGGGGGTGGCGGGGAACGAGGCACGCACGCCGCGGCGCAGTTCCAGCAGCCACGCTGGATCGCGGTAGAAGGGAGTCGCTGGCATCCGGCGAACTATATTGCTCTGTGGGAAAGAGTCTATGTCCGGCGACTGGATTTATCGGCACGGGCTTCTGAACCACCATGGCGCCACCCCGATACAGACAGGCCGATACAGACAGGACGAATGTCATGAAACGCGAGACCGACACCCATCCGACGCTCCCCGTGCACGATTACGGCCTGGCCGTACAGCGCGCAGTGTCATGGCTCGGCGACCGCTATCTGCTCGCGACTCCGGTGGCGACCCGCAGATCCGAGCGCCGGACTCATCCTCGATGGGTCACCGCGCCCGCGAGCACAGCGCGCTAGTTTGCAGGCTGGGCTCCGCTAACTCGCCGGAATGAGCCCTTGCTTCTGCAGCTCGGCGGCAGCGGCCGACGCGAGCCGCTCGATCGTTCGGTCGATGCTGCGCGGATTCGTCAGCTTGCTTTGACCGCCCCACACGAGTTTGTTCTGTAGCAGCGAGTAGACGAGCGTCTCGACCTGCACGATCGTGTTGGTGCGAATCTCGCCGCCCTCCACTGCCGCGCCCCACGGCGTTCCCCAGCCCGCACCGTAGTAAGCGCCCCAGTAGCCGCGGTAGATCGGTGCCGAGTACGTCGCCGGCGTCGCGACGATTTCCTTGTCGATCTGCACGGGACGCATGACCACTACACCGAGCACGCCGGCCTTCTCCAGCGCCGCGCGCGCTGCCGGCTCGTTGGCCGGCGCCGAGTCGGGATAGATCGAGTACATCGGAATCCCGATCCCGCCGCGCGCCGTGATCTCGCGCGCCAGCTTGTCCTCCGCGACACGGCGTGACGCCTCGCTGTTCACCATCACTACCGCAGCGACCTTCGCGCCTTGCAGCTGCAACGGGCGTGCGTCCGGCGCCTTCCATGAAGACACGAATTCATTGGATGCGCAGGCCGTCACGAGCGCCGCCATCAACACCAACGCACTCGATCGAATCGCGCTCATCGGTCGCTCCCCTGTTGCCGGCTCGCGTATTGCAGCAGCTGCCGCGCCACCCACCTATTGCACGATCGTATCGGATGGCGAGACTACCGCACTAACCTTTTCCACGGCCCGCCCGTCTAAGTTCGGTGCTTACCTCACTCAAGTCCTGGAATCGACCCGACCGGTTCCATGCCGTGCTGAGCAAGCGCAGCGTGCGTTGGTACAACGCTTGCCTGCGCATCACGCGCGACGCGGACCTGGCTGCGGACGCGGTCCAGGAAGCACTGCTCAAGGCCTGGGACCGCCGCGACGAATTCCGCGGCGATTCCGAGCTCGATACCTGGATCCATCGCATCGCGCTGAACGCGGCGATCGACCTGATGCGCCGGCGTAGACCGCAAGCAACCGACGAGGTCGAGGCCGAGCGCCTGGTCGCGGCTCCTGCTGGTTCACCTCACGGCGAGTACGTTCAGGAGGCGCTGGGCCGGGACCTGATAGCCGCGATGCAGCGCCTGACGACGATGGAGCGGCAAACCTTCGTGCTCAAGCACATCGAGGGCTGGCGACTGGAAGAGATAGCCGAGACCCTGCAAACGAACGCCAACAACACCAAGCAGGCACTGTTCCGCGCGGTCCGCAAGCTGCGCGTCGATCTGCATGTATGGCGAGGCGAATCATGATTTCCGACGATGACCTGCTCCTCTACTACTACCGCGACGGGCTCGATACCGCCGAACGCGCGCGGATCGGCACGGCGCTCGCCGAGCGGCCCGAGCTTGCCCAGCGCCTGCATCGACTGGTCGCGCAACTCGATACGGCAGCGGAGATGCCGGAAGTCGCCGTGCCCGCGCATGTCCAGCAACGCTGGGAAAGGGCACTCGATAGCGCAACACATATTAATAGGAGTGCCGCAAGGCCCGCGGCGAGGACGGCCCCGGGATTCTTCACCGCGTTTCGCTGGCAATTGGCGGCGGCTGCTGTCGTCGTGATGGCTGTGCTGGTAGTCATGCAGGTGACGCTGCGTCCGCCGCAGGAGCAAACGGCCGAAGTCGTGCCGCCCGCCGGATCTGCGTACGAGCGCGGGCTCAGATGGCATCTCGCGAGCACGGAGCAGCGGCTCGCGAGACTCGACAGTGCACAGCCCGACGAGCGCGCGCGACTGATCGAGACGATCATCGAGCAGAACCGCATGTACGCGCTCGCCGCCGAGCGCGCCGACGAACCGCAACTCGCACGCGTACTGCGTGCGTTCACACCGATTCTCCAGAGCCTCGCGGACGAGCGCCGCGAAACGTCGGCCGGGGACATCGCGCAGCTCAGCTTCGAGCTCCGAGTCATGCAGGCCCGGCTGAAAGCCGAGGCCGATCCTTCACCCAACGCGCAGCAGATTGCGCTGTAGCTTCAGGAAAATATCATGCGTTACTTCCACACGATGCTGATGGCGCTGCTCCTCGTTGCGGGCGGCACGACGTTCGCGCAGAAACCCACCGAACAGGAAGAGCTCGCGCTCGCGGCGATGGAAGGGCTGATGGCGCAACCGGCGGCGCGCGCGCTGCCGATCATCCGGAAGGTGCTGGCCGGACAGCAGTCGACGCTGGTCAAGCAGCGCGCCTTGTTCGTGCTGAGCCAGATCGATTCGCCGGAAGCCGGCGAGATTCTGCTGCAGACCAGCCGCTCGGCGGATGTCGCCCTGCGCCGGGAAGCGATTCGCAGCATCGGCATCGGCGGCAAAGACAAGGCGCTCGCGGGTCTGCAGGACGTCTACGCCGCCGGCGATACCGGCGTGAAGGCGCAAGTACTGGAAGCCTGGATGATCGCCGGACGCAAGCAGGAGGTGTATCAGGCAGCGCTCAATGCCAAGTCGGAGGAAGAGTCCGGCAAGGCGATACACATGCTGAGTGTGATGGGTGCAGTCGAGGAACTGCGCAAGCTCGGCGATCGACCGAACGCCTCGGGCAAGCTGGTGGAGGCGTATGCGATCAGCGGCGATCTGCAGAGCCTGCGCAAGATTGCCGATGGCAACGCCGAGCCGTCCGTGCGCGCCGAAGCGGTGCGCAAGATCGGCATCATCAGCAGCGACGCTGCAGGAGCCGCACTTCGCGACATCTACACTCGCAGTACCGAGCCGGAAATCAAGAGTGCCGCGCTGGAGGGTCTGCTGATTGCCGACGACGAGAAAGGTGTGCTCGCACTCTATCGTGCCGCCACGACTCCCGAAGAGAAGCGCGCGCTGTTGCGCACGCTCACGATGATGGACGGCGACGCCGCGCTGGAAGCCATCGACGCAGCTCTGGAGGGCAAACAATGAAACTCCCCTATCGCTGGATCAGCGCAGCTGCGCTATGCCTGACCTCCATCGCACTCGCGCCGCGAGCATTCGCCGCCGAGCTGGCGCTGCCTCGCGACGGCTGGACGAGCTGGAAGGTCGCCGCTGTCGAGGGTGCGCCGGAATGGTGTTGCTGGAGCGACAGCAG
>CADEEJ010000289.1:4551-6981 GCA_902826315.1 uncultured Steroidobacter sp.
CTCGCCTTGAATCGCGGCGATCGGGCGCGCGATGCGCTCGCCGGGATCGCCCGCAGCGACACGCGCGACGAAAACCGCAAGCAGGCAGTCTTCTGGCTCGCGCTCCTGCGTGGCAACGAAGGAGCGGACATCACGTCGTCCGTGATGTTCAACGACAAGAGCGCAGATATTCGCGAGCATGCGGCCTTCGCTCTGTCGCAATCCGACGCGCCGCGCGCGACTGCCGACCTGATTCGACTCGGCAAGACCGACAAGGCCGCCGAGGTCCGCGCACAAGCATGGTTCTGGCTCGCGCAAACAGGAGCTGCCGAAGCGGAGAGCGCGATCTTCGCGGCGCTGCGTAACGAAGCCGACGACGAAGTCCGCGAACGCGCCATCATTGGGCTGTCGCAGCTGCCGGAAGATCGTGGGACGCGCGCCTTGATCATCGCGGCGGAAGATCGCTCGCTATCGCGCGACTTGCGCAAGCGCGCCGTGTTCTGGTTGTCGCAGTCCGATTCCGATTCGGCGGCGACGTACCTGGAGCAGGTGTTGACCGCGAACTATTGAGCCGGCCGCTGGAAGTACAGAATCAGCCCGAGCTTGCCGCCGTGATCGGTGAGCTCGGTGTAGATGCGACCGACACCCGCCGACTGCAGCGCGAGCAGCAATGCGTTCACATCGTAAGCGTTCATCTGCATTTCCGGATCGCGCCGTGACTGAGATGGATTGGCGCGCAAACGATCGGCGAGTTTGCGCAGACTCCTGCGGGCGCGCCGCCAGTGCTTGCGCAGAGCGCCCTCCGGCTCGCGACTGCGGGTCCAATAGGTAAAGTGCAGGACGCCGATGCCGCCCGGACGCAGATGGTGCAGCAGTCCGAGGAACAGCCGCTTGCCGCGCTCGAGCGGAATGTGCTGAAACACGATGTAGGAATGAATCAGGTCGAAGTCGCCCTGCAGCGCGTGCAGAGCGTCGTCCGACTTGCGCAGGCTGACGTTGTTGATCGACTGCTCGCCGCAATTCAGCGCCGCCTCTCTGAGCATGTGATCGGAAACGTCGAGGCCGACGACCTGCCTCGCAACCCTCGCGAACGGGATCACGAGCCGGCCGACGCCGCAGCCGAAATCCAGCACGCGCTGCGGTGAGAAAGCCGGATCGAGCTGACGCCGGCACGTCTCCAGGACGCGGGCGACGTGCTGCGCGCCGGAGTCGAAGAACTCCGCCTTGTTCGCCCCGGTGAGCTGCTGCTTGCGAAAGCGCGCATCCGTGATGACGCCGAAATAAGGGTCGTCGCGCCCCCAGGCCTCCCAGGCCAGGTCTGTGCTCGCGTTACGTCGCATTCCCGGCGATCCATATCGAAAGTGGGTGTCGGAACCTGCCCAAAACCCGTTCAGGGGAGCGGCTTAAATTGCGAACAGTGCACCCGTGCGCTACACCACCTTCGTGCTGTTTCTCGTTACGGCATTCAATCTCATGGATCGGCAGATCCTCGCGATCCTGCTCGAGCCCATCAAGCAGGACCTGCAGCTGTCCGATACCGCGATGGGCCTGCTGACCGGCTTTGCATTCGTTGCGTTGTATGCGGTTGCCAGCGTACCGATCGCACGCCTCGCCGATGCCACGAGTCGACGCACGATCATCTCGGTGGCACTGGCGTTCTGGAGCGCGATGACGGCGCTGTCGGCGCTCGCCGGCTCGTTCACGCAACTGGCACTCGCGCGCATCGGTGTCGGCTTCGCCGAGTCCGCGACCGGCCCGGCGAGCAATTCGATGATTGCCGATCTCTATCCGCCGCACCGGCGCGCGTTCGGGCTTTCGATCCTCGCCACGGCCTCGCCGTTCGGCATCATGCTCGCGTTCATCGTCGGTGGCTGGCTCAGCGACGCAGTCGGCTGGCGCATGACGCTGGTGTACGCGGGACTGCCGGGAATCATCCTTGCGCTCGTGGTGTGGCTCACCGTTCGCGAGCCGCAACGCGGCGCCGCAGACAGCGGCCGCGCCGACACCGCACACTACGACTTCCGCATGACGCTGCGCTACCTGCTGGGGTCGCGCTCGTTCCTCTACCTGACGCTCGGCGCTGCCTCGTCGGTGTTCGCGATCATGTCGATGATCGTGTGGAGTCCCTCCGTGCTGAGCCGAGTTCACGGTGTGCCCACCGGCATGGCCGGCCTGTGGTTGGGAGCGGCCACCGGTCTCGGCGGAGTCATCGGCGCGCCGTTGTCCGGCTGGCTGGCGACCCGGCTCTCGCGTCGCGACGTCAGCTGGCTGCTGCGCCTGCCGGCACTCACCAGCGTGCTCGCAACACCCTGCCTCGCTGCTTTCCTGCTGCTGCCGCCGATGGCAGCACCGCCGCTGTTCTTTCTCGCTGTCGTGTTCTGTTCGGCGATGCTCGGCCCGGTGATGAGCGCGACGCAAGACATTGCCAAGGTGCGAATGCGCGCCACCGCG
>CADEEJ010000290.1 GCA_902826315.1 uncultured Steroidobacter sp.
GCGTGATCCGATGCGACATGCGCAGCGAGACCGCGAACCGAGCCAGACTCCGCCTGCGCCCGCGCCACGAGCGCGGTCTCGACGTCGAAACTGTTGACCTGGATGTAGATCCCGAGAATTTGCGAGTCGCTGAGCGTGTCCGCGCCGGCCGGCGCGGCGCCGAGCATGATCAGTGAGATCGCGGGCCAGAGTAGTGATTGGCGCATGGTGCATCCTGATCGAGCAACGCTACGAAACGTAGCGACCGCAAATCTAGCGACGCACTGAGCGCATCTCTGTATCCAAAGCTACGCCGCCAAGACAACGCAGCTCGACTACATTGAGAATCGTGATCGCGCCACGCTGCGATCTGACAGCGCCACTGCGCACGAGCTCCTGCATCAGTCTCGCGATGACTTCACGCGTCGTGCCCAGGTGTCGGCCGAGATGCTGCTGGGTCGTTCGCAAAGTCCCGTCCGCAGCGGCGTGCGAGAGAATGAAATGCACGAGCCGCTGCCGGTGGTTGCTCGCATGCACTTGTTCGAGCTCCGCCATCAGGCGATACACGATGGTCGACAGCGCTTGCACCGTCAGGTTCTGTATCGCGGGCTCGCTCTCGAACAGCTTGCGATACACCGGCCCCGGGATCAGTGCGATGTCGGTCGGCGTTTCGGCCTGCACCCACGCCGGGTAGAGCAGATTGTTGAATAGACAGTTCAGCGCAAGCACGCATGCTTCGCCGGGATCGATGAAATACAGCGTGGCCTCGGCGCCGTTCGGCGCAATCGTGAATACGCGCAATCGCCCTTGGATGACGAGGTATGCACCCGAGACAGCCTGCCCCTTGTGCAAGACCGGTGCGGCACGCGGCGATCGCGTGAGGACCAGGTTTCGTGACAGAAGGGCTCTGGAGTCGCTGCAGAGGCTCGCGAACGACTCGAAGCGCGTAAGCACGTCCAACGAGCTCACCCTGTTGCGATCTGCCGGCATCTGCCTCGGAGCGCGCATGCGACGTCACTCTACCCTATCCGTGCGGCGGGCAAAGTTCTGTAGCAGAAGGCACGCTCGTGGCCGCGACCTTCCCAAGACACGACAACCCGCGCGAGCAAAGAGGTCAAACTCGCGCGGGTGCGTGCCCCCAGGCGCAACGGCGGCCGACCGGGAGTGGCCGCCGCTGCGTTTTGGCTCAGTCGTTCTCGAACTCCACTTCGCGCGCGGTGAACACCCCACCGCTCACGGTACCTTTTACTTGCGCGATACGACCGACGGCGTCGGCGAAGAAGTCGTCCGCGTCGGCACGCTCGAAATCCGTTCCCGCGTTCGTCTGAATCGTCACGCCGAGAATCGTGAAGCTCGGACGGGTCACGGTGTCCACGATCCCGCGCAGTCGCACTTCGTTCTCCGGTCGACGCCGCTCGAGCCGCGACGCGACGACGTCGTTGCTGTCTGCCGGTAGCTCAGCGCCACGCACTTCGACGAAATCGCCTGCCGTGATGCTGCCGATATTGAAGTTCGGCACGCGCTGATCGCCCTTGTCTTCGACGCGTGTATTGGCATTGACCGTCACGTCGATCCCGAGCTCGACGAGCTTGTTCGCCGCGCGGTCGACGGAATCGACGCGAGCCTCGATGCGCGCGCTGCCTTGCCGCTTGAACTGCACTTTGTTGGCGACCAGGACGCCGCTCGCGTTGACCTGCCCTTCGGCCTCGACCTTGACGTTCAGCGCCAGGTCTGCGGCCGAGCCGTTCTCGAAGCGAGTGGTCGAAGTGGTCGTCACAGGCTTGCCGGCGACATCGAAGTCGGTCGGGGAGACGAACCGCGTAATCAATCCTTCGATCTCGACTTCCATCCCCGCGCCACGGTCGTCATCGTCGCGCTTCAGTTCGATTGCGCTGGCGACGAGTTCACCGGCCGTGTTGAGAGAGCTGCCACGTGCTTCGATGAGATCACCATTGCGGGGCTGACCGCCTGGAAAGTTCTGAACCGTCGCTGCCGAGTAATCGATAACGAGCGCACTCACGTTGACCTTGTGCGCCGCCGTGTCGACGGCAGCTGCGACACCCGTGACCTCGAAGACTGTCCCGGCGGGCTTTCCTTCGACGCGCGTCGCCTGGATGTCGCCGTCGGCGCGGCGCATTCCGCTCACTTCGACGATGTCGCCGGCCGCGAGGCCTGCGAGCGATGCGCCGGGAATGTTGTCGTCGAAAGACGTGTCGGCATCGACCAGCACTGTCTGGCCCATCACGACGAGCGTGCCTGCGGCGGCAGCGACGGTCGTCACGGGACCCTTCACCAGATCGTCGAAGTCGACGCGATCCGCCGTGCAATTGCCGGAGCCGTCGCGACGGCCATGAATCCTGACGACATGACCGACGCGCAGATCCCCTTGCGTGCCCGGCTTACCATTGATCGTGAACGTCGCACCGCTGGTTTCGAAGCGCACGCCGTTGACGAACACGCTGCCGAATCCCGTGACCGTGCCGCTCGAAATCACGGGCACGCTCTGCGCTGCCGCCTGCGGCGCGCTGTCGTTGGAAGAACCGCTGCCTCCGCCGCACGCCGCCAGGCCGAGTGCGCACGCGGCGACCAGGAGCGCCTTCATCAAATGTAATCGCGTCATCTTGCTGACTCCCGCTGAGATGAAGCGACAACGGACGGCGCGCAGGAATATTCCTTCGCGATGCCCGCGGAATAAGCGTGGCGCCGGATCGTTATTGTCAAAGCGGCGCCCAACCGGACACCGCGCCTCCACTTTTCAGGAGCTTGCAATGACTCGATTCCCTCAATTGTGTACTGCACTGCTCGTGGCCAGCACGCTGCTTTCCGCAGCCGCAGTCGCCCGCGAGCCGAACGAGCCGCCGCGTCGCGAGGATCGTCGTGAAGATCGTCGCGAGGACCGGCGGGAAGACCGCAGAGAGGACCGCCGCGAGGATCGACGTGAAGACCGGCGCGAGGGCCGGCGCGAGGACCGCGACCACGACCGCGGTGGCCCGAGCCACGGTGATCGCGATCGACAGAACCATGAAGACCGCTCGGGGCACGGACAGCGAGGCAACGGGTAAGATCGCAACCATGATCGCTTGCAAATCCCTGCTGGCCGGCGCCGTCGTCGCCGTACTCGCCCAGTGCAACATCGCCCACGCCGACACGCGCCTGCAGGCATCGAGCGGCGTGCAATATTCCGACGGCAAGTACGGCGACACGACGAGTACCAGCGCTCTGGTCGTGCCCTTCTCGGTTCGTGTGACGTCCGGGGCGTGGTCGATCCGTGCCTCGGTGCCCTACGTCACCGTCGACGGTCCAGCCGATGTCAGCGAGATCATCGACGATTCCAGCGGTCGCGGATCGAGCAGCGGATCCGGGAGCTCAGGCTCCGGTTCCGGCAGCGGAAGCAGTGGCCGGGGCGGCGGAGACGACGATGACGACGACGTCATCCCCGCTGTCGCCGCACGTGAGCGCAGCGTGTCAGGTATCGGCGATGCGAGCATCGCGCTGACCTACTCGCTCGATGCCATCGGCGACTCACCCCTGTACGTCGACTTCACTGGCCGCGTGCGCGTGCCTACGGGCGACGAAGACGACGGCTTGGGTGTCGGCGCGACGGACTACGCTGCACTCTCCGAAGTCGGTTGGGATGGCGACGCCGGTGGCGTATTCGCGAGTGCCGGTCGCCGCTTCCTCGGCGACGCCGACGCCTTCCAGCGCGTCGACGGCTGGCAAGCATCGGCGGGCGGCTGGATCAACATCAGTGATTCGGCTGTCGTCGGTGCTTACTACGATTGGCGCAACTCGTCCGTGCGCGGCGGCGAGGATCCAAGCTCGATGGAAGCGTACGTGTCGTGGCGTCTGAACGATGCGTGGAAAATCGAGGTGAACGGTGGCGTCGGTCTCTCCGATGCCAGCGCCGACTACACAGCAGGACTCACGCTGATCTGGCGCAGTAGCACCAAGCGTTGATTCAACAGCGCCGCCTCATCGCTGCGGCGCCGACCAGTGTCGCTCGATGAGCGCACGCTCCTCCGCCGATTCCAGCGCAGCACCACCGCCGAGACGATCCATCACGTCGTCGAGCAGCTCGCTCGCGCCCGCGGCTCGAAATCCTTCATTCGGATCCACGGTGCTGCCCCAAGCGACTACTTGCCATTGCGCTGCGTTTCGGCATGCCACACCTTCGGCTGCCGCATTCGCCTCGCGCGCACGGAACGCGCGACAGTATCGCCCGTCCTGCGCTTCGAATGTGAGGATCACTTGCACCGAGCGATCGCCCTCCTCCATCGTCTTGCCGCTCTCGCCGCTGTCCAGCGTCGCGAGCAGCAGCGTGTTCGACGATGCCCCACTGAGCGTTGGCGATGGAGCGAACGCGACGACCGCAGTCCCTGGAGTCTCCTGCGACCGCGAGAGAATGAATCCGACGATCACGCCGCCGATGCCGGCGGCCAATGCAGTGACTGCTGCGCTCCAACGGAACGACGGCCGCCGCGCAACGGACGGCATGGGCTCGTCACCCAGAATCCGCGCCGACAACGGATCGTTCGGCTGCAGCGCGGGCAGTGGAATCTCCACCTTCAAGCGCTCATCGGCGACCCGCATTCGTTCGAGGCGAACGCGTGCGCCGGCGTCGTCGACCAAGGCTCGTTCTACGCGCGAGCGCATGTCGGCATCGAGCTCGCCATCCATGTACGCACACAACAGCTCGTCGTTCAGTTCGAAACGTTCGCTCACTTTGCGGCTCTCACACGCTGCGGTCCTTCCCCCAGGCTGGCCGCGAGCTTGGCCCGCGCCCGCGCCAGGCGGCTCATCACGGTGCCCATCGGCACTTCGAGGATGTCCGCCGTTTGCTGATACGACATGCCTTCCAGCACGACGAGTGCAATGACCACGCGCTGCTCTTCCGGTAGCTCGTCGAGCGCCTGGCGGGCCTCGTTGCTCTGAATGTGTCGCATCGTCACGTCGCGTCCATCGGCGCCGGCGAGATCCGCGTGCGAATCCAGCGGCTCGGTGCGCCGGCGATGCGCGCGCAATTCGTCGCGCCAGAGGTTTTGCATGATTCTGTACAGCCAGCTGTCGAGCCGCGTGCCCGGTCGCCACGAATCCGCATGGCGCAGCGCACGCTCCACCGCCGCTTGCACCACGTCCTCTGCATCGTCGTGCGATCTCGTCAGCACGGACGCAAAGCGACGCAGCCGCGGCAGCAGTTCTATCAGCTCGCGCCTGAACTCCGGCATGTATTCAACCAGCCTCTGAACCGACAACGATCTCGCCGGAGGAATATTCCCTCCGGCGGGCCGTTTCTGTAGTGTGCAGACTATGCGTCGTCCAGGCCATGCATTCCGTAAAACAGCTGTCCTGGCTGTGCTCGCCCTGCTCGCGGCTCCCGCGTGGTCGCATGATGAGAACGAGCTGCGCGATCGGGATCGCGAAGTGCGCGCCGAGCGCGAGACACGGCAGGATCGACGCGAACGCGAAGCGACAGAGCGCCGCGAGAGCGAAGTTCGCATCGACAATTCCGGGAGCGGCTCGGTGGAGTCGGACAACTCCGGTCCCGGCTCTGAAAGCTCCGGCGATCGCGATGACGATCGTCGCGAGGACCGTCACGATCGCGACGACAGCGGCCGAGGCTCGTCGACGAGATTTGAGGTAGAGCGCGACACTGCAGGTCGCGAGCGCGTGCGACGAGAAGTGCTGATGGTCGCCGACCCAGGATCGATCGAAACCGTTCGTGGCGCGGGATTCACGATCATTTCTGAACGTCCGCTCGCTGCGTTCGGCGAAACGCTCGTACGCATTCGGGTGCGGCGCGGACGCTCGGTCGAGCAGGTGATCTCGGAGCTGCAGGCACTCGCGCCCCTGGCAAGCATCGCTCCTCATCATCTCTTTCGTCCGTCTGCCGATGACGTTGCGCCGGCGACCGCCCAAGCGACTGAGGAACCCTCCGCTGCACCGGACAGCGGACACGTCGGAGTGATCGATACCGGCGCCGATCTCACCTGGCCTGCGCTCACACGCTCGATCGTGCAGACCGAAGGCTTTGCGGACGGCGGTTACACGTCACGCGCGCACGGCACGCTCGTAGCGGAGATCGTCGCTCGCAGCGGCGCACGTCTCACGGTCGCCGATGTTTTCGGTGTCGACGGGGACAATCGCTTGATAGCCCCTGCCGCTGCGATCGCGAGCGCGAT
The DNA here is from genome assembly GCA_902826315.1 of uncultured Steroidobacter sp. Classification (GTDB taxonomy): domain Bacteria; phylum Pseudomonadota; class Gammaproteobacteria; order Steroidobacterales; family Steroidobacteraceae; genus Steroidobacter. The sequence continues at coordinate 6,159 of CADEEJ010000290.1, forward strand.
CGACTGGCTGGTCGCGAACGGCGTGCGTGTGATCAACATCAGCATCGAAGGTCCGGACAACTTCGTGCTCGCGCATGTCATCAAGCGTGCGATAGCCGCTGACGTCGCTATCGTCGCAGCGGCAGGCAACGGCGGCCCTGCAGCGGCGCCGGCATTTCCAGCAGCCTACGCCGGCGTCATCGCGGTCACCGCGGTCGACGAGAACGGGCAGGTCTATCGACGTGCCAATCGCGGTGACTACATCGCCTTTGCGGCGCGCGGCGTACACGTCGAGTCGGAATACGAGTCGACGACGTCATCCAGTACGAAGACGGTGTCAGGCACATCGTTCGCTTCACCGGTCGTCGCAGCAGCAATCGCCCGCAGGCTCGAAGGATCGGCCGGAATCGGCGGCGTGATCGACTCACTCAAGAGCGAAGCGCGGGACCTCGGTGCGCCGGGCCGCGACGCAATATACGGCTGGGGCGAGCTCTCGATTCCCAAGGCATTGATCGCCAGCTCGCGTCAGTGATGAAGCGCCGCAGCGCTGGACTTGAAGTTTTTGAGCCGCCAGGCAATCTCTGTCGCGCGATGAGCGACGACCGGATACCCGATGTCCGTGACGGACTGACTCGCGAGCAGAGAGTGGTCCTGTACGTGTTGAGTCAGTTGCAGCAAGAGCGCGGCGACCACAACGTACCGACGACCCTGTTATGGGGTCGCGTCTGCGAGTACTTCTACGTCGGCCCGCAAGATCTTTCCGAGATGCTCGCGCAGCTCGGCGCGCGAAAGTGACCCGCCCTCCCCGATGCGCGCAACCGCGCAC
>CADEEJ010000291.1 GCA_902826315.1 uncultured Steroidobacter sp.
CGCTTTCGCGCCATCGCGGCGATCTGCTCGCTGCCCACGTTCGGGGCCATGGCGCGTGCGACCGTCTGCCAGGCCCAGATGCTGGGGCGCGCGAATTTCTGGCGGGGTCCCGTATCGAGTCCCGAAAGCTGCATGGCTTCTTCGATCGTCATCAACCGTTCGCTGACATCGCGGTACATGGCGTTTCTCCGCTGCGTTGCCGGGTCAATGTGCGATACGAGTATCGACCTGCGTCGCGGGGTCAGACATGAGACGGAGGATGAAGCAGCCATGCGATGGAGAGCCGGCCTGGCGCGGAGTGAGACGTGATTCACTGGCGCAGCGCAGAAGCGCCGATCGGTGTCGCAATGCTGCCGCCTTCATCTTCCCAGGCATTGATCGCTGCCCGGAGTTGGCGCCGGTCCTGACGTCGGAAGGTGCCGTCGATCGCGCGGCAGCTGGGCGGGCCGACGAAAAGCGGATTGGTCCATGGGTTCGGACTCGAAGGCCCCCAGAATCGCTGGCGCAACTGGGCAAGTCTCGTACCGATCTTGATTCGACGCACGGCCTCTCCGGGAAAGATGGCGATGGAGATTGTGAGGTTACAACCGCTGCTCGCGCTGTCCGTGCGCTGGCCAACACAGGCGGGTGACCTAGGCGCTGCGCTTGGCAGCGGCCGCACTGATCCTCATCGCGCCGTCGTACAGCCAACGCTCGACGAGCATGCTGATCTCGGCGCGATAGGCATCGAGCGACGGCGGTTTTATGCGGTAGGCGCTGGCGCCGGCTCGGAGAGCAGACTCGATCGACAGCGGGTTGTTGCTGGAGGTCCAGAGCACCAGGGGCAGTTGCTGCATCTCCGCTCGCGCGCGCAACGATCGCACTACCGCAATTCCGTCCATGCCCTGCATGTGCAGATCCAGCAGCACGAGCTGGGGCAAGCCGCCCGGACGTCCGGCGAATCCATCGGTGGCGTACAGGAAATGCAGAGCCTGCTCGCCATCGGTCAATCGCAGGACGGTCGAGTCGGAGGCAGCGCTGCGCAGGGCGTCAAGGGTCAGGGCAGCATCTGCGTCGGAATCGTCGACCACCAAGACATCAACTCTCGCACGCATGTCCGCTACCGCTGTCGCTGGGGGTATGACTTATCAACGGATAGAACCGGCACAAAGGTCCGAGCTGCAGGCCGATGAGGTCAGCACGTCTTCGATGACGACGACGACCTGTCGATTCCGGTGAAGACTGTCAGCGTCGCACTCGTCGTCGAGCGACGAGCTCGTCTCGCTGTTGTGGGTCGATAGCCGTGCGGAGGCGATGCCTCGTTGGATGAGATAGCTCGCCACTGCTACTGCGCGGCGCTCCGAGAGCGTGGCGTCGTACCCCGCGCCCGCCTTGCAAGCGGCAGAGCTCTCGATCTGCGCATTACGCCACGGATAGTCATCGAGGAAGCTGACCAGCTGGTCGAGTCGCTCGCTGCCGTCCGCATTCGGCCGGGCCGAGTTGCCTGCGAACAGCCCGTCATCGAGCGTGAGCAGCAGGCCACGACCGACGACTTCGGCCTGCAGCCCGGCGATGTGCAGCCGCAGTTGCAGCGCATTGCGTCGTGCGTCCGCATTCACATCGCGCATTTCTTCCAGCTCGCGCCGCTGCTCGTCGGCTGCGGCCTGAGCCATCGTGCGCTTGTCCACCACGATACCGCCGTGCGCGGCCGCCGGCGCGGCGGCACATGCCGCGAGCATCAGCACGCCTGCGAGCCCTAGCGCAGCGCGGGCCCGCCCGGTCGACAAGTTGAGCGCTTCCATGGGCTTGGAATGTGCATCGCCCAATGCCGCGGGTCGGTGCGTTGTCGAACTTAGCTGGTCAGGCCCCGCGTTGTGTACGATGACGCACATAGACCTCAGGGCCGCCGGCCACTGCGCAGATGCTGCCCATGTCGACCAGTCACGATCCTCGTCAGAACCATCTCCTGGCAGCGTTGTCGGCGGACGACTTCCAGCGCGTGAACATCCACACCAAGCTGGTGCCGCTGAAGCTTGGCGAGGTCCTGTACGAGTCCGGCAGCCGTCAGCGAGCGGTGTACTTTCCAACGACGTCAATCGTCTCGCTCCTGTACATGCTGGCTGACGGGGCATCCGCGGAAATCGCCGTCGTCGGTAACGAAGGAGTCATCGGCGTCTCGCTGTTCATGGGCGGGGAAACGACACCCAGCCGAGCCGTCGTGCAGAGCGCCGGCCACGCCTATCGCTTGCCCAGCAAAGTCCTCAAGGAAGAATTCATCCGCGGCGACGCCATGCAGCATCTCCTGCTGCGCTATACCCAGGCGTTGCTCACGCAAATGGCCCAGACAGCCGTGTGCAATCGGCACCATTCACTGGACCAGCAACTCTGCCGCTGGCTGCTGCTGAGTCTCGACCGCCTGGTCGGCAACGAGCTCGTCATGACGCAGGAGCTCATCGCCAACATGCTCGGCGTGCGCCGCGAAGGTGTCACCGAAGCAGCCGGCAAGCTGCAGAGCGCCGGACTGATCAAATACAGCCGGGGACACATCACCGTGCTCGATCGCCGCGGTCTGGAGGCGCGCACCTGCGAGTGCTACGCGGTCGTCAAGAAGGAGTTCGATCGCCTGTTGCCGACGTACCGGCGCACCGCGACTAGGTAGCTTTGTCGATCAACCATTGAGCAAGGCCGCTCTGTGCGGCTCGCTGCGCGATGCTGCGGCTTCCCCAGAAGATGACGCCCGCCGTGCTCGCTGCGCCGACGCTTTCCTGTGCGACTTCGGTATCGATGAGCGAGCGGGTCACGAAGTAGAAGCGATCGAACCCGACCATCGAGCGGTAGCGGGCCGCATAGTCGCGATAGTCCTCGACAGTGGCATCCGCCTTGACCTCCACTGCGATGCGCTCGCCGGTCACGGCGGATTCCAATGCCAGGTCGATGTCGGTTTCCGTTTCGTCGAGCACTCCGACGCGTTGCCAGCCTGCGTTCCTGAATATCAGATCGGCGAGCACCTCCAGATCGCGCGGGTGCAGGCGCTCCACGATCGGCTGTAGGGAATCGATGAGTGCTCTCAATGCATGGTCGGCCGCGGCAACGCGTGGGGCATCCACGCAGTTGATCTCATGCAGCACGTAGCTTGGCTCGACCGCGCAAATCGTCCCGCGAAACGCCTGGACGGCGAGCAGGCCGCCGCGCAGACGCGCGGCCGTCAGAGGTTGGTTCCTGACGTCGTACTGGTGCCAGCCATCTGTGGTAGCACGAACCTTCGTGCCGTCCGCGCGCTGGGACACGCCAGGAGCTGCAAACGACCACCACATGCAGTCGGCATGGAACGTGATCCACAGCGTGCTCGCGGAAGCTTCGTAAAAGGCACGAATCTGCTTCGTATGGCGCTCGCTGGCTGCGCGATCCCGGTCCGACGGCGCGATCTGCGAGTCGACCTGAGTCCACCGGCCGTCGCGAGCGAATTCGTGCGACACCTGCGGATAGTCCAGGCGCAGCTCGCCCGCCACGATGCATTGCGCGGTCCGCTCACCGCATCGACCGAGCCGAATGAACAAACAGCGCTCGGCTTCGATGCTCACGAAGACGATCGACGCGTGCGGCCTTGGGCGAGCTGTGCGTAGGCGACGGCGTCAGACAGTCGGTCGTAGCGATAGCCGTCGTAGAAGTAGTGGCGCACGCCGCGAATGATCGCCAGCTCCGCCATCAAGCAACGCTCATCGGCTGCGGCGTCCGTACTTTGCACCGTCTCGCGTGTGCGGTCGCCATCGGGGACGGGTGTAATGATCACGGTCGGCTCCTCCAGGCTGTGCACGAGCGCCGAAGAAGCGTCTCAGACGCTATTGCCGGCCTCTGTACGCTAGCGCACCTAAGCAATCGTCAATGTCACTCGGATAAGGCGCTCTATACCGTCTCCAACACATAGACTGACGAATCGATACGTACAGGAGTGGTCCAAAGGTGAGTTTCCTTTCCTGGATGGCGGCAGGCGGCGCGCTGCTCCTGACCATGGCGTTGTCGTCGGCGCTGATCCAGCGTTTGCCGGTTTCGACCGCCGCGATCTATCTCGGCGTCGGCTGCGCGATCGGGCCGTGGGGTTTCGATCTGTTGCAGATCGATCTCAGCGACAGTGCTCCATGGATCGAGCGCCTGACCGAGATCGCCGTCATTCTGTCCTTGTTCGTCGGCGGCCTCCGCTTGCGTCTGCCGTTGCGACATCAGGCCTGGCGGGCTGCGTTCCGGCTGGCGAGTGTTGTCATGATCGCGTCGATCGCAGGCGTGGCTGTTTGTGCGTGGCTGCTCCTGGATATCGATCCCGCGCTGGCGCTGCTGCTCGGCGCGATTCTCGCGCCGACGGATCCTGTGCTCGCAAGTTCCGTCACAGTCGGCCATTCGCAAGACAACGATCATCTGCGCTATGCGTTGTCAGGCGAGGCCGGGCTCAACGATGGCGCTGCGTTTCCGTTCGTCGTGCTCGGGTTGCTGCTGCTCGGGCCGATCTCGATGTCGGAGCTTGCAGCCTGGGCCGGACTGCGGCTGCTCTGGGCGGTGCCCGCCGGCCTGCTGCTGGGCTACGGACTCGGGCGCCTGGTCGGCAGCGCAGCCATCGCATTGCGCGCGCGCAATCGCGACACCGCGGCACCAACGGATTTCCTCGCGCTGGCATTGATCGCCTTGTCCTACACGGGCGCGACTGCGATCGGCGCCTGGGGATTCCTTGCGGTTTTCGCGGCCGGTATCGGCCTGCGCCACGCCGAGGTTCGCGCCGTAGGTGACGATCCTCACCCGGAAGTAGAGCAGAGCGCGGCGGAGGTGCACCCTCCGGCGGAGAGCTTGGTTTCACCCAACACGGTGACCGAAAGCGAAATGGCCCAGCCCGCCGTGGCGGCGGGCGTGCTCGTGGCCGAGGTATTTTCTTTCGGCGACACGCTCGAGCGCATGCTGGAAGTGCTGCTGGTGGGCATCGTCGGCGTGAGCCTCGCGACTCACTGGGACCCAAGTGCCTTGCTGCTGGCTGCGGGACTGATCGTCATCGTTCGTCCCGCCGCCACCTGGCTGCTACTGGCCCATTCCCCGACAAATCGCTTGCAGCGCCTGTTGTCGGGATGGTTCGGCATTCGAGGCATCGGCAGCATCTACTACCTCGCCTACGTGCTGACGCATGGAGTGGCAGGCACAGCCGGGCGCGAGCTCGCCGACATGACGATCTCCATCGTTGCCGTCTCGATCGTCGTCCACGGGCTGACTTCTCAACCCTTGATGAGATGGTACGACCGCCGACAGGCGCGGCGCGTGTGATCAGTTGCGGCGATTGTCTTTCGCCACTGCGGCTTCGACAGCATTCGTCACGTGCTGCTTCTCTTCCGGCGGCGGCAATACTGCCGGCAGACCCAAAGACTGCAGCCACAGTTCCCGGCACCAACCCTTGGTGTGGTACAGGTGCTCGTCTTCCTGGTCTTCTACTTCATCGTAAGCAGCTTGCAGTGCGGTCGCCGCTGCGCCTTCCGCGGCCTTGGCGCACTCACCGATGAGCTCCCAATCTGCGTGATCTTTCGTCTCGGCCAACACCACGCATTCGCAGGCAACGAGCTCGGCACCTGCGGGATCGCCCGCCGCCAATGCCATCTTCATCGCTACGACCAATGACTTGCCGGTGTGCTGGACGACCTGGCAGCCGGGCGTCATTTCGCCGGGATCCAGGTCGAGCGCCACGCACGTGCGGGTGAGCACGGCGATATGGTTCTTCGTCTGCTCCAGGTATTCCGTCCATTCGTCCCGCAAGTCGTCGTTGCGAGCGCACTCGAGCGCAGTCTGATAGACGAGAACCCCGCCACGCTCGTGGACCAGGGATTGGAGCAGCAGCTCCTTCAATTGCAATGCGATCATGAAATGTCTCCTGCGAATGTGTTCAGACGCGCGGCGGATCCGTCTCGCGCGCGAAATTGCGATGCTTGGTGAGGGCGGCGACGAATGCCGGAACTGCCGCGCCCGTCTTTGCTCCGTCGAACTGCAACAGTCCGACATCCGCTTCGCCCGAGATCAGCTTGGCGGGTACGCCGGCTGCCTCGAGCAGCGCTCTGGCGGCACCGATCAGCAGAATCGGTTTGCAATGACGGTATTGATCCTTCAAGAACTCGAGCGCGTGACCGCGCGAGCTCAACTCGTCTGCGGCGGCTTGTCCGTCCGGCACGATCATCGCGTCCCACACCGCGGCCGGTGCGGTTTCGAGCGAGATCTCGACGTCGAGCGGTTCGCCGCTCGCGCTCGTCACTTGCCCGAGCTTGACGCCGATGAAGCGCGGCACGGCTCCCGCGGCGGCCAGTGCTTCGTGAATCGCTAACGCCGCGGCACCATCGGTACCGTTGGCAATCAGAATCGCGACGCGCCGCGTCTTGATCCCTTCCTCGCCAGGCCTCGCCCGCAACGACAACGCCTTCGATGTCTGCACTTCCGGCTTGGGTGCCCGCGCCAGAACTTTCGGCAACGGATCCGGCAGGGTTGTCAGGCCGATGCCGTCGGCGACTGCAGCCGCAAGCTCCTCGTCGACATTGCGCAGCTGAGCGACGACGCGCTCGCGCACGGCTACCGTCTGCACCTTGGTGAGCTCGAAACGGAAGGCACGAACGATGTGCTGCTTCTCGACCGGCGTCTGGCTCTTGTAGAACAGCGTCGCCTGGTTGTAGTGCTCGGCGAATTTCTCCGGCTTGCCGCGCACCTTGTGCTCTTCCGTCTGCTGCGGGAAAGACGCGAAGCCTTGCACGCCCGCCTGGAACGGGCAGCCGCCGCCGAGCGAGTTCGGCTCGTATGCAACGCGCCCGCGCGGAATCGCCTGACGATGCATGCCATCGCGCTGGTTGTTGTG
>CADEEJ010000292.1 GCA_902826315.1 uncultured Steroidobacter sp.
GGCAGTGCTGCCCGCATTCGAGCAGCACCTCGTCCAGACCGAGGCGCTCGCCGAGAAGAGGTGATCTCAGGTTGCGGGAGGAGCTGACACCTCAGCCCGCACTGGAGCGGGGCCGAGCGCGCTGAGCCTCGTGCGCATCTGCTTCTGCAGCAGCAAGGAGCTGACGATGGTTTGCAGGATCACCGTGCCGACGGACAGGAACCACACGTGATCCAGGTGGAACCACGGCTGCGTCGTAATCCAGATCAGCGGCACGCTGTACGTGATCAGGCGGGTCATCGAGCTGTACAGCGAAGGCAACGTGTTGCCGAGCGCCTGGAACATGCTCGAGCACGTGAAGATCACGCCGGACAGCACGAAGTTCCACGAGATGATGTGCAGGAACTGCGAGCCGATGTCGATCACGGCCTCTTCTTTCGAGAACAGCCCGATGAGCACATCCGGCCGCCATTGGCACAGCAACATCAACACGAACATCAGGCCGGTGCACATCGTCACGGCGGACTTGAATGTTTCGCGGACGCGCTCGGGCTGTCGCGCGCCGAAGTTCTGTCCGGCGATCGGTGCAGCAGCAAACGCGATCGCCATCGCGGGCAGGAAGATGCCCTGCATGATGCGCCCGCCAATGCCGAACGCTGCTTGTGCGGCGGCACCGAAGTTGCGCAGCGCCCAGTAAGTAACCGCAGTGAAAGCGAACATCAGCGCGAACTCGCCACCCGCAGGCAGGCCGACGGAGAGCATGCGCTTCCAGATTGCCACGCGCGGCTGCCACTGCTCCTTGTGGAAGGAGACGTATTTCTCCAGTCGCACGAAGTAGATCGACAGCATGATCACGCCGACGACGATCGCGATCGTGCTCGCGAGTCCCGCCCCGGCGACACCCATTGGGTGACCGATGCCCCAGCCCGCGATCAGGATCGGCGCGAGGATCGTGTTGATCAGGAGCGTCAGCACCTGCACGACCATGGTCGGTTGCACAATGCCGGTACCGCGCAGCGCCGAGCCCATCGCCACCATCGCGAACTGCAGCGCCATGCCCGGCAGGAACCAATATAGATATGTGACGCCGGCCTGGACGGTCGTCTCGTCCGCGGCAATCAAGCGCACATACGCCAGCGAACCCGTGTAGCCGACTAACAGCGTCAGCACGCCGCACAGCACCGCGATCAGCAGCGATTGATTGAAGATGAGGTTCGCATCCGCCTGATCCTTGCGGCCGACCGCGTGCGAGATGAGCGCGACCGTGCCGACCCCCAGCACCTGCGTCAGTGCCATGATGATGAACATCGCGTTGCCGGCCGTGCTGACGCCCGCAACTGCCGCGTCGCCGAGCTTCGCGACGAAATACAGGTCGACGAAGAAGTAAAGTGTCTGGAAGATCATGCCCGCCGCCATCGGCACTGCCATGGCGATGAGATGGCTCGGGATCGATCCCTTGGTAAGATCCTTCATGAGCACGAACCTATGGGCCGGGCGTTGGCCTGACCCAGCGAAATACGAGAAAACAGCGGGAAAAGATGAGCAAGCCAACTATAGCACTGGTTACAGCCGAAGCAGCGCGCGACCTGGACGAAGATTTGCCTCCCTTGGAGTCCGCCCTGCGCAACGCAGGCGCCGACGTTGCGATTGCAGAGTGGGACCGTCCCCAAGATTGGAGCCGGTTCGACATCGCTCTGCTGCGCTCGACGTGGGACTACCCGCAGCGCCTGGCCGAGTTCTTCGATTGGGTAGGGCAGGTGAGCACGCAGACGAAGCTGCTCAACCCGTTGTCAGTCGTGAAGTGGAGCTCGGACAAGCACTATCTGCGCGATCTCGTTCGCGCCAACGTGCCGACCGTGCTGACGAAGTTCATCGAGCCGGGCGAGAGCGGGCCGTGGCGAATCGCGGAGCTGCTCGGCGAGCCGAACGTTGACGAGTTCGTCGTGAAGCCGGCCATCGGCGCGGGGTCACGCGATGCGCAGCGATTCGGGCCGGAGGAGAAGGACGCCGCAGCCGAACATGCGCAGATGATGCTGAACGAGAAGCGGAGTGTGCTGTTGCAACCATACCTGAGTCGCGTGGATGAGTATGGCGAGACGGCACTGATCTACTTCGAGGGACAGTTCAGCCACGCGATCAGGAAGGGACCGCTGCTGAAGCGCAAGGAAGGCCCGACGCAGAATCTGTTCGCGAAGGAGACGATCACGGCGCGAGTGCCGGATGCGGCGGAGTTGAGAGTCGGTGCGAGAGCAATGCAAGCGATGCCGTTCGAGACACCGCTGTACGCGAGGGTGGATTTGATCAGAGACGAGAAGGGCCAGCCGGTGGTGTTAGAGCTGGAGCTGATCGAGCCGTCGTTGTTCTTTCCGTTTGCGGGCGGGTCGGCGGACAGGTTTGCTAGCAGTGTGATTCGACGAGTTGGAAGGGCGTAGTGCTGGGAATGCGACGCGTAGGTCCGAAAGCGAGGGATCAACGTAACTGGAACCGCGGTCTAGGAAGTTAACAGACAGTAGCCGGCACACCGTGCCATCACGGATTGGAACGGAAGATGGACATCGCATTTGGCAAGCGCCTTATCGCTCTCCGTGAACGGATCGTCGCGAATTTTGACGCCGGGAATTGGGAGGAAATCGGTCTAATAACCGGTCACTCGCGAGCCATAGACAAGCACCCTAGGCTTCTGCGAAGTCTGAACTGGCAGGATGAGGATTACTCCGGGAACGTTCTCAATGTGTTGAACACGATTGCGACGCGTGATCGGAACGCGATTCATGTTATCGAATCGTATGTCGATGAGAAGTATCCGGGAGAGTCGCATTATGTTTCGGCCAAGCCAGCCGCTAGAAAGATCACTTTTGCACCGAACGTGTTTAGCGTGCCAGACGCTTTGTCGGAGTCCGATCTAGTCGCAGTGATGATGCCGTTTCGACGTGAGTTCGATCCTGTCTTCGAAGTGATCAGGCAGGCAACTGCGGCCAATAGTCTGCGCTGTTTGCGTGCAGACGATATCTGGGAAGAGAGCACAATCGTTCAGGATATTTTCAACCTGATCTTTCGCGCCCAAGTGGTCATTGTGGACTTCACGGGCAAGAACCCCAATGTCATGTACGAGACAGGTATCGCCCATACGTTGGGGAAACACGTCGTGCCCATTTCACAGTCGCTCGATGACGTTCCGTTTGACATGACGCATCACCGAGTTCTCAAGTACTTACAGAACTCTGAGGGAATGACACGCCTGCAGGCTTCGCTTTCAACAAAACTCAGTCAGTTTCGAGTGTCGACAAGCAGTGCAGCGCCTGCAGAATTCGACGAGGACATCCCGTTCTAGCCAGCGGGCGTCGAAAGATCTACGGTGTGAATCGTCGCGGGTTCCGACTCTTGCGACGGGCCAATTCTGACGGTTGCTTTGGCGCCGCCCCCGCTACTCTCAGTGAGCACAAGATCGACTGTTCTACCGCCCTCAAGGCGCGTAGTCCCCTGTAACACTCGACGTTGGTTGAAGTGCATCGCTGACATTGACAGAGGCGATGTCTTTACCTTGACGTGAATTTGGTACGTCAGCTCGTCGACGCGGTAAAAAAGGCCTTCCTGTTCGAGAATGATCGGCGTTGACGAGTCTGGCGTAATGCCAACGGTGACGTGGTATTCGCCTCGTCGTTGGGCGCTGGGACGCCTGTACCACTCTTCCATGATTGATTTGGACACGTATGCCCCTCTGGTCAGGTAAGTCGTCGCCTTTCTATTGAGCTCTTCAAACTCGAACAGCTCGCCTTCGGTACCAACGACTCTAGGCCGCGGCTCGGCAGTCAACGGTTTGTCCGGCTGACCAATCCGCCGGGACCATCTAAGGGTGGGCCCGCTAGTCACTGCTAGATCGAAAAGACCGAACGTGAGGTCCTTGAACGACTTAAAGAAGCGCCCCCAGTCTGTTGCGACAGCTTCGGTAAAAGTGATTGCTTCAACACCATGCTCCCTGCATAGCTTGAGAGCTCCTCTTGTAAAGCCACCACGCGCGACAATGACTGTCTTATCGACGACTCGCCTGTACTTGCCAATCACGGCAAACGCGCCATTGCGTTCTACTTTTCGTCTACCTCCGCGTGCCTCAATGCCAAGGCTGAGTGGATAACCCCCGAGCACTATTTCAACGACCACGTCCAGTTCGACGAGTCGTCCGTCTACTCGGTCTGCGAGCTCCTTGGACTCAGTGACGACAGCACCGCTTTCAGTCAGCTGATGCTGTAACAGATGTACCAGTCTCTGGAAATTATTCGTGCGCTTTGGCATCTGCCGGGCATTGTGGCGCTGAGCCGTGCAGGATCCTATCTGTTCAGGTCAGCAACTGAATTGTTGCTTGCGTTCGAGCCGCTTCACCCAATGATCCACTTGGCATAGTCCGAAAATGAAGAGGGCCACCCGAAGGCGGCCCCAAGCATCGTCGGTGACTGCCGCTAAAGACAGGCCGACCACGCGGCCAGGAGCATGGAGTGGAGGCACTTGGAAGTCAATGTACAATCGCGCTGGGCATCTCCCATGAGTTCTTCGAAAGAAGGATATGTCCCGCCGCAAAACTCATCGCGTTGCATTGGATGTCCGTGGCCTGATCGACCGCGTCGAGATCTTTCGCGTCTGCGGCGGCGTAAAGCGCGATCCGGCCGTCGACAGCTGGTTCTCCGATGGTCCCGACGAACTGCGCTCGATCGCCCAGCAATGGTTCGAGCACATTCGGACCTGCGGTGATGACGTCGTCGAACTGATCCACGATGGCTGCCCTGTCGCATGTGTCGAAGACGCGCCGTTCGCGTACGTCAACTCGTTCAAGAGTCATGTCAACGTCGGCTTCTTCTACGGCGCACTGCTCGAGGATCTGGCGGGCCTCCTGGAAGGCAGCGGCAAGCGCATGCGGCACGTGAAATTGCAGCCGAACTCCGCGATTGCCGCCGAAGCTCTTCGCGATCTGATCGGCGCCGCCTACGTCGACATCAAGAGCCGTCTCCGCGCCGATCCATGACATGGCCAGCAGCCCCGAAGCCGAAACCCTCACTCTCGCCGGGCGCGAAGTCGTCATCTCGAACCCGGCGAAGGTGCTCTTCCCGAAGCCGAAGCACACCAAGCTCGACCTCGCGCGCTACTACATCGCCGTGGCGGAGGGAGCGCTGCGTGGCGCTGGCGGCCGGCCGAACATGCTCGTGCGCTATCCCGACGGCATCGAAGCCGAGCACTTCTATCAGAAGCGGGCACCCAAGAGCCGCCCCGACTGGATCGAAGTCGTCGAGCTGAGCTTTCCGTCGGGCCGCGTCGCGGAGGAGGTCGTGCCGCGTGACGTAGCAGCGCTCGCGTGGCTCGCGAATCTCGCCTGTCTCGAACTGCACCCGCATCCGGTACGCGCCGAGGATCTCGAACATCCCGATGAGTTGCGCGTCGATCTCGATCCTGTGCCGGGAGTCACGTGGCAGCAGGTTCAGGAAGTTGCGCTCGTCTCACGCGCAGTCCTGCAGGACTTCAAGCTCGTCGGATGGCCGAAGACGTCCGGGTCGCGCGGTATCCACATCGTCGTGCGCATCGAACCACGCTGGGACTTCGACGAAGTGCGTCGCGCGGCTCTCGCGCTTGCGCGTGAAGTCGAGCAACGCGCGCCGAAGCTTGCCACCAGCAAGTGGTGGAAGGAGGAGCGGCACGGCGTATTCGTCGATTACAACCAGAATGCCAAGGACCGCACTGTCGCCGCCGCGTACTCAGTACGGCCAACACCAGACGCGCGCGTCTCGGCACCGCTCGCCTGGGATGAAGTCGAGCACTGCGACCCGGCGGATTTCACGCTTGCGTCGATGCCTGCGCGCTTCGCAGAGCGCGGTGATCTGCACGCGGGAATCGACGAGCACGCTGGCTCGCTCGAAGGTCTGCTCGATCTGTTCGAGCGCCAAGGCCAGGGCGACGCACCGTGGCCGCCGCACTACCGCAGACAAGCGTCGGAACCTCCTCGCGTCCAACCCTCGAAGCGCAAGTCGGTCAAGCCCAAGTCATCGAAGCCGAAAGCACCTCTCCTCGAAGTCGGTCGCGCTCGTCGCAAGGAAGACGCGTTGGCGGGACTCGAACGCTGGAAAGCACGACACCCGCAAGCAGTGGCACTCATGCAGCCGGCTGACTTTCTAGTCGACACCATGCGGGGCCGCTACACGACCTGGACGCGGATCCGCGTCAATCTGCAACATGTGCCCGAGGAGTTGCGCCCGACTCAAGAGCCGCTCGATCCGGACGAGAAGACGCTGCGAGGTTCTGAATGACGATGACTTACCGGCGTGCCGTTCCGTCCGACATCGCCGCCTGCATCGAATTGCGCGGCAAGACTCGCGAGAACGCTGTATCGGTCGAACGTCTGAAGCACCTCGGCATCACTGCGGCTTCGTGGAGCGCCGATGTTGCCAATGGCGATCTGCCGGGCTACGTCTGCACGGACCACGACCAAATCATCGGCTACTGCTTCGCGGACAAGCGTACCGGCGAAATCGTCGTGCTGGCGCTGTTGCCCGCCTGGGAGGGCAGGGGAATCGGCAAGCATCTCCTCGACTCGATCGTGGCCGACTTCACGAAGCTCGGCTTTGGCCGATTGTTCCTCGGCTGCTCATCGGACCCGAAGGTGCGCTCCTACGGGTTCTATCGTCACCTCGGCTGGCAATCGACCGGCACTTTCGACGCTCACGGCGACGAGGTGCTGGAGAAGATCCTTTCGAGCTCGTAGGGCTTCGTGACTTCGAGCTGGTCGTAGCGGCAGTCCTGCGGCTGCTTGTCAGGTCGCCAGCGCAGGAAGATCGCGGCGTGACGGAAGCGGTCGCCCTGCATGTGGTCGTA
>CADEEJ010000293.1 GCA_902826315.1 uncultured Steroidobacter sp.
CGCAGCGAATCCCGCAGCACGTATTCGATCTGCGAATTCAGGCTGCGCAGCTCGTCCTCGGCCCAGCGTTGCAGGGCATCGAGGACTTCGCTGCTGATGCGCAGCGGATAGGCTTTTTTGTCGGCCAACGTTCTGGCTCAGCCGTTGTACAGCGTGCCCGTGTTGACGACCGGCGTCGCGCTGCGCTCGCCGCACAACACCACGAGCAGGTTCGAGACCATCGCTGCCTTGCGCTCCTCGTCGAGCTGCACGACACCTTTCTCTGCGAGCCGCTCGAGTGCCATGTGCACGATCGTGACGGCGCCTTCGACGATGCGCGTGCGCGCTGCAATGATCGCCGACGCCTGCTGACGCTGCAGCATCGCCTGCGCAATCTCAGGGGCGTAGGCGAGGTGGCTGACACGTGCTTCGAGCACCGTCACACCTGCGCGCTCCAACCTGTCCTGGATCTCACGCTTGAGGTGATCGTTGATCTCGCGCGAATGCGAGCGCAGCGCGACCTTGTGCTCCTCGTGCAGATCGTACGGATAGCTCGTTGCCGTCTGGCGCAGCGCCGCTTCGCTCTGCACGCGAACGAAATCCTCGTAGCTGTCGACGTTGAAGACCGCTTCGGCGGAGTCGTGCACCTGCCACACGACGACCGCGGCAATCTCGATCGGCGAGCCTTCCAGGTCGTTGACCTTGAGCTTGCTCGACTCGAAGTTGCGCACGCGCAGCGTTACCTGCTTCTTCGTGTACAACGGATTGGTCCAGCGCAGGCCGCTGGCGCGCTCGGCGCCGACGAACTTGCCGAAGAACTGCAGTACCGCGGCCTGGTTCGGCTGCACGATGAAGAAGCCGCTCCACAGGAACAGGATGAAGGCGAGCACGACGATCGAGGGGATCGGGTTGAGCATGTTCTGTAACGACACGATCAACCACCAGCCGGCCGCTGCTGTGAAGACGAGCAGCAACAGCACCATCAGCATGCCGGGCAGCGTCGTCGCATTGCGTTCCTGAATCGAAGTATTCATGGCGTTCTCCCCAGTGACGCCACGAAGATATCATAAAGATATCACCATCTTAAAAATAGCATAAGGATCAATGACCTGTAACGGTCATTCCGTCATCCGCGCCAGCTCTTCGGCCTGGAATTCCTGCTGCAGCGGGCCGATCAGATCGGCGAGCCGGCCGTTCATCACGTCCGCCAATTTGTAGAGCGTGAGGTTGATGCGATGGTCGGTTACGCGGCCCTGCGGAAAGTTGTACGTGCGGATTCGCTCCGAGCGATCGCCCGAGCCGACCTGGAGCTTGCGCGACTGCGCTTCGGCCTTGTCGCGCTTCTCGCGCTCCGCTGCCATCAAGCGCGCTTTGAGTAAGGACATCGCGCGCGAACGATTCTTGTGCTGCGAACGTTCGTCCTGGCACTCCACGACGATGCCCGTCGGCAGGTGCGTGATGCGGATCGCCGAGTCGGTCTTGTTGACGTGCTGACCGCCGGCACCCGAGGCGCGAAAGGTGTCGATGCGCATCTCCGCCGGATTCAGCTCGATCGCTTCGATCTCGTCCTGTTCCGGCAGGATCGCGACCGTGACGGCAGACGTATGGATGCGGCCCTGCGCTTCGGTTGCGGGCACGCGCTGCACGCGATGCGTGCCGGACTCGAACTTGAAATGCGAGAACGCACCCTTGCCGACGACACGGCTGATGATCTCCTTGTAGCCGCCGTGCTCGCCCGGGCTCTCGGACAGCACTTCGACGCCCCAGCCTTGCACGTCGGCATAGCGCGAGTACATGCGAAACAGATCGCCCGCGAAGATCGCCGCTTCGTCGCCGCCCGTGCCCGCGCGCACTTCCAGAAAGATGTTGCTGTCGTCGCGCGCATCTTTCGGTAGCAGCAGCTTCGCGAGCTCTTCCTCTTCGCGCTCCAGCCGCGCGTTGAGACTTCCCAGCTCTTCGCGGCCGAGCTCACGCAACTCGTTGTCGGCACCTTCGGCCATCTCCTGCGCCGACTTGCGCTCGCCGAGCAGCTCCAGATACGCGCGATAGCGCGTGACGACGGGTTCGAGGCGCGAATACTCCATCGACAGCTCGCGGAACTTGTTCGTGTCCGCGATCACGCCCGGATCGGCGAGCAGGTGGCTCACTTCCTCGAGCCGCTCCGCCAGCTTCTCCAGTTTTCTGCGAATCGAGTCTTTCATTCAGCCTTGTCCGGGACCAGCAGCGCACGGGCCGCCTCCAGCACTTCGCTTTCGCCGCGCTCCGCGGCTTCGCGCAGCCGCTGGCTGGGTCCGTGCAGCAGCCGGTTCGTGAGCGTGGCGGCGAGGAAGTCGATCACTTCCTGCGGGTCGCGGCCGGCGGCCAGCATGCGCCGCGCCTGTTCCACTGTGTGCGCGCGGACGATCTCGGCATCGTCGCGCAATTGCCGGATCGTTGGGACGGCGTCGAGCGTCTTCAACTGCTGCTCGAACTGCGCGATCTCCAACGACAGCATGTCGTTCGCGTCGTGCGCTGCCTCGCGCCGCGACGCGAGGTTCTCGTTCACGACGCTGTGCAGATCGTCGATCGTGAACAGATAGATGTCTTCGAGCTTTGCGACTTCCGGCTCGATATCGCGCGGCACCGCGATGTCGACCATGAAGATCGGCTTGCGCCGTCGCGCACGCAACGCTGCACGCACAGCGTCGTATGTGATCACGGGCGAGGGGCTGGCAGTCGAGCTGATCACGATGTCCGCTTCCGGCAGGTGCGTCGCGAGCGCGTCCATGCCGATCGCGAAGCCGTTGAATTCCTGCGCCAGCTCCTGCGCGCGATCGAGGCTGCGATTCGCGACGATCATCCGCCGCAGTCCGTGCGCATGCAGATGACGCGCGGCCAGCGCGATCGTTTCTCCCGCACCGACGAGCAACGCAGTGTGAGCGCCGAGGTCCTCGAAGATCTTGCGTGCCAGCGACACCGCCGCGGAGGCGACCGAGACGGCGTTCGCACCGATGCGCGTCTGCGTGCGCACCCGCTTCGCGACGGAAAACGCCGTCTGCATGAGCCGATTCAGATACGGGCCCGTCACCCGCTGATCGTGCGCAGCGCGATACGCAGTCTTCAGCTGGCCGAGAATCTGCGGCTCGCCCAGCACCAGCGAGTCCAGGCCGCACGCGACGGAGAAGACGTGCTGGATCGCCGGCGTGCCGTGCAGCCGATACAGGCTCCCGGAGATGTCCAGGTTGTGCGCCGTGAGGTCGTGCCAGCCGCTCAGCCATGCGACCAGCGGGTGCTCCTCGCCGTCGCTGAGGCAATACAGCTCGGTTCGGTTGCACGTGGACACGATCAGAGCCTCGCGCACGCCGACAACGCCGCTCAGCTCCTGCAGCGCTGCTGGCAGCTCGTCGCCGGCGAATACGACTTTTTCGCGGATTTCGACCGGCGCGGTGCGGTGATTGATTCCGATGACGAGGAGTGGCATGCCGGTGCTTGTTTCAAGCCGCCGCGATTCTCCGGTAAGCATGTGTATATGACAAGTTACTGGTGCAACGGACGGTACGGGAGCCCGCGGGAGCGGAGCTGTTATATAGTGCGGCGACGATGATGCGAGCCAATTTCAACCTGATCGGTCCGGCCGCGCTGCTGGTAGTCACGTTACTGACGGCGGCGTGCGCAACCCCCGGCAAACCCGCGGAGCAGACCCCGCCTTCCGGCCAGACGTTACCCAGCGACCCCAACGCGCTCGTGCTGGGAGCCGAAGTTGCTCTACAGCGTGGCCAGTATCGCGAAGCCGCGATGGCCTATGTCCGTGCCGCGACGACGTCTTCGGACGAGCAATTGTGCGAGCAAGCCGCGCGCGTCGCGTTCGAGCACCAGCAGTGGTCGCTCGTGTCGGAAGCCGCCGATCACTGGCTGCAGCTGAATCAGACGAGCGAGGAGGCGCATCGCTTCGCCGCGTTCGCTGCCCTTCATCTCTACAAGATCGACGTCGCAGCAGAACACCTGGGCGTGCTGCTCGAAACTGCATTCATCAATCCGGCGGCGGGATTCCTCGCGTTGCTGCCGCAGATCTCCGACGAAGCGCCGGCCCCTGGCGCGACGGCAGTGATGCAAAAGCTGGTCGCCAAGTATCCGAGCCTCACCGAGGCGCACTACGCTCTCGCGCAGGCAGCCGTGCAGTCCGATAACTTCGCGCTCGGGCTCGAGCACGCGAAGAAGGCGCGTGAGCTCGGGCAGTTCTGGTCGCCGTCCGGCCTGTTGCTGGCGCGCGTGCAGATGCTGATGGGCGATCGCGATGCGGCGTTGGAGACAGCGCGCAAAGTCGTCGAGCAGGATGCGCAGGACTCGTACCGGCTCGAATATGCGTTGATGCTCATGCAGGCCGGCAAGGAAGAGGAAGGACGCAAGGATCTCGACAAGCTGGCGAGCTCAGAGAACACCGGGCCGGTCGCGGAGCGCGCGCTCGCGGACATCGACTTTCAGCTCGGCAATCGCGATGCCGCGGCACAGCGTTTCAGCAACCTCGTGCAGAACGGCCGGTTCGTCTACGAGTCGTTGTTCTATCTCGGCGCGATCGCCGAGTCGCGCGACGCCTGGGACGACGCGCTGCAGATCTACGGCCGCGTGAACGGCGGCGAATTCGCGATGGCGGCGCAGACACGCGCAGCACGCATCAAGGCGAAGCGCCAGGGTCTCGATGCGGGACTGAAGCATCTCGAAGAGTTCGCGGCCACGCGCTCGCAATACCGCGTCGATGCGATCCTCGCGCGCGTGAACCTGCTCGCGAACAGCGGTGACGTCAGTGGAGCGCTCGCTCTGTTGGATAGCGCCGCGAGGGAGTATCCGGACTCGTCCGAGATACGCTTCGCCCGCGTGTTCCAGCTCGAAAGCGCCGACAAGGTGAACGACTCGGTCGGCGAGCTGCGCAAGTTGATGACGGATCGGCCCGGCGATCCCGCCGTGACCAACGCCCTTGGCTACATCCTGGTCGATCGCACGCGGCAGCATAAGGAAGGACTGAAGCTGATCGAGGACGCGCTCACGCAGACGCCGGACAGCGGCGCGGTGCTCGACAGCATGGGCTGGGCGCTGCATCGCA
This sequence comes from uncultured Steroidobacter sp., assembly GCA_902826315.1. GTDB lineage: Bacteria > Pseudomonadota > Gammaproteobacteria > Steroidobacterales > Steroidobacteraceae > Steroidobacter. The sequence continues at coordinate 5,057 of CADEEJ010000293.1, forward strand.
TCGGTCGCAACGACGACGCGCTCGGTTATCTCGAACGAGCCAAGAAGCGCATCAGCGACCCGGAAGTCGACCTGCATCTCGGCGAAGTCCTGCTCGCGCTCGATCGCAAGACCGACGCGCGCGACGTGTGGGCCAAGGCGAGCGAGCGTTATCCGGACAACGACGAGCTGAAGCAGCGCCTGCAGAAGCTCAATTGACGATCGGCCACTGCCATGCAGCGGCTTCTCCTGTTCGCCCTCCTGTTTTTGACGTTTGCGGGCTGCGCCGTCGCTCCCAAGCAGCCGGGCGTCCCCGCTAACGTCGATCTCGCGCAGCTCGACTCGTGGCAGGCGCGCGGCCGTCTCGGCGTGTCGGGTCCGGAGACGGGCGGCTCCGGCTCCTTCGAGTGGCAGCAGCGCGGCGATCGCACCGACTTGCAGATTCGCGGTCCGGTCGGCGTTGGCAGCGTTCGACTGCAATTGCGCGGCGACCCTGCTAGCCCGGACCTGAAGCTCGAAACCAGCGATGGCCGCAAGCTCGAATCCACCGCCGCGTGGGACGAGCTCGAAGCGCGGCTCGGTGCATCCGTTCCTGCTGGAAGTTTGCGTTACTGGATTCTCGGCCTCGCCGCGCCGGGCGACCACCGTTGGAACGAGCCGGCGTCGGACGGTGTCGTGACGCTGGAGCAGGGCGGCTGGCGCATCGACTATCAGCGTTATTCGACCGAGCCGGGCGCACGTGTGCCGGTGAAGATGAGCGCGAGCAACGGTGCCGCGCGCGTGCGCATCGTCGTCGATCGTTGGCGACTCGGCCAATGAAAACCGCGGCGCTCGCCTGGCCCGCGCCGGCGAAGCTCAATCTCTGTCTGTACATCGTCGGCCGTCGCGCCGACGGCTATCACCTGCTGCAGTCGGCGATGCAGTTCGTCGATCTCTGCGACGAGCTGCGCTTTCACGAGCGACCGTCGGGCACGATCGAGCGTATCGCTGGACCGGCGGAGATTCCCGCTGAGTCGGACATCGCGGTGAAAGCAGCGCGTGCGTTGGCAACCGGTCGCAACGTTCCCGGCGTCGGCATCGAGTTGCACAAAAGGATTCCCGTGCAAGGCGGTCTCGGCGGCGGCAGCTCCGATGCAGCGACCGTGCTCGTCGCGTTGAACGAGATCTGGAAGCTGAATTTGTCTGTCGACGAGCTGGCGCGAATCGGGTTGACGCTCGGTGCGGACGTGCCGTTCTTCGTGCGCGGCTGCGCGGCGTGGGTGGAAGGCGTTGGCGAGCAGCTGACCCCGTACGACTTTCCGCAGAGGCACTATTTGATCGTCAAACCGCAGGCTTGCGTGAGCACGGCGGAGATCTTTCAGGCCCCTGAATTGACACGTAATTCACCCGTCACGACAATACGCGGCTTCCTGGCGGCGGGCGGGCGCAACGACTGCACGGCGTGCGTGCGCGGCCGCTATCCTGAGATCGCTGAAGCCCTTGATTGGCTTCAGGAATTTGGCGAGGCAAGACTGACCGGAACCGGTGCTTGCGTGTTCGTGGCCCTGCCCGACGAGCGCGCTGCGCAGGCTGTCCGGGCGCGTTTGCCGGCGCGCTGGAGCGGTTACGTTGCGCGCGGCTTGAACCGCTCGCCGTTGTGGTCGCGGGTTACCGATCGATAGTGGGGCGTCGCCAAGTGGTAAGGCAGCGGGTTTTGATCCCGCCATTCGGAGGTTCGAATCCTTCCGCCCCAGCCACCAAGAGGCCAACTCGAGGTTTCTGAATGGATCGTTCCACCATGGCC
>CADEEJ010000294.1 GCA_902826315.1 uncultured Steroidobacter sp.
AAGCAGCGGCGCAGGAACGCGTCGGGCAGCTCCTTCTCGTTGTTGCTGGTGATGACGATGATCGGCCGGTGCCGCGCCTTGATCCACTGGCGCGTTTCGTAGACGTAGAACTCCATCCGGTCGAGCTCGTGCAGCAGGTCGTTCGGAAACTCGATGTCGGCCTTGTCGATCTCGTCGACCAGCAGCACCGGCTGCACTTCGCTCTCGAACGCCTCCCACATCCGGCCCTTGATGATGTAGTTGCCGACGTCGTGCACCTTCTCTTCGCCGAGCTGCGAATCCCGCAGCCGCGACACGGCGTCGTAGTCGTACAGGCCTTGCTGCGCCTTCGTCGTCGACTTGATGTGCCAACGGTACAGCGGCCGCTGCAGCGCGCCCGCGATCTCCTCCGCCAGCTGCGTCTTGCCGGTGCCGGGCTCGCCCTTCACCAGCAGCGGACGGCCGAGCGTCACGGCCGCGTTCACGGCCATCATCAGGTCTTCGGTGGCGACGTAGCTGTCGGTGCCGTTGAAGCGTGCAGACATCAGAGCTCCGGAAATGAGTGAAGAGTCGGGTTGCAACCCGACCGGCTACAGATTAGCAGCTGGCCGCAGCGTGAGCGTGTGCTTCGCGGCGCCGGGCAGCAGCGGCGTCGGCTTGCCGAGCGCCCAATCGGCGTGGCCCGCACCGTAGAACGGCGACAGCGGATGATCGACCGGTCCGCCCGGCATCTGCAGCGAGCCTTCTGCTTCACGGCCGGGCGACACGACGAGTCGCTGCGACGCGCCGAATGCCTCGCCCTGCACTCTCGGCATCTGCGCATCGCCGGGCAAAGCCTGCGCGGGCATGTCGAGCCAGTGACTCGCGAACGGCAGTGCGGCGGACAGCGGATGTCTCATGTGCAGAACATTACTCTCGCCCCACGTGCAGCGAGGCAACTCCTTGCAGTCCTTCTGCAAGCTCTCGAGCACGCTGTCGAACGAGCCAAGCAGCGCCGCTTCCCACGAGGCGTAATGCGGATCCAGCAAGTGCGCGGGACGCTGCGTCACCAGCTGCCACAACGGTCCTTCGAACTGCGCCGAGGGCGTGAACTTCACTGAAGGAGAGCGCTTGCGGGCCAACGCCGTCAGCGATTCGTAGACGTCCTTGCGCATCTGTGCTCGCGCGGCGCGTACGATGCGATAGCCCGCGTCGTCGGCAGCGGCGCGGCCGGACCAGTGCTCGATCAGCTCACGAGCCTGCGCACGCAGCGGATGCTTCGCGAGCGCGTCCTCGTTGAGTAGATCGAGCAACAGATCGCGCCAACGAGTGAGGAACAGCGCGCGATCGTCGAGCTGAATCGCGGTCATGTCCGCCGCAGTCGCCGTGGGCAGCGCGAGCAGATCGTCACGGATTTGCGCGGCACGCGCGCCGAGGTCGTAACCGCCGTCACCCATGAAGGCGAGCCAGCTTTCGGTATCGATCGTGCGTGCGTTCGCTGTCCACAGACGCCCCGCCGCGGGGTCGACGACGCGCGGATATTCCTGCGGTGTGCGCCAGCCGGTCCAACCGGCGCCGGGCTCGCGCCACGAATGCGGCAGCGTCGAATCGTAGCTCGCACGCACTGGCACCTGACCCATGAGTGACCAGCCGATGCGGCCGTCCGCGTCGGCAACGACGACGTTCTGCACCGGACCGCCCGCACGATTGGCGACGCTCAACGCTTCGTCGACGTTCTTCGCGGTCTCGAAATCGAGCATGTGCAGATTGGTCGCGCGCGGATCGTGCGCGGTCCAGCGAAGCACCATCGGTCGACCGGCATCGTCGTAGTCGACGATCGGCCCCCAGCGCGTGCTCTGCACGACGAGGAAGGCCGGCTTGGCGCCGCGGATCGCCAGCGTTTCGTCGCGATTCACGAACGGCTCGGAGCCGGCATCGGTGAGATAGCGCTCGGAGTCCTGCGGATCCGGCTCGACGACGACGATATCGGAAAAATCTCCGTAGCTGTTCGTGTAGCCCCACGCGATGCGCCCGTTGCTGCCGGCGATCAGCATCGGCAGACCGGGCAGCGTCACGCCGACCAGATCGCGCGGCGCCTCCGCGCCTGCGTCGACGATCAACCGCGCGCGGTACCAGATGTGCGGCAGTCGCAAGCTCAGATGCATGTCGTTGGCGAACAGCGCGGCATTGTCCTTCGCGCGCATCCCTGCAACCGCCCAGCTATTGCTGCCGACGACCGGTTCTTCCTCCAACGCGCCCGGCGACCGTGGAACAGTCAGCGCAGCAGTGCGGGCGTCGGCGGAACGCAGGTCGAAGATCTCCGGGCCCGGGATGTTCGGAGCCTGCCAGGTACTGCCGACGATCGGCGCGTCCCACTCGGTGCCGAGCGGATGCATGAAGTCGTACAGCGCCCGCGGCAGAACTTCGCGCAACCGCGCGCGTGCCAGCTCCGCTTCGCCGCTCGAATCGTTGAGATTGAGATACATCGAAAACGCAACGAGCACGCAATCCTCGATGCGCCACGGCACCGGCTGGCTGCCCAGCAACGAGTACTCCCACGGCCGTGCACCTGCGCTCGTCAGCGCGTGATTCACGCCGGCGGCGTAAGCATCGAGCAGCTCGCGATCGACAGCGGTACTGTCTTGCACGATCGCCCTCGCGATGCGCCGAAATCCATGCAGGCGATACTTCTCGTCCAGCTCCAGCACCGGCTTGCCGAGCAGCTCTGCGAGCTCGCCGGCGGCAGCACGTCGCATGAGATCCATCTGGAAGAAACGATCCTGACCGTGCGCGTAGCCGGTCGCGAACGCGAGATCGCGGCGTGAAACAGCGCGGATCGTGGGCGTGCCCCGCTCGTCTCGAGCGATCGTCGCTGCAGCTTGCAGAGTCGGCACGGCGATTTCGCCGTCGAGCTGCGGCAGGCTCGCACGCAGCGTCAGGTAGATCGCGATGCCGACGACGACCGCTACCGTGACAGTCGTGAGCGCGACGTAGCCCGCGATTTTGCGCAGACGCCGCGCCAAGCCGTCAGGCCCGCACTTCGAGGATCTTCATCGCGTTGGTCTTGCCTGACACGCCCGTCAGCTCACCCTTCGTCAGGATGATGCGATCGCCCGGGTCGACCATCTTGGTCCGCAGCATCAGCTTGAAGATGTCCGCGTACAGCGCCTGGGCATTGCTGTGCGTGATGTCGAACGTCACCGGGTACACGCCCCGATACAGCATGACCCGCCGCCGCGTCACTTCGTGGCGCGTGAATGCGTAGATGGGAATGTCCGAGCGGATACGCGACATCCACAACGGCGTCGAGCCCGATTCGGTCAACGCGACGATCGCGCGCACCTTGAGGTGATTGGCGGTGTACATGACCGCCATCGCGATCGCCTCGTCGGTCTTCTCGAACACATTGCTCTCGGCGCGGTGACGCACCGGCGAGTGCGAGGACTCGTACTTCTCCGCGCCGAGGATCACCTGCGACATCGCCTCGACGGCTTTGATCGGGTACTTGCCGACTGCGCTCTCGCCCGAGAGCATCACCGCGTCGGTGCCGTCCATGACAGCGTTCGCAACGTCGGAAACCTCGGCGCGCGTCGGCACCGGATTGTGGATCATCGACTCCATCATCTGCGTCGCCGTGATCGCGACACGGTTGCGCTTACGCGTCGCGGCGATGATGTGTTTCTGCAGACCAGTGAGTTCCGCGTAACCGACTTCGACGCCCAGGTCGCCACGCGCGACCATCACGGCATCGCTCGCCTGGATGATGCGATCGAGGTTCACGAGCGCTTCGCTGCGCTCGATCTTCGCGACCAGGTAGCCGTGCCCGCCTTCGCGGCGCAACAGCTCGCGCGCCTCGTCCATGTCCGAGCCGTCGCGCGCGAAAGAGACGGCCATATAGTCGACGCCGAGCTGCGCCGCGAGCTTGATGTCGGCGCGATCTTTGTCGGTCAGCGCGCCGGCCGACAGGCCGCCGCCCTGCTTGTTGATGCCTTTGTTGTCCGACAGCTCGCCGCCGATCACGACTCGCGTGTCGATGCGCGGACCGTTCACGGCCGTGACGTCCAGGACCATCTGGCCGTCATTCAACAACAACGTGTCGCCGGCACGCACATCCTGCGGCAGGTTCTTGTAGGCAACCCCGACGGCGGATTGCGTGCCCGCGCGGGCGTCGAGCGAGACGTCGAGTGCGAACGCGTCGCCCTCGTTCAGCGCGATCTTGCCGTCGACGAACCGCTCGATGCGAATCTTCGGTCCCTGCAGATCGCCGAGCACTGCGACCCACTTGCCGACCTGCTCCCCGATCGAGCGCACCATCTCGACCCGCCTGGCGTGCGCCTGCGGCTCGCCGTGCGAGAAGTTGACGCGCACCACGTCCGCGCCGGCGCGAATCATGTCCGCCAGCACTTTGGGATTGTCGGTAGCGGGGCCGAGCGTGGTCAGGATCTTGGTTCGACGCTGCATCAGCTGTTTGCCCGTTCCTCGAGGACCGCGACCGCCGGCAGCTTCTTGCCTTCGAGAAACTCGAGGAAGGCGCCGCCACCGGTGGAAATGTAGGAGATATCGTCCTCGACGCGGTACTTCTCGATGGCGGCCAGCGTATCGCCGCCCCCCGCGATCGAGAATGCCGGGCTGCGCGCAATCGCCTGCGCCAACGTGCGCGTGCCTTCGCCGAACTGGTCGAACTCGAACACGCCGACCGGTCCGTTCCAGACGATCGTGCCTGCATCGTGCAGCATGCGCGCGAAGCGCTCGGCCGTATCCGGGCCGATGTCGAGGATCATTTCTTCCGCGGCGACGTTGCCGACTGCCTTGACGTCCGCCTCCGCGCTCGCCGCGAACTCCTTGGCGACGACCACGTCGGTGGGCAGCGGGATTTCGACCTTGATCTCGGCGGACTGCTTCAGCAGGCCGCGCGCGATGTCGATCATCTCCGCCTCGACCAGCGACTTGCCGACGCCGTAGCCCTCGGCGAGCAGGAACGTGTTGGCGATGCCGCCGCCGACGATCAGCTTGTCGACTTTGCCGAGCAGGCTCTCCAGCACCGTCAGCTTCGTGGAGACTTTCGAGCCGGCGACGATCGCGATCAACGGCCGCTTCGGCTTGTCCAGCGCCGTCTCCAGCGCGATCAGCTCGTTCATCAGCAGCGGCCCGGCGCAGGCGACTTTCGCGAAGCGCGCCACGCCGTGCGTGCTCGCTTCGGCGCGATGCGCAGTGCCGAACGCGTCCATCACGAAGATGTCGCACAGCTCGGCCATGCGCTTCGCGAGGTCTTCCTTGTCCTTCTTCTCGCCCTTGTTGAAGCGCACGTTCTCCAGCAGCACGACTTCGCCGGCCGCGACCTCGACGCCGCCGAGCCAGTCTTTCTCGAAGCGCACCTTGAAGCCGAGCAGCTCGGCCAGGCGCTTCGCGACCGGCGCGAGCGAGAACTCTTCGTCGTACACGCCCTCCTCGGGACGACCGAGGTGCGACATCACCAGCACGCGTGCGCCGGCATCGCGTGCTTGCTGGATCGTCGGCAGAGCCGCGCGGATACGTGCGTCGCTCGTCACGACGCCGTCCTGCACCGGCACGTTCAGATCTTCGCGGATCAGCACGCGCTGGTTGCGCAGATCCAGGTCGGTCATTCGCAAAATGGGCATCGGCACTGCGCTCAAACCTTCGACCACGCCAGCGTGGTGTCGAGCATGCGGTTCGAGAAACCCCATTCGTTGTCGTACCAGGAGCAGACCTTGACGGTGGAGCCCTCGACGACCTTGGTCATGGTCGCGTCGTACACCGAGGAGCGCGGATCGTGGTTGAAGTCGATGGAGACCAGCGGACCGTCGGTGTAGCCGAGGATGTTCTTGAGCGGGCCATCGGCCGCGGCTGCCTTCATCGCCGCGTTGATCTCGTCGATGCTGGTCGCACGCTTCGCCTGGAACGTCAGGTCGACCAGCGACACGTTGATCGTCGGCACGCGCACGGCGAAGCCGTCGAGCTTGCCGTTCAGCTCCGGCAGCACCAGGCCGACCGCGGCGGCTGCGCCGGTCTTGGTCGGAATCATGGACTGCGTTGCCGAGCGCGCGCGCCGCAGGTCCTTGTGGAACACGTCGGTGAGCACCTGGTCGTTCGTGTACGAGTGGATCGTCGTCATGATGCCGGCGGTGATGCCGATCTTCTCGTGCAGCACCTTGGCGAGCGGCGCCAGGCAGTTGGTCGTGCAGGACGCGTTCGAGATGACGGTGTGGCTCGCCTTGAGCGTGTTGTGATTGACGCCGTAGACGATCGTCGCGTCGACGTCCTTCTCGCCCGGCGCGGAGATCACCACGCGCTTCGCGCCGCCGCTCAGGTGCGCGCCGGCCTTGGCCTTGCTGGTAAACAGTCCGGTGCACTCGAACACGAAGTCGACACCGAGCTGACCCCACGGCAGCTTCGCCGGGTCGCGCTCGGCCAGCACCCTGATGCGATCGCCGTTGACGACCAGTGAGTCGCCGTCGACCTGCACCTCGCCGGGGAACTTGCCGTGCACGCTGTCATAGCGCGTCAGGTACGCATTGGTCTGCGCGTCACCGAGGTCGTTGAGCGCGACGATCTGGATTTCCTTCTGGCGATTCGCCTCGTACAGCGCGCGCAGGATGTTGCGGCCGATGCGGCCGTAGCCATTGATTCCGACTTTGATGGGCATTCTCGTTACCTCAGTACTCACAGTCGCTCGACGACTGCGACGACGTTCTCGGGCGTGAACCCGAAATGCTTGAACAGATCCTTGGCGACGC
>CADEEJ010000295.1 GCA_902826315.1 uncultured Steroidobacter sp.
TCGATCAGCGGTTTCGGACGCAAATGACTCTCCTCGCTGATCCGCGTACCGAAGCCGCCCGCGAGTATCACCGCCTTCATATAGCCTCCATGTCAACGCAACTCGCGTGCAAGCCCAGTGACGCACGCCCTGGATGAGTCAACGTTGCACACGGGATCCGGTGCGTCAATCCGGCACCGAGCATGCGAACGCGGAGCGCGGCAAGCTCGTTCTGTCTGCATGCGCATGCCGGGAGCGCCTACGCAGCGAAACAACAACAATCCTAGGCCGTGCATCCCGCTCGGAGTCGGGCCGATCCGCCACCGTGCCTCGCCAAAATGAGGGTTGCGCTCGGATCGGCGGAATTGTCGTCGAGATAGATGCGTCCGACATGACGCCCCCGTTGCATGCTTGTGCGTGCAGCAAACTGCGAGTTGCGCGCGGCTGCACCCAAGCCACAGAAACGGGAGTACGGATTCATGAGGATCTTGATCACTGGACATCAGGGGTACATCGGACCGGTGATGGTTCGCGCCTTCAAGCGCGCCGGTCACTTCGTCGCAGGGCTTGATATCGGCTACTTCCGCGACTGCCTGACCACACCGCTGGATGTCCTGCCGGACCAGGAGATCACGCGCGACATCCGCCAGATCTCCGCAGAGGATCTGCGTGGCTTCGATTGCATCGTGCATCTTGCTGCCCTGTCGAACGATCCGATGGGCGAACTCGCGCCCGAGCTTACGCTGCAGATCAACTACGAAGCCTCAGTGCGTACTGCGCAACTTGCAAAGAGCGCCGGCGTCCGTCGCTTCATATTTGCATCCTCGTGCAGCCTCTACGGCGCCGCGAGCGGCGACGAGCCGCTGACTGAAGCGGCGCCCTTCAACCCGGTCTCCGTGTATGCGATCTCCAAGGTGAAATCAGAACTCGCCCTGCGCGAGCTGGCAGATGACAGCTTCACACCCGTGTACCTGAGAAATGCGACGGCCTTCGGGGTCAGTCCTCGTATGAGGTTCGATCTGTTATTGAACAACCTGATGGCATGGGCACGAACCGCAGGGAACATTCGCGTGACTTCCGACGGAACTCCATGGCGACCGCTGGTTCACATCGAAGATATCGCTGCCGCAGCTCTGTGTTCTGCCGAAGCACCGGCGGGCACGGTTCACAATCAAGCCTTCAACATCGGCAGAAACGACTGCAACTTTCGCATCCGCGACATCGCCCAGGCAGTCGCACGCGAGGTACCTGAGGCGCGACTTGACATTACCGGCGAGACCGCAGGCGATCTGCGGTCCTATCGGGTCAACTTCGACAAGGCTTCCAATCACCTTCCGGGCTTCTCGCCCTCGTGGAGTATCGAGCGAGGCTGCCGCGAGCTATGTGACTGGTTCAACTGCCGGCACGAGACTGCCGACAGCTTTCAATCGCGACGCTACATACGCCTCAAGCAGCTGAAACACCTGGTTGCGGAGAGGCAGCTGACGGCGACGCTGCGCTGGATGGACGATGAGGAGAGCACAACCAACGATCGGTGGCCCGCCTCCACTGCCCCGGCGAATGCCGATGCGCGTGTGTGACTCTGCGGCAAAGTTTACCGAAGCTGTCGGCCTGCAATGACAGAGTACGTCGATTGCGTCGTGATCGGTGCCGGCGTTGTCGGACTGGCAATCGCACGCGCACTGGCACTCGCCGGCCGTGAGGTGATAGTCATCGAGGCGGAGCCGGCGATTGGCACCGGTACGAGCAGTCGCAACTCGGAGGTGATCCACGCCGGCATCTATTATCCGACCGGCTCTCTCAAGGCCAGACTGTGCATCGCAGGGCGACAGGCGCTGTACTCCTACTGTGAACAGCGCTACATCGAGCACCGGCGTATCGGCAAGATCATCGTTGCAACCTCCGAAGGCCAGCTCGCTGAACTGCGGAAATATGCTGCTCAGGCGGCAGCTAACGGCGTGGCGGATCTACGAAGTCTGAGCGCAGCTGAGATCGCAAAGCTGGAGCCAGCTGTCCGCTGTGTTGGCGGGTTGGAATCGCCGTCGACGGGAATCGTGGACTCCCATGCCTTGATGCACGCCTACCAAGCCGATATCGAGGCAAGCAACGGCGTGGTCTTGCTGAACACCACAGTACTGGGCGGGCAGCTGCGGGGCGATCGAATTGAGCTGCGAACAGCCGATACAGCTCTGAATGCTCAGATTGTCGTCAACGCCGGCGGTCTAAGCGCGCAAGAGTTGTCTCGTTCATTCTTGGGTATGCCACCCGATGCAGTACCCGCCTTGTTCTTAGCAAAGGGACACTATTTCACACTCAGCGGCCGCTCACCTTTTAGCAGACTCGTCTACCCAATCGCCGACTCGGCGGGGTTGGGCACTCATGTAACTCTGGATATGTCCGGGCGTGCCCGATTCGGACCTGACGTGCAGTGGATCGATGCGGTCAGCTATGACTTCGACATGGACCGCCATGCGACCTTTTGTGAAGCGATCCGGTCGTACTATCCAGACCTGAACCCGAAGAGACTTCATCCCGCTTACGTCGGCATCCGACCCAAGATAGTCGGTCCAGGTACGCCGGCTGCAGACTTCTGCATTCGCGGACCTGCAGAGCACGGTGGAGCGCCATACGCAGCGCTCTACGGAATCGAATCACCGGGACTCACAGCGTCGCTAGCGCTAGGCGAGCACGTGACTCGACTCCTTCTGCGCCGGTCCAGTAACATGCAGGTGCAACATCAAAGCAGCGGTGTCGCGTTCGACGCGGACCCCATCGCCTCCGCATAGTGAGACGCGGATGACGGACTTGCGATCAGCACCCATTCAACGCGCGGGTCAATGGCAGTAAGTGGAACCTAGCCTTACGACCTTATCGGGTAATTCGACAGAGTGCCAAGGGCCAACAGGCAGGGGGATGAGAAGGTCTGTTACCCCGGTCAAACAAAGGTCATCGACACATCAGCTCAGCCGTTTTGCCAGTCGTACGGCTCGAACCCGTGGCGTCAACATGGACCAAGTCCACTAGCCTATTGGAGCTTGCATGGCTGCGTTGTTTAGTCCGTTCGAACTAGCGGGAGCGACGCTGCGCAATCGCATTGTCGTGTCGCCGATGTGCCAATACGCCGCGATCGAAGGTACTGCGACGGAATGGCATAGGGTGCACTATGCGTCGCTTGCGCGGGGTGGCGCTGCGGTCGTGACGCTGGAAGCAACGGCTGTTTCTCCCGAAGGAAGGATCACGCAAGGCTGTGCCGGATTGTGGACCAGCGCACAAGCTGAGGCTCTCATCCCGATCGTTCGATCCATCAAGATAACGGGAGCGCTTCCCGGCATCCAACTTGCCCATTCCGGCCGCAAGGGAAGCGCACACCTACCTTGGGAAGGCGACGACCACATGCGCGACGACGACCCTCTGGGTTGGCAAACAATTTCTGCATCTGCGATCGCGGCAGGCGGGAGTCTTTCAAGAAAACCGCGAGCAATGACCGTAAGCGACATAGCACGAGTGCAGTCAGACTTTGTTTCGGCCGCGGTCAGGGCGCGAGATTGTGGCTTCGAATGGTTAGAACTGCATTTTGCGCATGGCTACCTCGCGATGAACTTCCTTTCTACGTACTCCAATGAACGCTGCGATCAGTACGGCGGGAGTTCGGAGAATCAGAACCGCTTCCTGCTTGAGACTGTCGCAGCTGTTCGGGATGCGTGGCCGGCGAACCGACCACTAGCAGTTCGTCTAGGGGCAGTTGAGTACGACGGCAACGACGAGGAAAATATACTCAGGTCCATCGAGCTGGGTAGACAGTTGAAGAATGCAGGTGTCGACTTGATCGATGTCAGCCTCGGCCTCTCGATCCAAGCACCAAACATTCCCTGGGAAACGCCTGCATTCCTGACGCCGATTGCACATCGAATTCGCACGGAGGTCGGCATACCAGTAATGACTTCCTTTAAGTTAGACAATCCCGAGACCGCCGATCGAGCGGTTGCAACCGGTCAACTCGATCTGGTGGCCATTGCTACGGGGATGCTGGCCAATCCCCATTGGCCATACTATGCGGCGCGAAAGCTTCGAATTGATCAGCCCTTCAGGTTTCTCCCGGTTCACTACGCGCATTGGCTCAAAGACTACGATGGAGTTTAGCGGAGGCCATCTTGGCCAGAGATCAGTAGCTACTGGTACTGAAGTAGCTTCCTCAACGCTTTGCGCATAACGATGACCACATGATCGGCTTTCGTAAGCACATCCCGACCATGCGCCATCATTCCTTCAATTGAAGGCTGAATGGCTTCTACTATCCTTATATCCTCCCTCATTCCGGTCTCGTAATCTTCTTGCCATTGCTGCGCAAACTCGGCGCCATAGTCCTGCGTGGTCTCGCCCCATACATGGCAGGAGCTCGGTGAGATCGGCGTAACGCACAACAAGCCGTGCAAAGTATGACGATCTATAGGCCCCGATGGTCTCGGCGCAGAAATGATGTTCACCTTTTGCACAAAGCAACTCGGCAGCGTGAGCCATGCCTCCGAATTTTTTTCAAGAGTGGCTCCTGGTTTAAGGTTCAAAGAGCGGGTTTCGAGATCCGTCGCGGCAATTGCAGGTAGTCGTAAACTCATGATCACAACGTTCCCGGCTACTTCAGCTTGGCTACTCGACTTTGCAAGGTGTGGCACTATCTCCTGTTGAGAGATGTCCGGCCTACGACAATTTGCATGGACAAAAGGAAAGTGGGTCACGTCCATGAAGTTTTCAAAGAGCAGCATATAATTGCACTTTGCCAGCCAGTGCCCTCCAATTCGCAGGCAGTTCGCGTTCGCTTGTATTTCGATATTTGGCAGAAGATTGCGATCCGCCTTCCGAGGATCACCCATCCAGATCCATACAAATGGGCCGCGCTCCTCTACCGGGTAGGAACGAACGCTCAGATGTCTCGCAGAATTTGCATCACTGGGCACGCGTGTACAACGACCTTCACCGTTGAAGCGAAATCCGTGGTACGCACATTCGATCTCATCGTCGACCAATCTCCCCAGTGACAGTGGAGCGCGGCGATGGGGACAGCAATCCTCCAACGCAACGATGCCTCTCATGTTGCGCACCAGAGCCACGCGCTTTTGCAGCAATTGCCTTGAGATGGGTACGCTTGTCACTTCATCAGCAATTGCGGCAACCCACCAGCAGTTGACGGGATAGCACTGTTCAAACTCCTCAGACGCAGTTCTGTCGCTAGTTTCCAAATTATCCATAACGGCCACCCGCTCAGCTGCCGGAGATAACTGTGATACGACACCTCAAGGCAACTATCTGCGGCCAGATATGTCGTGACAATACCTGCCCACACGATGCTGAATGCTCAAGTCAAGTCTGCAGATGATACGGACCCAAAGACCAACGAAATTGCATCGTTGTCCACACCCGCACCCGATGATGAAAAGTGAAGTCTGACCTTAGGTCTTGGCTTGAGTCGACTTCGTCCCGCTAGTTACAGACGCGGTTTTGAAAGCCGAGATTCGCGGCTCGGGTCGACAGCTCTCAGCCGAAGGTGGCTGACAACCGACTGATCTGGCGAACCGCGGAAAGTTGCGAGATCAGCTCATGCCAACGAACGCCAGTACTGCTGCGGATGGCTCAATGCTGCTTCTTCTTGCCGACATGTCGGCAAATGCAATTTCTGCTGCGTTGACTGCTCGCTCGATGTCGCTCTCGTTCATTGCCGCAGTGAGGATGATGCAATGCAGACAGTGCATGTATATTCCCTGCTTCAGCAGCGCCTCGGCAAACGCAAACTTGAGGCCCAGCCGTGGATCGTCGTTGAATGAAATGTGCGGGAGCTGAGACGGTCCGGTCAGCTCGATCTCGAAGCCGTACTTCCTGGCCTTCTGTTTGAGCGCATCACCCATGTGTTGCCCTAGTCTGGCCATATGCTCCAGATAGCTACTTGTCCGAATCACTGCGAGCGTTGCCAGTGCGGCGGCCATGGGGACCGCCTGCGCCCAGAACGTACCCCCAGCCAATACCTGCGACATCGCGTCTCTCGCACGATTGCAACCGAGCAGTGCCGATAGCGCGTGCCCGTTCGCAAGCGACTTGCTCCAACAACTGAGGTCGGGCTCCACATTCACGATTGACCAGCTGCAATCACGCGCGAGCCTGAAGCCCGCGAACACGTCATCGACAACCAGCAGCGCGCCGGTTTGATCGCACAGCTCACGGCAGCGGGATGCGAATAGTTGAGTAGGTAACTCGCAGGCGTCCCAGTAGTGTTTGTAGCCAGTTACAAAGATGGCTGCCAGGTCTTCGCCGGCATCGAATGCCGCAGCATTCAAGCTATCAACATCGTTGTATCGAAAGTAGCTGCGCGATGCCTGTTCCTCGCGAGGTATTCCTGCACGAGCGCGCGAGCTCCAGGGAGCCCATCCGTGATACGCATTCTCCGCGAGCAACACTCGCCGCCGCCCTGTATGTGCTCTGGCAACCAGCAACGCCGCCGTCGTTACGTCAGTGCCGTTCTTGGCGAACAGTACCCAGTCCGCGTGGGACACCATGCCGACCAATGTCTCCGCCAGATCGATCATCACCGGCGCCGGTCCGGACATCGTATTTCCAAGGTCCGCCTGCAGCGACGCTGCCCTTTCAACTCTGGGATCTCCATACCCGAGAAGGTTCGCACCCGAGGCGCATCTGAAATCCAGGTACTCTCTGCCGTCTGCATCCCAAATCCGGCAGCC
>CADEEJ010000296.1 GCA_902826315.1 uncultured Steroidobacter sp.
AGCTTGCCCGCGTCGTAGTACTTCTTTGCGACCCGCTGCACGTCTGCCGGCGTGATCGCCTCGACCCGCTGCGGATATGTGTCCCAGTAGTCGGGCGGCAGATTGTAGATCTTCTGTGTTGCAAGATTGCTGATCAATGTCTGCGGCGATTCGAGCGAAAGTGCGAAACCGCCGATCAACGCGCGCTTGGCGTTCTTCAGCTCCTGCTCCGGCACGGGCTCGGTGCCGATGCGCCGCAACTCGGACATCAGCTCCTGCAGCGCTCCGTCCGTCACCGCAGTCCGCACGTCCATGCTCGCGAGCATGATGCCGGGGAATCGAGAGCCGTTGAACGCGCTGTAGACGCCGTACGTATAGCCCTTGTCCTCGCGCAGGTTGATGAACAGCCGCGAAGCGGGTCCGCCGCCGAGGATGTGGTTCATCACGAGCACGGCAAAGTAGTCGTCGTTGCGCCGCTCGATGCCGAGACCGCCGAGCCACAGCGAGGTCTGCACCGAGCCCGGCCGATCGACCAGCAGCACGCGCGACTTCGCCGGCGGCGTGAGCGCGGGCAGTGAGATCGTGCGGGCTTCACCCTTTGACCAGTTACCGAGCGCACGCTCGAGCTTCTGCACCAGATCGCTGAGCGTGAAATCGCCGTAGGCGAGCACGATGCCGTTGTTCGGCAGGTAGTGCGTCTTGTGATAGCTCGCAAGATCATCACGCGTCAGAGCGCGCAGCACGCTCTCTGGCGGGACGATGAAGCTACCCGGATGCGTGCCGTACACCGCGCGCATGAACTCTTCCTGAGCGAGGAAGCCCGGCTGCGTGCGCTGCTGCTGCAGCTGTGACAGAAATCGCGTCTTGTACTTGGCGAGCTCCGCCTCCGGAAACGCCGGATTGCGCACGATGTCGGCAGCGATCGCGAGGATCTTGTCGGCCTTGTCGCTCAAGCCTGCGATCGAGACCGACGTCTCGCCCGACGCAGGCGAGGCAGAGGCGGAGAAGATGCCGCCGAGCGTCGCCAACTGCTCCGCGATCTGACGACTCGTGCGCTCTGTCGTCCCCTCGCGCAGCAACGACGCAGTCACCATCGCCAGGCCGCGCTGATTCGCGGGATCGTCGAGACCGCCGCCAGTCAGCAGCAGCTGCAGGGAGAACGTCGGCAACTTGTGATCTTCGATCAGCGCGACGCGCAGGCCGTTCGACAGCGTCGCTTCCTGCGCCCGCGGCAACACGACGCGCAGCGTCTGCGGATTCACGGGCGCCTTGCCCTTGAGCTTCACGCCCTGCAACGAATCGGGCGCGGGAGACTCTGGAGTGGCCGGCTGCTGCGCGGCGCAGAGCGCGGACCATGCCAGCAGCGCGCCGCCGAAGACGCGAATCAGGGGTTTCATGTGAGCGTGCCTCACGCGCCAGGAGCCGCCGCAGGCTGCGGCGCGGGATTGGTGACGATGACGGTGCGGTTCTTCGCCTGCAGGTATTGCTTGGCTACGCGCTGCACGTCTTCGCGAGTCACGCCCTCGAAGCCGGCGAGGCGCGTATTGATGAGGTTCGGGTCGTTGAACTTGACCGTGAACGTGCCGAGCTGCGTGGCACGAGACCCCGCGGTGCGAATGCTCTGCAGGTAACCGAAGCGCGTGGTGTTCTTGGCCTTCTCCAGCTCCCACTCCGCGATCGGCTGCTGCTGCAGCTTCTCGATCTCCGCGTAGATGGACGACTCGACGTCGTCTGACTTTTTGCCCGGACGCACCGTGGCGCCGATGTACAAGCCACCGGGGCCGATGCGCTCGTCGACGAACCCGCCGACACCGACGACCAGCTCTTTTTCTTTATTCAGCGTCTGATACAGCCGCGAGCTATCGCCACTCTGCAGCACCGACGACAGCACGCGCAGCGCGTAAACATCGGCAGCATTGCCAGCCGGTGTCTTGTACGCGATCTGCACCTGCGTCGCGCGCGCCAGCGCATCCGTCATCGTTTCGCGGCGCTCGGCCTTCTGCGCCGGCTCGCTCAAGTCGACCGAGGGCGGCTCCGCTTGACGCGGGATGTCTTCGAAGTAGCGGCGGATCAGCGCCAGTGCCTCGTCGCGCTTGAAGTCGCCGACCAGGCTGAGCACCGCATTGTTCGGCGCGTAGTAAGTCTTGAAGAACGCCGCCACGTCCGCGACGCTCGCCGCGTTCAGATCCTCCATCGAGCCGATCGTGGAGTGCTGGTAAGCGAAGTTGCTGTAGAACAGCTCGTCGAAGTGTTCGTCAGCGGCGCCGTAGGGCTGATTGTCGACGCGCAGCCGGCGCTCCTCCTGCACTGCCTGGCGCTGGTTGTCGAGCTTGGC
The DNA here is from genome assembly GCA_902826315.1 of uncultured Steroidobacter sp. GTDB lineage: Bacteria > Pseudomonadota > Gammaproteobacteria > Steroidobacterales > Steroidobacteraceae > Steroidobacter. Next base: position 2,315 of record CADEEJ010000296.1, read on the forward strand.
CTGCGTGATGTCCAGCGAGCGCATGCGGTCCGCTTCGAGGAACAAGGCCAGCTCCAGCTGATTCGCCGGCAGCGTCTCGAAATACAGCGTCAGGTCGTTGTTGGTGGTGCCGTTCATCGAGCCGCCGTTGGAGAACACCTGGTAGAAGTGCTCGCCGTCGCCGACGTTCGCCGACCCCTTGAACATCATGTGCTCGAACAGGTGCGCGAAGCCGGTCCGACCCGGCCGTTCGTTGCGCGAGCCGACGTCGTAGGCAACATTCAGCGCGATGACCGGCGCGCCGTGATCCTCGACCAGCTGCACGCGCAGCCCGTTGGCGAGCGTGATGTCGCTGAATGCGACACGAACGGGAGAGGAGGATTTGGGTTCTGCGGCCGAAACGGCCGCCGCCACGAAGAGGCAGACACCCACGCAGACAGCGCGATTCATGGCAAAACCCAAGGCCGCCCAAAGAGCGGCCGAGGATAGCAGAGAGGAAGCGCTTGGCGGTCGGCGGTTCGCGGTTAGGGGATGGACTTGCTGACAACCGTCGAATTAGCGCTTTCTGCACCAGCGTTGTTGTAGGCCCGTACGGCGAAGAACCAGTTGCCGGAGCTCAACCCCGTCACGACGTACGTCGCCACGCCGGGGTTGGAGACGTCGATCGTCTGCGTCAGCGCGTTGGCGGACGTGCCGTACAGGACGCGGAAGCCGGCGAGGTTGTTGATCGTCGTGCCGTCGGTGTTCTGGGTCGGCGAGGTCCACGACAGTGTCGCGCTGCCGTTAGCCGGTGCCGTGACAGTGATGGAGAAGCTCGGCAGCGCGGTCGTGTCCTTGGTGTCGGTCACCGAGATCACGATGCCGGAGTACACACCTGCCTGCGGTGCGGTCGGCGTGCCGGTCAGGCGGCCGGTGCTGCCGTTGAACGTCGCCCAGGTCGGCTTGTTCTGAATGGTGTACGTGAGCGTGTCGCCGTCCGCGTCCGCGCCCGTCGGCTGGAAGGTGTAGGCCGAGCCCGCGTTGACGCTGGTCGGCGGCGTGCCCGAGATCGTCGGCGCCCGGTTTGCGGCCGCGTTGACGGTGATCGCGAAGGCCGCGAGCGAAACGCCCGCTGACTTGCCGTCGCTGACCGTGATGACGATGTTGCTGAACGTGCCGACGTTCTGGCTCGTCGGCGTGCCGCTCAAGCGGCCGGTCGCTGTATCGAACGCAGCCCACGTCGGCTTGTCCGCGATCGTGAAGCCCAGCGTGTCGCTGTCCTGATCGGCTGCGCTCGGCGTGAACGTGTACGCGGTGCCGGCGGTGACGCTGGCCGGCGGCGTGCCGTTGATCGTCGGCGCGCGATTCGGCGGCGCCTGCACGTTGATCGCGAAGGCGGGCAGCGACGCCGACGCGCGGCCGTCGCTCACCGAGATCATGATGTTGGCGTAGTTACCGACGTTGGCCGCCGCGGGCGTGCCGTTGAGGCGGCCCGTCGAAGTGCTGAAGCTCGCCCATGCCGGCTTGTTCGCAACCGCATACGTCAGCGGGTTCTTGTCTGCATCTGTCGCGCTCGGCGTGAACGAATACGCAACGCCGGTGGTCGCGGTGCCGCCCGGCGTGCCGCTGATCGTCGGCGGCGCGTTCGGAATGTCGCGCACCTGGATCGCAAACGCCGGCAACGCGGCGCTCACCTTGCCGTCGTTCACCGAAATCACGATGTTCGAGTACGTGCCGATGTTCGCCGCGACCGGCGTGCCGTTGAGGCGGCCGGTCGTCGTGCTGAAGCTCGCCCACGACGGGCGGTTGGAAATCGCAAAGCGCAGCGTGTCGCCGCTGTTCGGATCGGTCGCGGTCGGCTGGAACGTGTACGCCTGATTGATCGTCACTGCATTGGCAGGCGTACCGGAGATCGTCGGCGGCGCATTCGCCGGCGGCGGCGTCGTGCTGCGTGCCGTGACGCGGATGACGAACGGACCGACCGAGCGCGTGTCGCGGCCATCGGTCACGCTGATGGTGATTTCAGCCGTGTCACCGACGTTCGCGTCGCCCGGCGTGCCGGTGAGCGCACCGGTCTCGTCGCTGAAGGCAGCCCACGTCGGCTTGTTCTCGATCGTGAACTCGAGGAAGTCGTTATCGGCGTCGGATGCTTGCGGCGTGAACGAGTACGCCTGGCCGGCCATCACGGTCGGTGCCGGCGTGCCGCTGATTTCCGGCGCAGAATTCGTCGGCGCTGGCGGCGGCGGTACGGGCTCGTTAGTGGGCTGCTCGGTCGGTTGCGACTCGTCTTCCTTGTCTTCTTCCAGACAGCCTGCGAGAGAAGCTGCCAGCAAAAGCACTACAACGTGCCGCGTCAGCCACGTCGCGAACCCGAATACGCTTTTCATTGCTCCCACCTTTCGCTCGTTCGTCGCGCGGGTTGTCCGCGCACGCAGCGTTCACACAAGGGAGCAGAGCTACAGCCAAGAATAGCTGGCAGCGGCAGAATGACGGCAGGCACTACGCGCTCACGCGCGCGGCTCCAGCCGGCAACCCCGCTATCCCGCGCCCATGCCCTTCCCAGTGCACGGACACTTCTGGACCGGAGGCTTTGCGTCACCGTCTCTCGACGGTTTTGCCCTTGAGTAACCGACATTGAGTAAACAACAGCTGACGAGCCGCCGCAATTGTCTGCATCGACAGACATGCGCAGCGCCCGCACTTCACATAAAAGCGACACTGGTGATGCAACCAGATTCATCGCACGACCTTCGGCACCACATTCGAGTCGGTGCTCTCCACGCCCTTGCTCGTGTACGCGCGCACCGCGAAGTAATAAGTGCCCGGTGCGAGATTCTCGACGACGTAAGCACTCATTCCTGCATTCGTAATTTGAATCGTCTGCGTCAGCTGCTGCGCCGACGCGCCGTAGACGATGCGATAGCCCGCGAGATTCGTGAGCGCGGAACCGTCGGTATTCGTAGTCGGCGGCTCCCACGACAAAAACGCCGCGCCGATTTGCGTATCCCTCACGGTGATCGAGAACGCCGGCAACGCAACTCGCGCGGTGCCGTCGGTCACCGTAATCGCAATGTTCGAATACGTGCCGACGCTCGCTGCGCTCGGCGTGCCGCTCAAGCGGCCCGACCAGGAATCGAACGTCGCCCACGCAGGACGGTTGGCGATGCTGAAACGCAGCGGATCGTGCTCGGCGTCGCTCGACGTAGGTTGGAACGAATAGCTCGCGCCGATGACGACGGAAGCTGCAGGCGAGCCGGACAACCGTGGCGCCGTGTTGTCGCGCCGGGTCGCGCGAATCGAGAAGCTCGATAGTGCGCGCGTGCTGGTGCCGTCGCTGACAGCGATGCGAACGTCAGTCCACATACCGACTGCAGTCGGTTTGCCGGAGAGCTGACCCGTCGAAGTGTTGAAGCTCGCCCACGCCGGCTTGTTCGCGATCGTGAAGCCGAGGCTCGTGCTGTCGGGATCGCTCGCGGTCGGACGGAACGAATAAGTGGAACCGACATACACCCAGCTCGCGGGCTTGCCGGAAATCGTCGGCGGCTGACTCGCTGCATGCACCGGCGCGCTCATGCCTGCGACGAGCAGGAGCACTGCACCGGCAACTCTCATCTTCGACATCTGGACTCTCGTGGACGCTCGAAACTTCCGTGATCGAGCCCGCCGCGCGCGTGGGCGCGTGCGGGCACTCGTGTCTCGCAAGGGAAGTGGAGCGACGGGAGTCCGTCAGGTCTGCTTCACGCGAACGTCCGCTCGTTCAGAGCAGGCCGTCGCGGCAACCCCGCTATCCGTGAGCGCTGCTGTCAGCGCATCCGAGGACCGGAGGCTTTGCGTCACCGCCTTGCGGCGGTTTTGCCCTTGTGTCGACGCCGGGCAGTTTGCTCGTGCCGCGCGACATGACATATCGGGCAGCCCCGCATCGAATCCAGGTGGATTCCGGCAAGGAAGTTAGGGTGGACGCTGAGCGGGAAAACTTGAGCGCGAAATGCGTGACGTGCGTCACGCATTCGCTCACTCGGGCAGCGTGAAGCCGTGCTGGCGCACGAGCCGCGTGCATGCCGCGACCAGGTGCAGATCGTAGAGCCGGCCGGCGCCGCGATTGATCGTGTCGATGGCCGCTTCCATGCCGGCCGCAGGCCGATACGGACGCGGCGAGCACAGCGCTTCGACCGTGTCCGCGATCGCCAGGATGCGCGCTTCGACCAGGATCTCCTCGCCCTTCAGGCCGCGCGGATAGCCGCTGCCGTCGTAGCGCTCGTGACTCTGGTAGATGATGTCCGCGATCGGCGCGCCGAAGTCGATCTCGGCGAGCAGCTGGCAGCCTTC
>CADEEJ010000297.1 GCA_902826315.1 uncultured Steroidobacter sp.
CCGGGAGAATTGACGGCGTGTTGCTCGATCTCGGTGTGTCTTCTCCGCAGCTGGATGATGCCGCGCGCGGCTTCAGCTTCGCGCAGGATGGACCCCTCGACATGCGCATGGACCCGGATGCGGGTCCCAGCGCTGCAGATTTCCTCGCGCGCGCGCCGGAGCATGAGCTGGCGCGCGTGATCCGCGAATACGGCGAAGAGAAGTTCGCAAAACGGATCGCGCGCGATATCGCGACGGCGCGGCGCGAGGGACCTATCGAGCGCACCGGTCAGCTCGCCGAGCTCGTCGCGCGCGCAGTGAGGACGCGCGAGCCCGGCAAACATCCAGCGACGCGTACGTTCCAGGCGATCCGCATCCAGGTGAACGACGAGCTCGGACAACTGCAAGCGGCGCTCGAAGGCACTCTCGAAGTGCTCGCACCCGGCGGGCGGCTCGCGGCGATCTCGTTCCATTCGCTGGAAGACGGCATCGTGAAGCGCTTCATGCAGAAGCACTCGCAGGAAGATCCGGTGTACGCCGGCCTGCCGCAGGTGCCGGCGCACGCGCGCCCCAAGCTGCGACGCATCGGCCGTGCGATCCACCCCACTGAAGAAGAAGTAGCCGCCAACCCGCGAGCACGCAGCGCCGTGCTGCGCGTCGCCGAGAGGGTCGCAGCATGAGCATTGCAAAGCGACTGGCAGTTGCAGTGATGGCCTTGGCGGTCGGCGCGACTGCAATCGGTGTCGTGTCCACCAAGCACGAGGCCCGCAGTCGCTTCATTCAATTGCAGGGTCTGAACGGCGAGCGCGATGCGCTCGAAATCGAGTGGGGCCAGCTGAAGCTCGAACAGAGCGCCTGGGCGACGCACGGCCGCGTCGAGCAGACCGCGCGCGTCGGTCTGCGCATGGTGGTCCCGCGTCCCGACGAAGTCCGGATCGTGAAGCCCACGACGGTCACTCCATGAGCACGGCCATGAGCACCGATCGCAAATGGCGATGATCCGTAACGATCAGAATCGCAGTTTTTCGCAGGAGCAGTTTCGCTCGCGGCTGCGCCTGGTGCTCGGCGCGCTCGTGTTGATCGCGGTTGCGCTGGTCGCGCGCGCCGTCGACTTGCAACTGCTCGACGAAGGATTCCTCGAAGGGCAGGGCGATGCGCGCTTCACTCGCGTCGCGAAGCTCTCCGCGATCCGCGGCGGCATCTACGATCGCAATGGCGAGCCGCTGGCGGCGAGCACGCCCGTCGACACCGTGTGGGCGAACCCGCCGGAAGTGATGAGCGCAGCGGATCAGATTCCGCGTCTCGCCGAAGCGCTGAATCGCGACAAGAAGTGGCTGACGCAGGTCATCACCAGCAATCTCGACCGCGAGTTCGTCTATCTGGTGCGCCACATGCGCCCGAGCGATGCCACGCAGGTCGCGGAGCTGAAGATTCCCGGTGTGTATCTGCTGCGCGAGTATCAGCGCTTCTATCCGGCGGGCGAAGTCACCGGCCACCTGCTCGGCTTCACGAAGAAGTACGACGACATCGGCCAGGAAGGATTGGAGCTTGCCTACGACCGCTGGCTTGGCGCGCAGGCCGGCGCGAAGCGCGTGATCCAGGATCGCTACGGCCGCACGGTCGAAGACGTCGAGAGCATTCGCGCGCCGCGCCCCGGCGAAGACCTGATCACGAGCATCGATCTGCGCATTCAATATCTCGCTTATCGCGAGCTGAAAGCGGCGGTGCAGGAACAGCAGGCGAAGGGCGGCTCGGTCGTCGTGCTCGACGTCGACACCGGCGAAGTGCTCGCGATGGTCAACCAGCCGGCCTACAACCCGAACGATCGCGACCAGGTCGCGGCGTCGCGCTATCGCAATCGCGCGGCCACCGACATCTTCGAGCCCGGCTCGAGCATCAAGCCGTTCGTCGCCGCCGCCGGCATCGCGTCCGGGCGCTTCCATCCGAGCACGATCATCGACACTTCGCCCGGCTTCGTGCGCGTCGGCATCAAGAACATTCCCGACAAGCACAACCTCGGGCCGATCTCGCTGACCACCGTCATCGCCAAGTCGAGCAACGTCGGCATGACCAAGATGGCGATGACGCTCCCGCCGCAGGCGATGCACGAAATGCTGCGCGCCTTCGGTTTCGGCGAAGTGACCGGCAGCGGTTTTCCCGGCGAGTCCGCGGGACTGCTTTACGACGCGTCGCACTGGCGCAAGATCGAGCAGGCGACGATTTCCTACGGTTACGGCCTGTCCGTCACACCGCTGCAACTGGCGCGCGCGTACGCAATTCTCGGCGCCGGCGGCGTCCGCCGTCCGGTGACGTTGCGTCGCGTCGACGGGCCGGTGCCCGGCGAGCGCGTCATCGACGAGCGCGTCGCCAACGAGTTGCTGCAGATGATGGAGAGCGTCGTGTCGCAAGACGGCGCGACCGGCTATCGCGCGGCCCTCGTCGGTTACCGCGTTGCCGGCAAAACCGGGACAGCGTGGACCGCCGATGCGGGCGGATACTCCTCCGACCGGTACAAGGCGTCGTTCGGCGGCGTCGTGCCCGCGAGTCATCCGCGGCTCGCCGCGATCGTCGTGATCGACGAGCCCGGCGGCAAGCTCTTCTACGGCGGCGACGTCGCCGCACCCGTTTTTGCGAATGTCATGGCTGGCGCGCTGCGCCTGCTCGGCGTCCCGCCGGACGGACTCGATCGCGTGCCGGCGACGACGCTCGTGCAGGCGAGCCGGGTGCCATGAGAGCCGCGGCGCTATCCGGACGAAGCACGATGCAATCAGGCTCCGGCAACAAACGAGCGAAGGATCTGCGAGCGCTGCTCGCCGGGTCCGGCGTCAGCGTGCCTGCCGATGTCGGCATCGTCGATCTCACGCTCGATAGTCGCAGCGTGGAGTTCGGCGGTGCATTCATCGCGCTGCCCGGAACGCGTACGCACGGTATCGGTTTCGCAGCTCAAGCGGTGAACGCCGGCGCAAGAGCGATTCTGTGGGAGCCGACACCAGGTGTCGCCGCACCTCGCGTTCCGGACAGCGTGCTGTTGCTCGCTGTGCCGAATCTCACCGCGGTTCTCGGCACGATCGCCGATCGCTTCTTCGGTGCGCCGTCGCAGGCCGTGCGTACGGTCGGCGTGACTGGCACGAACGGCAAGACGACGACGGCGTACGTCATCGCGACTGCGACGCAGCTGCTAGGCACGCCTGCCGCCTACGCGGGCACGATTGGCTTCGGCCGCATCGATGCATTGCAGACCGCGACACATACGACGCCGGATTCCATCACGGTGCATCGCCAGCTCGCCGAACTGCGCGCCGCAGGCGTGCGCAGCCTCGCGATGGAAGTGTCGTCGCACGCGCTCGACCAGCACCGCGTCGACGGGGTGCGCTTCGATACCGCAGTGTTCACCAACCTGACGCGCGATCACCTGGACTATCACGGTACGTTCGAGAGCTATGCAGCCGCGAAGGCCAAGCTGTTCGCGTGGCCGCACTTGAAGCATGCGGTCATCAATGCGGACGATGCATTCGGACGCACGCTGCTGAACAACTGCACGCCTACTGCAGACCTGACGTCGTACTCCCGGTCGCCTTCGGCGCCCGATTCGCGCATGCGTCACCTGTTCGCGGCGCGCGCGGTTGCTGGTGCAACTGGGCTGGACATCACCGTCGACGGCAGCTGGGGCGTTGCGACGCTGCACTCGCGCTTCATCGGCGACTTCAATGTCGAGAACCTGCTCGCTGCACTGGGCGCGCTGCTCGGCTGGAGCGTGCCGTTCCACGATGCGATCGCGGCGCTGGAGCGTTGCAGCCCGCCGCCGGGACGCATGGAGACGCTCGTCGCCACCGGCAAGCCGCTCGCGATCGTCGACTACGCGCACACACCCGATGCATTAGAGAAGGTGCTGGCGGCAGCGCGCCGGCACACCACGGGCAAACTGATCTGCATCTTCGGTTGCGGCGGCGATCGCGATCCCGGCAAGCGGCCGGTCATGGCGGCGGCAGCCGAGCGGCTGGCCGACGTGGTGATCGTCACCGACGACAATCCGCGCACCGAAGACGGCGATGCGATCGTCGCCGACATCGTCAAAGGATTCGCAGCGCCGCAGCGCGCGTTGATCGAGCGCGATCGCGCAGCGGCGATCGCGCAAGGCATCGCGCTGGGCAAGCCGGGCGACGTCGTGCTGATCGCCGGCAAGGGTCACGAGGACTACCAGGTCGTCGGCACCGAGCGCCGCCACTTCAGCGATCGCGAAGTCGCGCGTGCACAGCTGGAGCGGCGCTCATGATGGCGTGGCGCCTCAGCGAGCTGGTTCGCTACTCGGCCGGGCAGATCGTCGGCAACGATTGCGCGTTCAGCAGCGTTTCCACCGATTCGCGCACGCTCAAGCCCGGCGCGTTGTTCGTCGCGCTGAGCGGTCCGAGCTTCGATGGCCACGACTTCGTGGCAGCGGCCGCGGAGCGTGGCGCTGCCGCCGCGATCGTCGAACGGCCGCTCGCCTCCGACATTCCGCAAGTCGTCGCGCCCGATCCGCTCGGCGCGCTCGCGGCGTTCGCTCACGCATGGCGCCGCCAGTTCCATATCCCGCTCGTCGGCGTCACCGGCAGCAACGGCAAGACGACGACCAAAGAGCTGATCGGCTCGATCCTGTCGCGCCGGGGCAAGACGCTGGTCACGCGCGGCAATCTCAACAATCACATCGGCGTGCCGCTGATGCTGCTGGAGCTGACGGCCGAGCATCGCTACGCCGTCATCGAGACCGGTGCGAATCACATCGGCGAGATCGCACACCTCGCGAGCCTCGCAGAGCCGACCGTCGGCATCGTGACCAACGCGGGCGCTGCGCACCTCGAAGGGTTCGGCAGTCTCGCCGGCGTCGCACAGGGCAAAGGCGAAATGTTCCGCGCGCTGCCGGCGGAAGGCGTCGCGATCATCAACGCCGACGACGCCTTCGCCGCGCAATGGCGCGACTCGAGCGCCGCCGAGCGTGTGCTGACGTTCGGCTTCGAGCAGCCGGCGGATTTCATGGCTCACAAGGTGCGCACGCAAAGCGACGCGAGCGGATTCCGCACCGACTTCGAGCTCGTGACGCCGTACGGCAGCAAGCCCGCGACGCTCGCGCTCGGCGGTCTGCACAACCTGCGCAATGCACTCGGCGCGGCCGCCGCTGCGTGCGCGGTCGGCATCGATCTCGACGAGATAGTCGCCGGTCTCGCTGCGATGAAGAGCGTCGCGGGACGTCTCGAGCTGAAGCCGGCGCTGAACGGCGCGTTCCTGGTCGACGACTCGTACAACGCCAATCCCAGCTCGCTCAAGGCGGGTCTCGATGCATTCCGCACGTTCGGTGGCGTGCGTTGGCTGGTGCTCGGTGAAATGCGCGAGCTCGGCGACAGCGGCGATGAGCTGCACGCCGAGGTCGGTCGCTACGCGAAGCAAGCTGGCATCGAGCGGCTGTTCGCAGTCGGCGAGGGTTCGCGCTTTGCAGTGGAGGCATTCGGTCCCGGCGCACAGTGGTTCGCGAGCCTCGACGCGCTCATCGCGGAGGCGAGCAAGTCGCTCACGGGCGGCGTCGCAGTGCTCATCAAAGGATCGCGCGCCAATCGCCTGGAGCGAGTGTCCGCGGCGCTCGCCCTGCACAAGCCCGCAAGTACAGACGGTCACTAGGGGACAAAAAAAGTGCTGCTGTACCTCGCACAAAAACTCACTGCACTCGAAGGCGCGTTCCGTCTCTTCAGCTACCTGACGCTGCGCGCGATCCTGGCCGCGCTGAGCGCGCTCGTCATCTCGTTCTTGATCGGGCCGTGGATGATCCGGCGCCTGTCGTACAACCAGATCGGCCAGCGCGTGCGCGACGACGGACCGAAGTCGCACCTGCCGAAGGCGGGTACGCCGACGATGGGCGGGACCTTGATCCTGGTCGCGATCGTCGCTTCGACGCTGCTGTGGGCCGATCTCAGGAACCGCTTCGTGTGGATCACGCTCGGCGTGACGCTCGCGTTCGGCCTGATCGGCTTCTGGGACGACTATCTCAAGCTGGTCATCGGCAACAGCCGCGGCCTGATCGCCCGCTACAAATATTTCTGGCAGTCGGTCGCGGGCCTGTGCTGCGCGATCGCGTTGTTCGTCACCGCGAAAGCGCCGGCCGAGACCGCGCTGTACGTGCCGTTCTTCAAGACGGTGATGGTGCCGCTCGGCTACGGCTACATCCTGCTGACGTATTTCGTCGTCGTCGGCTCCAGCAACGCGGTGAACCTGACGGACGGGCTCGACGGGCTCGCAATCATGCCTGCCGTACTGGTCGGCGGAGCGCTGGGGGTGTTCGCGTATGCAACGGGCAATGCGGTCTTCTCGGGTTATCTCGGCATTCCTTTCATCGAAGGAACCGGTGAAATCCTGGTGTTCTGCGCGACGCTGGTCGGCGCCGGGCTCGGCTTCCTCTGGTTCAACACCTATCCCGCGCAAGTGTTCATGGGTGACATCGGCGCGCTCGCGCTCGGTGCGGCACTAGGCGTCGTCGCCGTCATCGTGC
>CADEEJ010000298.1:0-3459 GCA_902826315.1 uncultured Steroidobacter sp.
GGGCTCGCGAACGTGTTGTCGACGACGGTGATGATGCCGCGCCGGCGCGCGAACTCCGCGACCTGCGCGATGTCGACGAGACGCAGCGTCGGGTTGGTCGGCGTCTCGATCCAGATCATGCGCGTTTGCGGGCGCACCGCCTTCTCCAGGTTCGCGTGCTGCGTGAGGTCAGCAAACGTGATGTCGAGGTTCGCCGAACGCCGCCGCACGCGCTCGAACACGCGGAACGTGCCGCCGTACAGATCGTTCATCGCGACGATATGGCTGCCTGCGTCGATGAGCTCCAGCAGCGTGCTGGTCGCCGCCATACCGGAAGCGAACGCGAAGCCGTGCGTGCCGCTTTCGAGATCGGCGATGCAGCGTTCCCACGCGCCACGCGTCGGATTCGCGGTGCGAGCGTAGTCGTAGCCCTTGTGCACGCCGGGGCTCGACTGCGCATAGGTCGACGTTGCGTAGATCGGCGGCATCACGGCGCCGGTCAAAGGATCGGGAGACTGCCCGCCGTGAATGCAACGCGTGGCAAACCGAAGCGATTGCTTGGAAGACATATTCAAACCTGCCGACGAAGATAGTTCAGAACATCCGAACGTGTGATCAGGCCGAGGAACTTGTCGCCGTCCATCACCGCCGCCGAGGCGCAGACTTCCAGCATCGCGACCAGATTGTTGACCGACAGCGTCTTGTCGACGCGCAGGAACGTCGCGGTCATCGCGTTGCGCACCGGCTCCTTGAAGCGCTCGGGCCGCCCGAACGAGAAGCGCAGGATGTCGTCCTCGGTGATGATGCCGATGAGGCGCTCGCCGTCCATGACCGGCAGCTGCGAGAAGCCGGCGTTGCGCAAACGGTTGTGCGCGGTGGTCAGCACGTCGTTCGGACCGACGGTGATCGTCGCGCGCTCGCCGTGCGGCCGGCCGATGAGATCGCGCAGATCGCTGTAGCGCTCGCGCTGGACGAAGCCTTGGTCCTCCATCCAGAAGTCGTTGTAGAGCTTCGACAGATAGCGTGCGCCCGTGTCGCACGCGAAAGTAACGACGCGCTTCGGCGTCTTCTGCTCGCGGCAGAAGCGCAGCGCCGCGGCGAGCAGCGTGCCCGTAGACGAGCCGGCGAGGATCGCTTCCTTCTGCAACAGCTCGCGCGCCACGGAGAACGACTCGGCGTCTGGAATGCTGTACGCGCGCTTCGTCAGCGAGAAGTCGCAGATCGTCGGGATGAAATCCTCGCCGATGCCTTCGACCAGCCACGAGCCCTTCTGCGTCATCTTGCCGGTCGCGATGTACTCCGCGAGGATCGAGCCCTGCGGATCGGCGAGCACCAGCTCGACGTGCGGCGCAGTCTTCTTGAAGAACGCTGCAAGCCCGCCGATCGTGCCGCTCGAACCGACGCCGAGCACGACGGCGTCGAGCCGCTGCGACATCTGCTCCCAGATCTCCGGCCCGGTCGTTTCCTCGTGCGCCTTGGGATTGTCGGGATTGCCGAACTGATTGATGAAGAAAGCGCCGGTGCGCTTGGCGATCGCGGCGCCGAGGTCCTGGTAGTACTCCGGGTGACCCTTCGCGACGTCGGAGCGCGTCAGCACGACTTCCGCGCCCATTGCGCGCAGGTTGAAGATCTTCTCCTGGCTCATCTTGTCCGGCAGCACCAGGATCAATCGATAGCCCTTCTGCGCGGCGACCAGCGCCAGACCGAGACCGGTGTTACCCGCGGTCGCCTCGACGATCGTGCCACCCGGTTGCAGCTCGCCGCGCTTCTCCGCCTCCTCGATCATCGACAGGCCGATGCGATCCTTGATCGAGCCGCCGGGGTTCATGAACTCGAGCTTGAGGAACAGGTCGCACGGCCCCGTGTCGAAACGGTGGAGCTGCAACATCGGCGTCTTGCCGATCATCTCGATAGCGTTCTGATAGACGCGCATGGGTGAGTCGCCGGAATGCGATTCCGACCTACAATAGTGTGTTGGTGGACAATTGTACGTGACTCAAACGATCTCCGACGCGCTGCATACCGCGACGCTGCTGCTCGAGCGCACGTCCGCTTCCGCACGTCTCGACGCCGAGCTGCTGCTCGAATACGTAACAGGTTTGTCGCGCACGGATTTCCGTGCGGCGCCCGAGCGCGCGCTGCCCGCCAACGCGGGCTGGTCGTTCCAGCAGCTGATCAGGCGGCGCCTACAGGGCGAGCCTGTTGCATACATACGCGGGCACCAGGAATTCTGGTCGCTGTTGCTGGAAGTGTCGCCTGCAGTGCTGATTCCGCGGCCGGAAACCGAGCTCGTGGTCGAGCGGACATTGGCGCTGCTGCGTCCCGATGCGAGCGCGATGGCGGATCTCGGCACGGGCAGCGGCGCGATCGCACTCGCGGTCGCAAGCGAGCGGCCCTCGTTGCGAGTAACAGCCGTGGATGTGTCCGGCGAAGCAATCGAGATCGCGCGGCGCAACGCACTGCGGCTGCAACTCTCCAACGTCCAATTCGAGCGCGGCAACTGGTTCGCGCCGCTCGCGGGCCGGCGGTTCGAGGTCGTCGCGGCGAATGCGCCCTACATCGCGCGCGGCGATACCGACCTGGCGCCGGATGTCAGCCGTTTCGAGCCGGAAATTGCGCTGATCGCCGGTATTACCGGGCTGGAAGCGATCGAGCAGATCGTCGCGCAGGCCGGGCAGCACCTGCAGCCGGGCGGCTGGCTCGTCCTGGAGCACGGCTGGACCCAGGCGGCGGCGGTGCGCGACCGACTTGTGCGCAGCGGCTTCGCTCACGTACGCTCGCACGCCGATTTAGCGGGCCACGAACGGGTGACGGAGGGTTCATTGCCATGATCGAGTTCAAGACTTCCAAGGGAACCTTCAAGGTGCAGCTGTTCGACAAGCAGGCGCCGGTGTCGGTCGAGAATTTCCTGCGCTACGTCGACGAAGGCTTCTTCGACGGCACGGTCTTCCATCGCGTGATTGCGGGTTTCATGGTCCAGGGCGGCGGGCTGACCGCGGACATGAAGGACAAGAAGGGCCACGAGCCGATCAAGAACGAGGCGACCAACGGCCTGAAGAACAAGCGCGGCACGCTGGCGATGGCGCGCACCAACGAGGTCAACAGCGCCACCTCGCAGTTCTTCATCAACCTGGTCGACAACGACTTCCTCGACAACAAGCCGGGCAACTTCGGCTATGCCGTGTTCGGCCGGATCGAGTCGGGAATGGAGGTCGTGGACGCGATCGCTGCCGTGAAGACCGGCAACAAGGGTCGCTACCAGGACGTGCCGACCGAGACGGTGGTCATCGAGTCGGCACGCCGGGTCGAGGCCTAACGGAACAGAATAGAGACGTTGACGAAATCGATGTCGCCTTCACCGGTCGCGACATCGCCGACGTCCAGGAACTTCTGGTACTCGAGTCGCAGCGCGTAGCTCTGGTTGATGTTCCAGGAAGCGCCGATGCCGGCAAAGAACTCCTTCGAGCTGTCCTTGGCTTG
>CADEEJ010000298.1:3559-6449 GCA_902826315.1 uncultured Steroidobacter sp.
TAAATTCGCAAGATTATATCCAAGACCTCGTGACGTTTCGTCGAATAGCTCACATTCACCTTGATTTCGCACAACCCACTACCCTCGAATGAGCCGCCCGCGGCGTGGCGCCGGGTGCTTCGCTGGCTGTCGTGGGCGCTCGCGACCTGGCTCGTGCTCACCATCGGCGCGGTGTTGCTGCTGCGCTGGGTCGATCCGCCCACCTCCGCCTTCATGCTCCGGGAGCGCACGAGCTCGCCGCTGCGCTACCGCTGGGTCGATGACGCGAACATCTCCCCGCAGCTCAAGGTCGCAGTGATCGCCGCGGAAGATCAGAACTTTCCCGCGCACTTCGGCTTCGACCTGAAGTCGATCAACGACGCCCTCGCCGATCGTCAGCGCGGCCGGCGCGTGCGCGGCGCCAGCACGATCTCGCAGCAGGTCGCGAAGAACCTGTTCCTGTGGCCGCAGCAGAGCTGGCTGCGCAAGGGCCTGGAGGCGTACTTCACGGTGCTCATCGAGACGCTGTGGCCGAAGCAGCGCATCCTCGAGGTGTACTTGAACGTCGCGGAGTTCGGACGTGGGGTGTTCGGCGTGGGAGCAGCCGCGGACGTGTACTTCCACAAGCGCGCGGCACGTCTGAATGTTTATGACGCTGCGCTGCTCGCAGCCGTGCTACCGAGCCCGAAGCGCATGCGGGTGAACGCGCCGTCGAACTACGTGCGCGAGAGGCAAGCGTGGATCGTGGGACAGATGCGCGGCTTGGGCGGAACCGCGTTGCTGAAAGAGCTGGACTAAGCCCGCACCACTCTCTGATCGATCGCGCCGAAGATGCTGCCGCCCTGCGCGTCCAGCATCTCAATCTTCACGCGGTCGCCGAACTTAAGAAACGGCGTGACCGCCTTGCCCTGCTCGATCAGCTCCAGCGTGCGGCGCTCCGCGAGGCACGCCGAGCCGCGGCTGCGATCGTAGTTCGAGATCGTGCCCGAGCCGAGTATCGTGCCGGCGCGCGCATTGCGAGTCTTCGTGACGTGCGCGAGCAAGTGCGGGAAGTCGAACGTCATGTCCACCCCCGCCTCCGGCTTGCCGAACGGCGCGCCGTTGATCTCCACCGTGAGCGGCAAGTTGATCTTGCCGCCATCCCACGCCTCGCCCAACTCATCCGGCGTCACGGCGACCGGCGAGAAAGCAGTCGACGGCTTGGACTGGTAGAAGCCGAATCCTTTGGCGAGCTCCGCCGGGATCAGGTTACGCAGCGACCAGTCGTTCACGAGCATGAGCAGCTTGATGTGCTCGCGTGCCTGGTGCGACCCCGTGCCCATCGGCACGTCGTCGGTGACGACCGCGACCTCGCCCTCCAGGTCGATGCCGAACTCCTCGCTCGCGACGCAGACGTCTTCCGTCGGCCCGAGAAAGTCATCCGAGCCGCCCTGGTAGACCAACGGATCGGTCCAGAAGCTCGCCGGCATCTCGGCGCCGCGCGCCTTGCGCACCAGCTCGACGTGATTCACATACGCCGAGCCGTCGACCCACTGATACGCACGCGGCAACGGTGCCAGCGCGCGATCGACTTGGAATGCAGCCCCCGGGACAGTGCCCTGCTCCAGCGATTCTGCAGTCTCGCGCAGCAGTGGCGAGCAGCGCGCCCAATTGTCGAGCGCTTCCTGCAGGGTCGCTGCGATTTTCGGTACGGGCAGCGCCCGCGTGAGATCGCGGCTGACGACGACGAGCTGCCCGTCGCGCGAGCCGTTGCGCAAAGTCGCAAGTTTCATTTTTCTTTCCAGCTGTCCACGTAGCCGGCCCACTCCACTTCCTGGGCAGCCGGGGTGATCTCCAACGAATCTCGCGCATCGATCATCACTGCGTATTCGTCGGTGGCCGGCTTCGACTGCACCAGCATGTTCTTCAGCGCCTTCGGATGCGGGCCATGCGTGAAGCCGCAAGGATGCAGCGTCATCATGCCGGGCGCGATGTTGTCGCGGGAGAAGAAGTTGCCTGCGTGATAGAAGATCACTTCGTCGTAGTCGTCGTTGTTGTGGAAGAACGGCACCTTGAGCGCGCCGGGATCGGTCTCGAACGGCCGCGGCACGAACGTGCAGACCACGAAGCGATTGGCGACGAAGGTCGTGTGCACGGACGGCGGCAGATGATACCGATGACTCGCGACCGGCCGGATGTGCTTGACGTTGATGCGCACGACCGAAAGGTCGCCATGCCAGCCGGTCGCGTCGAGCGGATTGAACGGATAAGTTACGACCGAGATTGCGTTGTTGCGCTTGACGCGCACTTGCCACGCGCGATCGTCGCTCTGCTGCGCGACGAAGGCAGCGTCCATCGTAGGAATATCGAGCATCGCCGGATCGAAGATTGCGTGCGCGCCGAGCATGCCCTTGTCCGGCAACGCGTAGCTGGAGTTCGTGGCTTCGATGAGCATCGTGGCCAGCGGCTGCTTCGTCTCGATCCGCCACATCGTGCCGCGAGGAATGACGACATAGTCGCCGGCGGCGAGCGCGAGATGGCCATAGTCGCAATGCAAGTCGCCCGCGCCCTGATGCAGGAACAGCAGATCGTCACCATCCGCGTTGCGCGCAAGATGATCCATCGACGTCGTTGTCTGCCAGAAGCGAACGCGCACGTTGCCATTGCGCAGTACGTCGGCGGCATCCCAAGGTGAGCCTTGCGCCCGCGCCAGCTTGTTCAAATCGAACGCATGCGGACGCATCGGACCTTCGAACGCTGTCCAGCCGGTCGGCGGATGCTTGTGGTGGAAGAACGCCGCGGGCCCGAAGAACCCTTCCTTGCTGATCTCGCGCTCGTACGTGCCGGCGGGCAGGTCGGCATGCGCCTGGCGCGAGGCCGTGCCCTCGACGCGCGGAACGAAGATCGGCCGCTTCATGTCACAGCACTCCTC
>CADEEJ010000299.1 GCA_902826315.1 uncultured Steroidobacter sp.
TCGCTGCCGAGGTCGACCGAGAAGCTGCCGATCGGCACTCTGCTGCGGAACAGGAAATCGGTATCGAAGATTTGCGCGAGCAGCATGCCGGAAGTGTCGAAGATCGAGGTGATCGTCTTGTCGTCGAAGCCCGGCGGCCGCTCGAAGTCCTCGCAACAGAACTGGATGCCCAGTGAGAACACCGTGCCCGGCACGGTGAACGACCCGTCGATGATGCCGTTGAAGTCCGCGACCGAAGTCTTGTCGGCGCCCAGGCAGGAGACCGGAATACCGCAGCCGACGTTGAGGCCGAGCGTCGGCGACGCGAGCCGCAACCCTTGCGAGATCCACTCGGTGCCCGCGACTTCGCGATTGGCCGATGGATTGTTGATCAAGTGATCGAATGTAATGAGAGTCGCGAACGCACTGTTCATCCAGAACAGCGCAATGAGCAGCAGTCCCTTCTTCAACTTCGGCACCATGATGTCCCCTCCCCGTTTCGCGCAAATGTACTCCACATGGTGGCGGTGCAGGGTGAGGATGTGACAGTGACCAAACGTCTGTAGGGTTTTTGATTTCCTACTTGCCGATGCAGAAGCTGGAGAAGATGCGGCCGAGCAGGTCGTCGGACGTGAACGCGCCGGTGATCTCCGCGAGCGACTGCTGCGCTTGACGCAGCTCCTCCGCCATCAGTTCGCCGGCGCGTTGCTCGAGGAGTTGGCGTCGCGCTTCTTGCAGATGTCGGTCGGCGCGAGCGAGCGCGTCGAGATGTCGGCGTCGCGCCGAGATGGTTCCTGCGTCGACGCCTTGGAATCCCATGCACTCCTTCAGGTGCTCGCGCAGCAGATCGATGCCTTCGCCTGTGATCGCGGAGACGTACAGACGCGCAGGCTGCGATTGTTCGTAGCGCGAAGCGATGGAGAGCAGGTCGATCTTGTTGACGACGAGCGTAACCGGGACATCGGTGGGCAAGCTCGCGAGCTCGCGCGTGACGTCGGCTGGCTCTGCACCGCGCTGGCCGTCGATCACATATAAGATGCGGTCCGCGCGAGTCATCTCCTGGCGCGCGCGTCGAATCCCCTCTGCTTCGACCGTGTCGGCCTCGTCGCGCAGGCCTGCGGTATCTGCGATGTGCAACGGCATGCCATCGATCGCGATCCGTTCACGCAGCACGTCGCGCGTCGTACCTGGGATGGCGGTGACGATAGCGGCATCGTAGCCCGCGAGGCGATTGAGCAGGCTCGACTTACCCGCGTTTGGCCGCCCGGCGATGACGACCGTCATGCCTTCTCGCAGCAACGCACCCTGACGAGCCTTCGCTGCGATCTGCGCGCACAGCTCGATCGCACCGTCGATGCGCGCACGCAGCGCGGTGTCGGCGAGGAAATCGATTTCCTCTTCCGGAAAATCGATGGCCGCCTCGACGTGCATGCGCGTCTCGGTCACGGCTTCGGTCAACGAATTCACTGCGATGGAAAACTCGCCGTGCATCGAGCGCAGTGCGGCGCGAGCGGCTTCGACCGAGCCGCTGTCGATGAGATCGGCGATTGCTTCGGCCTGCGCCAGATCGAGCTTGTCGTTGAGGAACGCGCGGCGCGAGAACTCGCCCGCCTCGGCCATGCGAGCGCCGAGTCGCAATATGCGTCCGAGCAGCATGTCCATGACGACAGTACCGCCGTGACCGTGCAGCTCGAGAACATCTTCGCCGGTGAACGAGGCCGGCGCTGCGAAATACAGCGCGAGTCCATTGTCGAGCGCGTGTCCGTCGGCATCGCGAAACGTGCGGAGCACTGCGCGCCGCGGCCGCGGCACCTCACCGAGAATTTCCCGCGCGATGGTCGCGGCGAGCGACCCGGAAACGCGGATGACTCCGATACCGCCACGGCCCGGCGGCGTCGCGAGCGCGGCGATCGTATCCCGCTTGCGGGATTCGGCGGCGTCAGCGCGCGTCGCGTTCACGGCACCTACGTCTTCTGCTGCTCCGCCGCCACGAGCTTATTGATGCGCCACTGCTGCGCGATCGACAGCAGCGTGTTCGTCAGCCAGTAGAGCACCAGACCCGCGGGGAACCACGCCATCGTCACCGACATGATCACGGGCATGAAAGCGAACACCTTTGCCTGCACCGGATCCGTGCTCGGCATCGGCTGCAGCTTGAACTGCGCGAACATCGCTGCGCCCATCAGGATCGGCAGGATGAAGAACGGATCGCGTACCGACAGGTCGGTGATCCAGCCGAAGAACGGCGCCTGCCGCATCTCCACGCTCTCCAGCAGCACCCAGTAGAAGGCGAGGAAGAACGGAATCTGGATCAGGATCGGCAGGCAGCCGGCGAGCGGATTGATCTTCTCGCGCTTGTACAGCTCCATCATCTGCCGGCCGAGCTGCTCGCGGTCGTCCTTGTAGCGCTCCTGGATCGCCTTGATGCGCGGTGCGACGTTGCGCATCTTCGCCATCGAGCGGCCGCTCGCGGCCGTCAGCTTGTAGAACACGAGCTTGATCAGGAACGTGACGATGATGATCGCCAGGCCCCAGTTGCGCACGAACTCGTGCACCTTCTCGAGCACGACGAACAGCGGCTGCGAGATGATCGTCAGGCGGCCGTAGTCGGCGACGAGCTGCAGCTTGGGACCGGTTGCTGCGAGCTGGTCCTGCAGCTTCGGGCCGACGAACAGCGTTTCCTTGAACGACTGCGTGGCGCCGTTCGCCACTGTCGTGAGCGGACCGCGGTAGCCGAGTGTGAAGTCGTTCTGCGGGTTGAGGCTGATCTGATAGTCGTACGTCGCCTGCACCGGCGGCACGGCGGCGGCGACGAAATGATGTTGGAGCGCGGCCATCCAGCCGCCGGCGAACGCGCCTTTGAACGCGCGATCCTCGTCCTCCTCGACGTTCAGCTTGCGATAGCCCTTGCCGTCGAAAATCGCGGGACCGCGATACGCGTACGTCTCGACTTTGAAGTACGAGCGCTCGATGTGCTCGTAGTGACGCACGAGCTGCACGTACGAAGCCGCTTTCCAATCGCTACCGGATTGGTTGCTGACGTCGTAGCTGAGATCGATGCGATAGGTGCCCGGGTAGAACGTGTACGTCTTGGTGACGGTCAGCCCGCCTTCGCTCCAGGTCAGCGGCACGATCAGCTTCGCTTCGCCGGCTTGCAGCGTGTAGTCGCTCGCGGCGCTACCAAAAATCGCGAGGTGATTCGGCTCGGGCTTGCTGTCGGCCGCGCGCAGGCCTGAGCGTGCGACGTAGACCGGCGGCGTCGGATTGAACAGCCGCACGGGAATGTTGGGCTGGTCTTTCTGCAGCGGATATTTCAGCAGATCGGCGCGCACGAGCTCGCCGCCGCGCGTGCTGATGTCCATCGACAACACATCGGTCGTGACATGGATGACGCTCGCGCCGTTCGCTGGTGCTTCGACTTGCTGCTGCGGAGTCGCGGGCGCAGCGGACGATTGCGGTGTCGGCGTCGAAGTCTCCGACGGCAGCTCGGGCAATGTATCTGCTGCCGGTGCGTTCGGCGTCGCAGTCGACGTCGGAGCAGCCGGCACCGGCGCAGCTTGCGGCGCGTAGTCGCGTTGCCACGTGGTGTAGTTCAGCCACAGCAGCAGAGCCAGTGCGGCCCAGACGAATACGCGTTGGTTATCCATGTGACGCTGGCTTTATCGAATGGGGTGGCGGCACCGGGTCGTAGCCGCCTGGATGCCATGGATGACAGCGCAATATGCGTCGCGCAGCGAGATAACTGCCGCGCACGAAGCCGTGATGCTCGATCGCTTCTTCGGCATAACAGGAACAGCTCGGATAGAAACGGCAGTTCGGCCCGAGCAGCGGGCTCACGAAGTAGCGATACAGGCGAATCAAACCCTTCAGGATGGCGCGCATTGTTTGGCTACCGTGCGCCAATGCTTTTCGAGGCTGCGCGTGATCGCTGCGTTGTCCGCATCGCGCGCGCCGGTGCGCGCATTGACGACGAGATCGACTGCGGGCAATTCATGCTGATGCTGGCGAAACGATTCCCGGATGAGACGCTTGATGCGATTGCGGCGTACCGCATTCCCGACGATGCGGGCGGCGATCGCCAATCCAAGGCGGGGCACCGGCGCGCCAGTGTTACGCGCAAATATCGCGAACAGGGCGTCGGCCGAGCGCCGCGCCTCACGATACACGCGATCGAATTCAGATTTTTGCCGGAGGCGTTGCGCGGGTTTGAACGGTCGTGCGGGACACAAGCGAAGACAAGCAGACGTGAACGAGCCGGCGGCGCGAGCGACGCGCTCACCGCTCAGACAGTGAGACGCTTGCGACCCTTCGCGCGGCGCCGGGCGAGAACCTGACGACCTGCTCGGGTGGCCATGCGGGCGCGAAAGCCGTGAGTGCGCTGACGATGCAGATTGCTCGGTTGGTAAGTACGCTTCATGCGGGCTCTCGTTCAGGCGCTGGCTGGAAGTTGCAACTGCGAAAGTTGCGTTAAAACAAGCACATGGTGGGCGGAAAGAAGGGCGGCAAGGGTACGCAGCGCACCTTCGAGTGTCAAGCATTTGCGCCCTGCCGCCGTCAGAAACTTCGTGCGCGCGGGCTGTGGATAACCCTGCGTGCATCGGTATAGACTCGCCCTCCTTCCGCGTGGCCCGCGCAGAACAATTCTTTGACTTGGCTTGATCCAATAGGGGACGAAACCGTGCAGGGTTCGTTATGGCGGCGCTGTCTGACGCAACTCGAGGCGGAACTGCCGGAGGCGCAATTCAACACGTGGATACGCCCGCTCCAGGCGGTCGAAGACGGGCACACCTTGCGCCTGCTCGCGCCGAACCGGTTCGTCGTCGATTGGGTGAATGAGAACGTCGCCGGGCGGATTTCCGAGCTAGTCGACGCCGTCGGGTCCGAGCCGGTCCCGGCCGTCGTGCTCGAAGTCGGCTCGCGGGCGATCCCCGCACCGATCCCGGCCGTCGTGCCCCAGAACGGCCGGCCTCAGCCCAAGGACCTGCCTTCCCTGCTCGGCAGCCGGCTGAATCCGGACTTCACGTTCACCAGCTTCGTCGAGGGCAAGAGCAATCAGCTCGCGCGAGCGGCAGCGATGCAGGTCGCGGAGAACCCGGGGCGCGCGTACAACCCGCTGTTCATCTACGGCGGCGTCGGCCTCGGCAAGACGCACCTGATGCACGCGGTCGGCAACATGATCCGCGGCCGCAACGAGCGCGCCCGCGTCGCGTACGTTCACTCCGAGCGCTTCGTCGGCGACATGGTCAAGGCGCTTCAGCACAACACGATCAACGATTTCAAAACCGCGTATCGCTCGCTCGATGCGCTGATGATCGACGACATCCAGTTCTTCGCCGGCAAGGATCGCTCGCAGGAAGAGTTCTTCCACACGTTCAACGCGCTGTTCGAAGGCCAGCAGCAGATCATCCTGACCTGCGACCGTTATCCGAAGGAAGTCGAAGGCCTGGAAGAACGGCTGAAATCCCGCTTCGGCTGGGGTCTCACGGTTGCGATCGAGCCGCCGGAGCTTGAGACCTGCGTCGCGATTCTGATGAGCAAGGCGGCGCAGACACGCGTGGATTTGCCGGAAGAAGTAGCGTTTTTCATCGCCAAGCGGATTCGCTCCAACGTGCGCGAGCTCGAAGGCGCGCTGCGCCGGGTCGTCGCGAATTCGCAGTTCACCGGACGCGCGATCACGATGGACTTCGCGAAAGAGGCGCTGCGCGATCTGCTGGCGCTGCAGGATCGTCTCGTCACGATCGAGAACATCCAGAAGACCGTCGCCGAGTACTACAAGATTCGCGTTGCCGATCTGCTCTCGAAGCGTCGCAGCCGTTCGATCGCGCGGCCGCGCCAGGTGGCGATGGCACTCGCGAAGGAACTCACGAGTCACAGCTTGCCGGAGATCGGCGATGCTTTCGGCGGACGCGACCACACGACCGTGCTGCACGCTTGTCGTGTGATCAAAGAGCTGCGCGAGTCGAACACGCGCACCAGCGAGGACTACTCAAACCTGTTGAGAACCCTGGCTGGATGACTGTGGATATAGTGTGTACGAGCTGAGGACGGGATCGATCCACAAACAGCTAACAGCTTGCGGACATGTACCGGCTGCGTTGCCGCTACGGTTGTCCTGCTCATAAGTGTGTTGAAGGGAATGGCGAAAAGTCACTTATTCACAGCGATGCGGCCCCCTCATAGTCATTACAATTCTTAAATATCTATCTATCTAATTAAGAAGTCGGACAGGTGGAAAGATGAAGTTCAGCGCAGAGCGAGAAACGATCCTCGCCCCCTTGCAGGCAGTCATCGGTGTGGTCGAGCGCCGGCAGACGATGCCAATCCTCGCCAACGTGCTCGTAGTCGGTCGGGGTGAACAGCTCTCGATCACAGCGACCGATCTCGAGGTGGAGCTCGTCGCGAGAACGAAGATCAACCTGCAGCAGGCAGGCGAAGTGACGCT
>CADEEJ010000300.1 GCA_902826315.1 uncultured Steroidobacter sp.
CGCGAGGTTGACGGCGGTACACGAAAGGATCTGGGCCACACATTCATCTGCGGGCCGACGGGCTCTGGAAAGACAGTTCTGATTGGCTTCCTCGTCGCGATGCTCATGAAGCATGGCGCAACACAGGTCCTGATCGACAAGGATCATGGCCTCGAGATACTCGTCCGCGCACTCGATGGCGAATATCTTGCGCTACGCAATGGCGTTCCCACCGGCTTCAATCCACTGCAGCTGCCGCCGACTCCAGCCCATCTCGAGTTCCTGCGGCAGTGGTTAACGCTCTTGGCAAGACCTGCTAGCGCGCGGGAGGAAGCTGATCTCTTTCAGGCGCTCCGCGGAACCTTGGCTCTGGCGCCGGAGGCGAGACGCCTCTCCAGGCTGATCGAGTTCGTCGACTCCACGGATCCAACTGGTCTGTATCCACGACTCGCGCGCTGGACGCACATTGCCCGCGGCGAGTATGCGTGGGTCTTCGACAACCCCGTCGATTCAGTCGTTCCCCGCCTTGGCACGCAATCCATCCTCGGCTTCGACGTGACAGATGTCCTGCCGAACGCAGTCATCTGCACGCCCGTGAGTTGGTACCTGTTCAATCTCATCGATGCGTTGGTGGATGGGCGCCGATTGGTTTGCTGGATGGACGAGTTTTCGAATCTGCTCGGCGATCCGGTATTCGAGTCGAGAACCAAGAATGCGCTGAAGACCTGGCGGAAGCTCGATGGTGTGCTTTGCGTGTCAACACAGAGTCCTCATGACGCTCTCCAAAGCCCGATCGCCCGCACGATCATTGAGGGTACGGCGACCAAGATTTTCTTGCCCAACTCCGATGCGGCGGCCGAAGACTACATCGACGGGTTCGGGCTTACCGAGCGAGAGTTCCAGCTCATCAAGGAGCGAATCGATCCTCACTCGCGACAGTTTCTGATCAAGCAAGGCCGCTATTCGACTGTCTGCGAGTTGGACCTGAAAGGCTTCGACGCCGAGCTTGCCGTGATTTCCGGGCGAGCCAGCTTGGTTCAGGCAATGCACGCGGCCATCGACACCTTTGGGCCGCGATCGCAGGACTGGTTACCAGCATTCCTGCGCCGGGTCGCAGATCCGTCGCAATAGCAAGGAGGGAATCCACATGCGTCATAGGTCCTGGTTTATTGCAGTACTCGGCACTCTTGCAATGACAGTTGTGCCGGTAGCGCGGGCTCAGATTCCAGTTACGGACGTTGGCGCGATTGTTCAGCTCATCGCTCAGCTCCAGCAGCTCCAGGAACAGCTTACTGTCGCCCGCGATGCCTTGCGGCAGGCCGAGGATGCCTACGAATCGATGACGGGCCGACGTGGCATGGAGCGACTGCTGGAGGGAACTGTGCGCAACTACCTGCCAGCGGATTGGCAGGAGCTCGAGCGCGCTGTGCAAGGGGCTGCTGCGGCTCATTCCGCTCTTGCGCAAGAGATACGCCGGATATTGGAGCAGAACGCGATTCTCTCCGATGGCGCCCTGGCTGCGTTCGCCCCCCAAGATCGGGGCGAAATCGATGCCGCTCGCAGGTCTGCGGCGATGCTCCAAGCCTTGTCCGAGCAGTCTCTTTCAAATACCAGCGACAGGTTCGGTGCACTGGATGAACTGATTCGCGCCATCGGACGTGCGGATGACCCGAAGGCAATCGCAGAGCTGCAGGCGCGCATCGGTGCAGAGCAGGGAATGCTGCAGAACGAAGCAAACAAGCTGTTTGTTCTTCACCAGTCGGCGCAAGCACAAGAGCTTGCGCGACGTCAGCGCGAGCGCGAGAGAGCGATTGCAGGTGTCGGCAGGCTGCGCGATCGACCGTCTCTTGGGCTCTCATCTGGAACGTGAGCTGACGGATTCGCATCAATGGGCTTCTTCGCCGATTTCAACGCGTGGCTGACGGCGCTGCTCGCTACGTACATCGGTGACAACTTGGCCAGGGTGGCGACGGCGCTCGAGCCATTCTTGGTCACACTCGGGACACTCTACGTCATGGTGTGGGGCTTCCTCCAACTCACGGGCCAGATCCAGCAGCCGCTGTTAGACGGGTTCAAGCGCATTGCAGTCGTTGCGCTGCTGCTCGGCGTAGCCGTCAATCTCTGGCTCTATCAAACGGTGATCGTCGATACCGTCTTCAATGCGCCGGCGCAGCTCGGCGCCGTGTTGATCGGTGCCCACGATCCCATCGGCATTGTCGACGAAATCCTCAATCAGGGGTCCGACGCAGCATCGCTGCTTATTGAGAAGGGCGGAATCTTCGACGGTGATTTCGCCTTCTACATGGCCGGAATACTGGTCTACGTAGTGATAGTCATCACTGCCGTCTACGCAATGTTCTTGCTTTCCCTCTCGCGCATCGCGCTCTCGGTCCTTCTTGTGCTTGGACCACTCTTCATCGGCCTTCTGTTCTTCGCAACAACACGACGCTTCTTCGAGGCTTGGTGTGCGCAGCTCGCGAACTACGCTCTGATCACGCTGCTGACCGTTCTCATGGCGGCACTGATGCTCACGGTGGTCAGGACTGCCGCACAACAGGCCGTGGCAGCTGGTGGCGGCATTCAGATTGTCGATGGCGTGCGTTTGTGCATCGCTGCGGGTCTCACGTTCCTAGTGTTCCGGCAAGTAATGCCGATCGCCGCCGGCCTGGCGAGTGGCATCGCTCTCAGTACGTTCGGAGCGATGAGCGCCTTGATGGCATACACGCTTGGATCGAGCAAGCGTTCGACGACTGACTTTCTCCGCGGCGCTGTGATGGATCGACAGACGAGTAGATGGGACAGCCTGTCGCGACGAGCTGGGTACTACTTAGGTGCAGGAGCAAGGGCTGGAGCGCGACGACTCAGCAATGCGCCTCGCAGCAACGCGATTCGACGGTAGTGAAGTTGGCGAGGGAAGACACATGGAAGCACGTCTCTTCAGGTCTTGTTGGATGGCACCGATGATGGTGATGCTCTGCGCCGGATGTGCGTCCGGGCGTGCGCGCGACGTCGATTGCGCGGCGCGAGCAGTACTCATCAATGAACGCTCGCTCGTCATAACTTCCGACCTACCGGATGGCGGTGGCCTCGGCGGGCACGATTCGCGTCAGCTGAAGGAAGGCGCCGAATGAGCCGCGACCCCGAACTTGAGCGCTACTGCGCTGAGGCCGTGGCGTGGGACACGGACCGCATGGCTCAGTGCGTCCGGAGCACCAGGATCGCGTGGCGCGTAGCCGGCGCCGCGGTGCTTCTCACGCTGGTGAGTGCGATTGGCTTGATGCTCCTGCTTCCGCTCAAATCCGTGGAGCCGTTTCTGGTTCGAGTCGACAACTCGACGGGCATCGTCGATGTCGTGCCGCAGTACACGGCGTCTGAGGAGCCTGCGGAAGTTGTCACACGGTATCTTTTGTCTCAGTACGTTCGCGTTTGCGAATCGTTCGACCTCGATTCCGCCGAGAGTGACTACGAGCAATGCGGCGCATTCAACGCACCGCGACTCAACCAAGCTCTCTATGCGCGGTGGACTCCGAGCAATCCAGAATCGCCATTGAACGCCTACCGCGACGGGACGACGGTGCGAGCACGAATCAAGTCTGTGACGTTTCTAAAGCGCCTTGGCAACGGGGTCAGCCTGGCCCAAGTTCGTTACCTGACCGGCAGTCGAGTCGGCGGAAACGGAACCGAGAAGCTGAGTCACTGGATCGCCACGCTCGAGTATGGGTACGAACCTCCGGCGAAGGACATGCGAATGCGGGCATGGAATCCGCTCGGCCTGCGCATCAGGGAATTTCGGAAGGAATCCGAGCTCTTTGACGCCTCACAGGCAGAAACCACGACACGCATCTCGACGTCGCCAACAACGGGGAACGCGCGATGATGCGCCGACATCTTGTTGCTCTTGTTGGAGCGCTGCTGATCGGGACGGCAACCTCCCATCGCTTGCATGCCGAAGCGGTCCCGCCTCCTGGCCGCACTGATTCTCGCGTCCGCGACGTTCATTACGACGCTGCTCAAGTGTATCGGGTACGGGGCTTTGTCGGCCGACAGGTCCACTTCGTTCTCGAAGAAGGGGAGGAGTACGAGGCCCTGGCCGGTGGCGACCTGCCAGGACTGACTGTCGATGCAAGTGGCCGGCACGTATTCGTTAAGCCTGCTGTCCCGCAAGTGGATACGAACCTGACAATCTTGACGTCGCGGCGCGCATACGAGATCGACTACTCGGCGTCGTTGTACAACCAAGAGCAGGACGCGGGCGATCTGATCTATGTCGTGCGGTTTACCTACCCGACTCTTCCTTCGACTGAAGGCCAGAAGGCACGCGTCGACCAATCGCTGGGGGATTCTTCCAAACAGGTTCACAACGACAACTACTGGTATTGCGGTGCGCCTGAGTTGCGTCCGACGGCTGCTTGGGACGACGGCTCGCGGACTTGGTTGACCTTTCCCGGCAACGCCGAATGGCCGGCCATCTTCGCCAAGGCTGAAGATGGAACAGAGAGTCTCATCAACTTCTCCGTGCACGAAGGTCGCATCGTCGTCCACAGAGTTGCCGAGCACCTTGTCCTGAGGCGCGGAAAGCTGACGGGCTGCGTCACTAACAAGAGCTTTGCAGGCGGCAGTGCAGAGCGACCCACGCAGACGATCTCGGACGATGTTGAGCGTACCGTCATTGGAGCACCGCGATGAATCCAGCCCCAGATCGGAAGGAGCCGAAGTTCGGCGATGAGTCAGCGAGCCTTGGCACAGATGAAGTTGCTTCGGAGCGGATCCAAGGCGAGAGGCACATTCCCTCCGTGAATCGAATACGCTCACTTCAGTCGCGCGTTAGTACGCTTCTGGCTGTTGTAGTGATGTGCACGTTGGGACTCGGATTGCTCGGGTGGTACTACACCCATGCATTCGCGCGTCAGAACGACTCGAACTTGCGTGCTAAGCAACGCCCTCAAGGAGAACCGTTTCTGCCGGGACTCGGACCGATCCCGCGACCGACGGAAAGCATTTCGGCGCAAGCCGCACAGGATCCAATGGCGCAACTGCTCGGATCTCCGCCGGCGCTCCCGCCGGAAGCGGGAAACACACGTGTGCAACATCGTTCCGGGGGCCGTGACATCAGCAGTGGTCGAGCTGCACACTCGTCGCGTCCAGCCCGTCAACTAACCGGGCCAGTTCTTTCGCGTGCCACGCGAGCCGCGGCATCGATGCAAGGAGTGCAAGGCGATGGCGGCGACCTGCTTGGCAATGCACAGCGCGGAGACCAGGGCGAGGCGCCGGCAGACTCGCTGTCAGGGTTGCTTCGCTCCGATTCGCGATCCACCGGCATCGCGGATCTCTTGCCGACGCTTCGCTATCTGCTCGCTGAAGGCACCAGCATCGACTGCTCGCTTGAGACTGCTATCGACTCCAGCTTGCCCGGCCTAGTTCGCTGTCTCACGGCCACAAATGTTTGGAGCGCGGACGGCACTGTTGTGCTCATCGAGAAGGGGTCACAGCTAGTCGGCGAGACTCGCTCACAGATTCGACAAGGAATGGCCCGGGTTTTCGTTCTATGGACGAGAGCGCGTACACCGACGGGAGTTGTCGTGCCACTGGCATCGCCCGGTGCAGATTCGCTTGGTCGTTCCGGCCTCGAGGGCGAAGTGGACAGGCACTTCTTCGATCGGTTCGGCGCCGCAATTCTGATCTCCGTAATCGATGGAGCGATTCAGGCAGCGACATCAAGTCGCGGGGGCGGAGATACCGTCGTTCTCAACTCTTCGAGCTCGCAAGACATTCTGACAGAAGTCCTGCGTAGCACAGTTTCAATACCCCCGAGTGTGAAAGTTCCGCAAGGTGAACGGATCCAGATCATCGCTGCTCGCGATCTCGACTTTCGAGGTGTCTATGAGCTCCGCCCGAATCGCAATGTTGACCGTTGAATCGCCGTCTGCCTGTCGCAGCGAGCCGGCCGTTCAGCGAGAGCGCGACAATACCGCGCTCGACTTGGCCATGTTGCAGCTACGGCCGTTCCTTACGCCGAATGTCACCGATCTTTGCATCAATCGACCCGGAGAGGCACTCCTCGAAACACGCGAGGGTTGGACGCGGGAGCGCATCGCCTTCGCAGACTTCGATTGGTGCCGAAATTTCGCGAAGCTAGTTGGGAATGCCACTCGGCAGCGCGTTGACGAGCAGTCGCCCCTTCTGTCCGCCGCGTTGCCATCCGGCGAACGGGTCCAGATCGTTCTGCCTCCCGCCGTTCCTCTCGATGTCGTCGCGATCACGATCAGGCGTCCCGCCGACACCGTATGGTCGTTGCGCGAGCTCGCGAGCCGAGGACTGTTCCGCGCCACTAGGCGCGCAGCGAGTGGGGAATCCGAACGTCAGCTGCAGCTGCAGGCGCTCCTCGCGCGTGGATCGTGTGAGTAGTTCATGCGCGG
>CADEEJ010000301.1 GCA_902826315.1 uncultured Steroidobacter sp.
GTTCGAAGCCAGGTACTCTATCCAACTGAGCTACGGCCGCGCGGGGGGCGCAGATTGTACTATCCCGGCGCGAAAAGCGGCGAGCCTTCAGCGAGCAGCAGCCGGGTGCAGGTCATTCCGGCTTACACTGCCGCGCAAGCGCAGTGCACGGCGTGTCGACTGATGGTCGCTTCCCCACTGCGCCTGCAGTACAGGCAGACTCTCGGCTATGAGAGGCTCGGCCTCGGACAACTTCCGCTGCTCGACTAAGGACTCTGCCAACAGCAAGCGCGTCTCCGCCAGGAGGACGCTGCCCGGCGCGAGCGCACTCGCTCTTATGCGCAGGCCCTCGCGCAAGAGCGTCTCCGCTTGCGCAAAGTCACGCCTGTCCAGCAACAACCTGCCCAGCGCTACCATCGCGCCCCCAGTTGTGGGGTGCTCTTTGCCGAGCGCCGTCTGCCATATTGCAACGGAGCGCTGCAGGTGCGGCTCGGCTTCCGCGAATTTGCCGGTTGCATGCAGGAGCTGTCCGAGCTGACCGAAGCTTTGTGCAACATCGCGATGCTCGTCGCCGAGCTTCTGCCGCCGCAACGCCAAGGCTTCGCGCAAGATCGGCTCGGCGGCGGCGTAATTTCCTGCCTGACGGTGCGCGGCACCGATGTTGTTCATGATCGTGAAAACATCCGGATGGTCGGCGCCGCGTTCCTTGCGCCAGAGCGGCAGGATCTGCTCGAAGAGGTCCGCTGCCTCCGCGTAGCGGCCGCGGAAGTACAGCAGTGCGGCCAGGTTGTTCATGCTCTCGGCGATGGAAATGTGATCGTCGCCGAACGCAGCGCGGCGCGCCGCGAGCGCACGGCGATGCATGATCTCGGACTCCTCGAATTTTTCCTGGCGCCCGAGGACATCTCCCAGGTTGTTCAGCGTGCGCGCGGTTTCAGGATGTCCTTCGCCCAGCAGGGTGAGTTGAATCTCTAGAGCCTCGCGCAGCAGCTGCTCGGACTGCGGGTACTCGCCTTGCTCCAGCATCACCGTAGCCAGATCCAGCAGGCTGACCGCCACGAGAGTGTGGGACTGACCATGCAGCTCGCGTTGGATCGCCAGCGCCTCTTCGTGAGCGTGCCGGGCTTCCTCGTATCTCGAGCGCCGCCACAACGACGTTCCCAGATTGCCGAGGTGAGTGGCCAGCGCCTCGCGATCATTTCCGCGTCGGTCAAGCGCGAGCGCCTCCTGGAACAGTGCATCCGCTTCGGCATCATCGCCGCGTGCGCTCACGAACACTGCGAGCGCTGCCAGACCATCGGCAAGCTCACCTGGCGAATCTGCTGCACGCTGACGCCGGTAGGCCAGCACCTCGCGCGCCAGGGATTCGGCGGTCGCATGCTCGCCGATCTCGTTCAGCACCCATGCCAGGTCAGTCGCCGTTTGCGCCTGCAGTTCCGCTGTGGCGGGCCGCGCTCCCAGATGCAGCGACCGTGCTTCTTCCAGAACGGGACGCGCCTGCGCATAGAGGCCGAGCTCGCGATACATTCGGCCGATGACGCTGAGCATCTCGGCGCGCAGCGGCGAGGCCGTGGGCAGATCCTCGTTGAGCTTCGCTACGCCGCGGTCCAGCAGTTCCTTTGCGGTGATCTTCTGTCCGAGTGTGACGTCCGGCTCTACGCTTTCGAACAGTCCGACCAGAAACTCGAGTACCTGCGCTGCTCGCTCGGCCTCGCGGGCTGCAACACGCGATTGCCATGCAGTTGCCACGAAACCCGTGGCCAGCGACGCGGCCAGGAGCGCTGCGGCCGCGATGGCGACGCGATTGCGGCGCGCGAACTTGAACGCACGGTAGCGCAACGTAGCAGGACGTGCCGCGATCGGACGCCCGTCGAGATGACGTTGCAGGTCGTCGCGCAGTTGCAGGACCGACGCGTAACGCCGTTCGGCTTCCTTGCGAAGCGCGGTGAGCAGGATGTTGTCGAGATCCCCGCGCAGCAGACGGCGCAGTGCACTTCGCTCCGCGACAGCTTGGCTCGGCCGCGTCGGCTCGACATTGCAGATGGAATGCACGAGGGCGGCGACGTCTGTGTTGTCCACTGGATACGGCGTGCAGCCGGCAAGCAGCCGGTAGAGGAGATAGCCCAGCTGGTAGACGTCGCATGCTGTCGTCAGCGGCTGGCCGCGGACCTGCTCGGGGCTCGCGTACTCGGGCGTCATCGGATGCAGTGCGCTGTGCGTCTGCGGGGCAACGTTCGGTGTGCGCGGGTCGAGCAGCTTGGCGATGCCGAAGTCGAGCAGTTTCGGCTGACCCAGGCCGTCGACCAGGATATTCGAAGGCTTGATGTCGCGATGGATGACGAGGTGGCCGTGCGCGTACTGGACCGCATCGGCAACCTGCATGAACAGGCGAATTCGCTGCTCGACGCTGAGCTGCGCGTCATCGCAGTACGCATCGATCGGCTTGCCGTCGATGTATTCCATCACGACGTACGGTTGACCGGACGCCGCGACGCCGCCATCGATGAGGCGCGCGATGTTGGGATGATTCAAGGTCGCGAGGATCTGGCGTTCCTGTGCGAACCGACCCGCCAGCTCATCGAAGTTGCGCGTTGCATCGAGTAGCTTGAGCGCCACGCGCTGCTCGAACTGGCCGTCGGCGCGCTCGCACAAGTACACGCTCGCCATTCCGCCGCGTCCGATCTGACGGACCACTTGCCATACGCCCAGTCGGTCGCCCTGTTCCAGCAGCAGCTTGCCCGCGTATTCCCGCGCAAGTGCATCCCACAGCGGTCCGCTGGCGCCGCCGCCGGGTTGCAGCAGCGATTCGGACTCGCCGCCGGCGAGCAGCCGCTCGACCAGTTGTCGCAAATCGGTGCCTGCGGGGCAGGTGGTATTCAGATACGCAAGACGTGCGGCGCCCGTCAGCTCCAGGGCACGCTGCAGCACCAAGTCCGCTTCGCTTTGCAGGTTGTTCGCCACGACGGCTTTCGCCCACCTGGTTGTTGACTCGGAACTGGCGGTCGAATCACTTCACCGTTCCGTCATTTTCTCGCGCAGCCAGGCCTTGGCCCGCTTCCAGTCGCGTTGCACGGTACTGAGCGAAGTGCCGAGCGCGTCGGCCGTTTCCGGTTCGCTCAGGCCGGTGAAGAAGCGGCACTCGACCACGCTCACCAGCCGCGCGTCGAGCTTGGCCAGCTCCTGCAGCGCCGTATCCAGCGACAGCAACTGTTGAGCCTGATCCTCTATTGCGACTGCAACGTCATCGTCGAGACGCACATGGTCGGCTCCGGCGCCACGCTTGGCCGCTCCGCGCTCGCGCGCATAGTCGATGATGATGTAGCGCATCGCTCGCGCCGCGATGGCCAGAAAATGCGCGCGATCGTTCGGTGACGCCTGCTTGCTGTCCGTCAGGCGCAAATACGCTTCATTCACGAGGCTGGTGGTGTTCAAGGTCGCGGACGAGCTGCGTCGCAGTTGCGCGCTGGCCGCGCGGCGCAGATCGTCATAGACCTGGGCGAACGCGCGGTCGAGCGCGTCGTCATCGCCGGCGCGATGGGCCGCCAGCAATTGCGTGACTGACAGGCTCGGCATTGCGCCCGAAGTATACAGGCGCCGATGAAGTTTTCTCGATGCGGCTTCCGATTGATCCGAGTGAGACCCCCAAACCGGAGATCCGCATGAATACCACCCTACACGTGTCAACCCCATTTGCATTGCTGCTCATCGCCGGCGCAGCGGGCGCCGGCATGCAACCCGCCCGATCGCTCGAAGAGTTGGTCGGCGAATCGCAAGCGATTGTCGTCGGCGAGGCCGTCGCGGCGCGCAGCGCCTGGGAGGACGGCTCGCTGGTCACGCGCTACACGATCCGCGTCGCGGAAACGCTCAAGGGCACGCATGAGCCGCAGATCGTCGTGTCCGTGCCGGGCGGCGTCGACCGCCAGCGGCGCATCCCCGTAGCGATGACGATTGCAGGCGCGCCGATGTTCATGGCGAACGAATCGCTGATTCTGATGCTGCGACGAGCGGGTGGAGCGCGTCCCGACGACTACGTCGTCACCGGGTTCAATCAGGGCGTCCTGCGCGCGAATGCAACTTCCGACGAACTGCCGCGCGCTCGTTCGACACCGGACGCTGCCACGACGTCGACGTCGACGTCGGCACGTGCCGGCTCGCTCGAGCGTATGCGGCAACGGATTCTCGACATTGAAAGGCGCGGACCCGCGGCGCCGAGCGACCAGAGGTAACTCACATGAACACTGCAATACATCGCACCTGGATCCTGCTCGCGGCCAGCTTCGGTTGCCTGGCCGCTCAGGGCAATCCACTGCAGGCGCTCGACTATTCGGCAGGCAAGCCTGCGCCGATCCCCGGGCAGGTCCTGGCATTTCCAGTGGCCATCCGCTGGCACGACACCTGTCTGCCGCTGAAGTATCGGATGAACACCAGCGTCGACCCGATCCCCAACAGTCGCAACGCCGAACTGTTGCCGTTGCAGGAGGCCGTGGCAGGCGTGCGTCAGGCGATGAAGAGCTGGAATGAGATCCCGACGTCGTACATCGACTTTCGGCTGGAGGGAACTACGGCCAGCCAGGCATTCCCGAGCATGGACTTCACGAACGAGGTGTCATTCGTCATCAAGCCGGGCGAACAGTACTGGGCGGCGTCGATATTCCACTGGTTTCCGGAGGACGTGACGCTCACCGGCGGCGAAGATATCGACGAGGATGGCGATGCGGACGTCAGCGCCGCGCTCAAGACGTGCGGCGATGTCGACGGCGACGGCGATCACGAGATTCCCGCGGGCTTCTACCGCACCGGGACGATCTTCGACAACGACGTGGTGTTCGCGGACACCGTGCAATTCCTCGTTGCACCCGAGGCGCTGCTGGATCCGACACGCGTCGACGCCGAGTTCAGCGACCTGGTCAGCGTTGCCGCGCACGAGTTCGGGCATTCGCTCGGCCTGAACCACACGATGGTTACGGAAATCGGCGGGCGTGACGGCACCGGTTCGACCGTGGCCGATGGCTCGTTCGGCGGAATCGGCAGCAAGCTCGCAAGGCGCAGCCTCAGCGAGGAGGACAAGGCGCGGGCGTCGTACCACTATCCGGAGGGCAGCGCGACTTCAGGTCCCGCCGCGCTGCAACGCGGAGACGTGGCATTCAAGCATCGCTACAGCACGATCTCCGGCGATGTCAGCAATGCAGCGGGAAGGCCGCTGGTCGGAGCCAGCGTTTTTGCCCGCAACTATGACGGTGAAATCGTCTCCAGCGCCGTCGCCGGGCACATCGCAATGTCGTTCGACCCCGTGACGGGTCTGTTCGGCTGGATGACGCAGAGTGCCGGGGGCGTGATCGACGGCGCTTATGAGCTGGCGGTGCCGAAGGGCATCTATCAAATCGGCATCGAGGGGGTCGACTTTGCACCCTATCCCTTCTTCGTCCTCGGCTCCGACAGCGTCGACGTGAATTACTACTGCGGCACGATGGGTCTCGTTTCCTGTGCCGGCCTCTTGTACGGCCACCAGTTCTTCCGCGAGGAGTTCTGGAGCGGCCCGCTCGAGAGCGGCTGGGAGAATCACTTCGGCCTTGCGCTTCCCATGCCTGCGCTCGCCCAGTCGCACAAGAACGTCGACTTCACGATCGACGCCAACTTCAACCTCGTCGAGATCAACAATCTCGACGGCCTCGCGTGGACGCAGGCCGGCAGCTTTCTGGCCGCCCGCATGCCGCGTGAGTCCGTGCTCGCAGTCGACCAGGGCAAAGGTATTCTGGTGCAGGCTGCGACATTCCTGATCACTCATTTCGAAGCCGGACGCGTCCCGAAATTTGCGGCCGCGATGCTCACGACCGGCAAGGTCGCGCCCGACGGCAGCGCGCAAATCGAACTGCAGCATCCGCTCGTGCGCATGGCGCCGTTCGTCGCACAGGACGAGGACGATTCGCCGCTGTACGTTCCCAACGCGCGGCTCGTCGGCGACTACGTGCGCAACCGCATGCCGCAGGATCGAGACCTGTTCCTGGTGCTCGAGGTCCCGAAGGAAGAGTTTCAGCCGCCGCCGTGGATGGTTCCCGAGGAGTGGGGCCTGTTCCCAGGCGCGTCGGCATTGTCCGTGTACCTGGACCTCGTCGAGCCGGGGGAGCAATTGCCGGGTAATGCCTATCTATCGTTCGACGGCGGGAAGAGCTTTCAGCACCGGCCGCAGATCGGCCTCGACTTCGAGCTGATCGTAGCGCCGAGACAATAAACGAAGCAGCCCCGGCGAGTCTGCGCGACTCGCCGGGTTCGAAGCCGGTACCAAAAGTGTCCGCGAGTGTCCGGTTGCTGTCCGGCTCTCTTGACCGGACAAGCGGCGAGCGCCTACGGCCCCGCTCAATCTTGCGATTTTCCCCGGTAAAAACACGATTTCCCGGGGCATTCCAACCTTGG
>CADEEJ010000302.1 GCA_902826315.1 uncultured Steroidobacter sp.
TTGCTCGGCCTTGGTCAGTGTCGGTTCGGGCTTCGTGAGAATGTCGAACAGGGCCAGCTCTTCCTCGGTCAGGCCTTCCGCCATCGCGCGCTTGTCTTCTTCGGTCAACTCACGTGCAAACTTGACGAGCTCGGCAAACAGAATTTCGATGTTCTGACTGCCAGCGTTGTACTCGGCGATGAGCTTCTCGAACTTTTCCGCCAGGTCGACGCGTGAGGCGTTGTCCTTAAGCATCCGCTGCAGCTTGCCTTCAATCAGGCGCTTGAGTTTCTCGGCTTCGGTGCGCTTGTGGCTCTTCTCGAACTTGGCCTGCAGAGCCTCGAAGTCGATCTCAGATAGGTTGATCAGCGCTTCCGGTTTGGACGCCGGCCCGATGTGATAACCCTCGGTGGCGATGGAGTCGTTGAGGAGTTCTTCGACGTCGCCCATCACAGCCGAGATGTCGGGCTGTTCTGTCTCGCCGCGAATCTTCGCCGCCAGATAGGCAACGAGCACCGCGAGCGGCGCTAGTTCGTTAGCCGCGGTGTCTGGGAGTATCGCCTTGAACAGCCGAGCGACCCGGCTCGCGACCTGCAGGTATTGCTTCTTATCCGCCTCGGTCACGAGGATTCGTTCGACGGCCTCGTCGATGCGTGCAATGCGCTCGAAGCCCTGGGATTTCGCAATGCTCTCCAGGCTGAAGCCATGCGAATCGGCGAATGTGCGCGCCTCTACCAGGGCTTCTCGCAACGCCGCCACCAACGCCGACTTGTCGAGGATCGGCTCGCCGCCGCGCTCACCGGGTTTCGCATAAATCGCCAGTGCGTTCTGGAGTGCGCGGAAGATGCCGACATAGTCCACGATCAAGCCCGACTCCTTGCCGGGCGCCACGCGGTTTGCGCGGGCAATCGTCTGCATCAGAGTGTGCGCACGCATCGGCTTGTCGAGGTAGATGGTCGAGCAGGTCGGCACGTCGAAGCCGGTGATCCACATGGCGCACAAGAACACCAGGCGCAGCGGATCGTTCTCGTCCTTGAACTTCTCGTCGAGATTCTCGACGCGCAGCCGTTTGCGGTGCGGTGTGATATCGAGGCCCTTTCTCTTGAGGTCCTCCACTTCGTTCTGGCCTTGTGACACGACCACCGCCATATCGGTGCGTTCCATCAGACTGATGCGAGCAATCAGTGCTTCGCGTGGGTCTCCGTGCGATCTGGCCAGCTCCGCCTGCAGTCGCGCGATCTCGGCTTTCCAGTGCGCCTGCACTTTGTCGTACATGCGCACGGCCGTCGCCTTGTCGATGCAGATCATCATCGCTTTGCCGCGATAGCCACGGCCGGTGAAGTGCGTAACAACGTCCTTGGCGATGGCCTCCAGTCGATCCTCGCGGGTAATGATGTGGTACTCGCGCCCGAACTCACGTTCGAGTTTCTTCTCTTGGTCCTCGTCCAGCTCGGCGGCTTCGAGGAGCTCTTCCAACTCACGATTCAGGTCTTGGTTGGTGAGCTGTACTTCGGGAATGCGGTTCTCGTAGTACAGCGGCACGGTGGCGCCGTCCTCGATTGAGCGCGCGAAGTCGTACACGCTCACATACTCACCGAACACCTCACGCGTGCGCTCCTCCTCGCCCTTTATTAGCGGCGTACCCGTGAAGCCAAGGAAGCCTGCGTTCGGCAATGCGTTCCGCATGTTGAGCGCGAAGATGTCGTACTGGCTGCGATGCGCCTCGTCGGTAATGACGATGACGTCGGCGCGATCGGAGAGCTTCGGATATTGCTTGCCTGGCTCGTTTCGGAACTTCTGGATCAGCGTAAAGATGTAGCGCTCATTACCACGCAGCAGCTCTTTCAGGTGCTCACCGCTCGTTGCACGAACATCCTCGCGGGCCGTCGCGCCGGTGGCCTTGAACGTCTTTGCGATCTGATCGTCCAATTCCTCGCGATCGGTGACGATCACGAAGCTCCAGTTGCCCGCGAGCTTGCGCAGCACTTTCTGGGTGAAGAACACCATCGAAAGCGATTTGCCCGAGCCTTGCGTGTGCCAGAACACGCCCAAGCGCTTGCGCTCCTGTTCACTGGATTCGCGCAGCTCACTGAGGCGCACAATCGCACGGTTCACACCAAGGACCTGATGATTTCTGGCGATCTTCTTGATCAGCCCGCCCTTACCTGCCTCGAAGACGGTGAAGTTCTCCACATAGTCGAGTAGCCGCGCGGGTTCCAACAAGCCGCGCAGTGCGCGTTCCAGCGACACCTCGCCGGCCTCCGATTCGTCATCCACGCGCTTCCAGTCGAAGAAATGCTCCCAGGCGCTGCTCAGCGTGCCGATGCGTGTGTCCGAGCCGTTCGACAGCAGGATGAACGCGTTCGGATGGAACAACTGTGGAATCGACTGGCCGCGGTAGTCGCGCAGGTTATCGTCGAACGCGCTCTTGAGCGGAACGGTCGGCTTCTTCAGTTCGATGAACACCAGCGGCAGGCCATTCACGAAGCCGATCAGATCGCAGCGACGGCGATACATATCGCCCGCCACCCACATCTGGGACGTCAGAAAGAAGTCGTTGTTGGATGGCGTCGTCCAGTCAATGATGCGCAGCGCTTCGGTCGTCTGGCCGCCGTGCCCGTCCGGCACCGTGACCTTCACACCATCCTTGATGAGGTCGTACACCTCGTGATTCGCATTCACCGCCAGCTGCTTGGAACGGTCGCGCGTGAGTTGCTCTATCGCCTGCACGTAGGCGTCGTCGGGTAGATCGGGATTCAGCTTTTCGAGCGCGACACGAAGGCGGCGAATCAGTACAACCTGGTGCTCGCTCTGGCGGCCTTCCGTTCCCTTCTCGCCGAAGCTTTCAGCGTAGAGGTTCGCGTGCGTCCAGCCCAGTGTTTGCAACAATTCGATCGCCGGCTGTTCGACCTGCAGCAGTTCGCCGTAAGAGGCGACTATGCCGCGAACGTCGGTCGTCGGGCTCATACGACGGCGGTCTCCGGTTCGCGGAGTGAGGAGACGTCGAGTTCGCCGGAGATGAGCTTGGGAAGGAGCAAATCGCGGGTAGCCCGCGCCTTGGCATTCTTCTTTTTGAGGATCAACTCGAGATCGAACAACGGGTCGAGCACCCTTGCGACGTGCCCCATGATTTCAACGTTAGGCCGAAGGAGCCGCATGGCCTTGAGATCGCTCGCGCTCAGATGCGCGACTGTCGTTCCGACGATGGTTGCCTCCAGAAGCTTAATCGGTCGCTCTGTGACCCAGAACAGCCATGATCTGGAGATGCCGTCCACTGGCTTCAGCCTAACCACTCGCTGATTCAGCCAGGCATCTCCACCCGCCCACCGACCCATATGAAACTCGCCGTCCATTCCGATGAGAATGTCCCCATCGGCGATTCGAAACTTTCGATCTGCGATCTCAATAGTGCGAGTACTCGCTCGGTCAAGCTTGATATCCCGGATACGGACAACACCGACACCGTCCGCATCATCCTCAAACATCTTCGACTTGAAAGGAAAGCCGTAAGTAAGCATGGCGACGTCGTAGAGACCTTCGACACTCCATCCCTCCGGCACCGGCCCCACCTCGGACTCGATCACGCGGACGTTTTCGTGACCGGGAAAGCGGAGGCTCACGAACCACTCTTCGTAGATGCGCCGAGCCATCTCCTCCAGGATCGCGATACGTCTCGTATTGTTCTCAATCAGATCGTCGTACGCGGAGAGGACGGCGGCGATCTGACGCTGCGCGGTAGCGGTCGGGATTCGAATGCGAAGTGGATAGAGGAAATTGCGATTGAGCGATGGTTGAGCGCTTCCGGAATTGAGACTCGAAAAATCGATCGACCGAAGCAGATAGTAAACAAATCGCTCATCATTTCCCTTGAAATCGGTAACAAAGAGGGTTGTGTTGTGTGGCCAATATGCTCGTGGACTGTAATTCACGACACCAAACGACGCACCACTACGCCCAATTGTTACGCCAGGCCCCGAAGCTCTAGCGACGTTGTGCCATCCAGTGATGCCAAAGGAGCCATACACAGGAACTGTGCCGGGTGTGCGATCCTGCTCCGTCAGGTCGTATCCCCTCTGCAATGAGACAATGTCTCCGATCGTGACGTCCTTCCACGCCATTAGACGCTGTTCTCCAACATAGATGCCATGTTCTCTCCGATCAGATTCTCAAGCGCATGAGCTTGGCTGTTAAGCTCCTCCAGTTCTTCGTTCAACTCCTCAATCCGCTCGATGAAGTTAAAATCGTCGCCGACTCGCTCACCGACACCAACATAGCGCCCAGGGTTCAAACTCCATCCCTGCGCCTCGATCTCTGCGGCGCTAGCAACCTTGCACAGCCCCGCGACATCGATGTACTTCAACATCGAAAACTTCTCCTTCAGCATCGTCTTCGAATCCGCCTGGAAGTCGGGCTTCTCATCGCGATACAGCCGCACGATGTTGGCTAAGAGTTCGAGCTGCACCGGTGTGAATTCGCGAATCGCGCGCGTGACCTGTTTGAAGTACGATCGCGCGTCGATAAACAGGACTTTGTCCTTCCGCTTCCCGTGCCGCTTGCCGCGATCAAAAAACCACAGAGTGCACGGTAGCGTCACGGTGTAGAAGAAGTTTGAGCCAATACTGACGATCACATCGACAGCGCCCGACTGAATCAGCTTCTTACGGATCTCAAGCTCGCTGCCGCGCGCATCACCCGCAGAGTTCGCCATCACGAAGCCGGCGCGGCCGGTGTCGTTGAGCGCCGCGTGAAAGAGCTGGATCCACAGATAGTTCGCGTTGTCGGTGCTCGGCAAGCCCAACGTGAAGCGCTTGTCGTCCTTGAGCCGGTCCTTGTCCACACCGGAGACGTTGAACGGTGGATTGGCCATGACGAAGTCGAAGCGGCCGAGCGCCTTGTGCGGATCTTCGTAGTACGTGTTGGACTCGCGGATGTCACCGGAAAGACCGTGCACTGCGAGGTTCATCTTCGCCAGCTTGACCGTCTTCGCATCCTTCTCGGTGCCGAATACCGTGAGTTCGCTCGTGGCGCTTTTGTGATGGCGCTCCACGAAGTCCGCGCTCTGAACAAACATGCCGCCCGATCCGCAGGCGGGATCAAAGATGCGCCCATGAAATGGCTGCAGGATCTCGACGATGAGCCGTACGATGCTGGTGGGCGTATAGAACACACCGCCCTTGGAGCCTTCCGCGCGTGCAAAGGCGCCGAGGAAGTATTCGTAGACCTGACCGAACGCATCGCCTTCGAGATCCAGCGGCGACAGTAGGCGCAACAGCTCCACGAGCGTCGCATTCGGCAGGCGGTTGTAGCTGCGCGGCAATACGGCCTTGAGGTCTGAGTTGCCGCCTTCGATCAGCAGCATCGTCTCATTCAGCGCCTTGCCGACGTTATCGCCCTCAGTGAGCTGGAGCAGGTATGAGAAGCGCGCATGGTCTGGCAGATAGACGACGCCTTCGGCTTGGAAGTCGTGCGGCTCCAGCTCGTCTTCGTCGAATCCCTTCTTGAGCAGTCGCCTGCGCACTTCCTCGAAGCGCTTGTCGGCATAGCGAAGGAAGATCAGCCCAAGCACAGGCTCGGAGAAATCAGCAGGCCGCAGGCCTGTGTTGGCCCAGAGTTGATCGGCTGCTGCCCAGAGGCGGGTTTCGACGGCGGAGAGGTCTAAAGCCATGATTTAGTTTTGGTTCCTTAAAGATGTCGCAATCTAGTGCTGCGACAACTAGCCAAAATTCTAGCGCGAGGAGATTAGGAGCGTCAGTGCGGACGTTCACCTCTGCTCTGCCTCCCTCATCTGCAGCGGCTCTCCTGTGAGGATGCTGTAGAGCGGTACATTGATGTAGTAGTTCGAGCGCCCGATCTTCCGCTTGTGAAGGAATCCATCGGTAGCCAGTGCGTCCAGGTACTTCATCGCAGTAAGCCGTGACACGCTCAAGTCGTTTTGAATGAACTCGATCTTCGTGTACGGATGTGAAAACAGGTTGTTGATCAAGTCCTGACTGTAGAAGCGATGCTTCTCCCGAATGCGATGCTTGTAGTCAAGCAATAGCGCTTTGATCGCCTGAATCGTGCTGATACTGTCAGCAGCAGTCTGCTCAACCGCTGTAAGCACGTAGAGAACCCACTCTTCCCAGACGCCGCGATCGCGCACGCCCTGTAGCAGCCGGTAGTAGTCGGATTTGGTGCGAACAATATGCCGGCTGAGATAGAGCACCGGAGTATCGAGCAGTCCCTCTTTCACAAGGTAGAGCACGTTAATAATTCTGCCGGTGCGCCCGTTGCCGTCATAGAAGGGATGAATGCTCTCGAACTGATGGTGGATGAGCGCCATCCTGATGAGCGGATCGGCAGGAAAGCGTTCTCGCTCGTTGATGAATCGTTCCAGCTCCGCCAT
>CADEEJ010000303.1 GCA_902826315.1 uncultured Steroidobacter sp.
GGCGCGGAACGCCGCGAGAATGCGCTGGAGCTGTGGCATGCCGCGAATACGGGTGGATGCAGCGCATGGATGCGGAGGATTGCCGCAAGGGCAGTAAACTGTGACCCGGCGCCCAGATCCGAGACTGCAGGGCGCAATCGGGATGCAGGGGGGATGCAGGCCGTGGACCAGCGAATCGCCTTCGCCCGCTCGAAGGACAAGACGACCATCGCCTATGCGCTGTCCGGCGAGGGTCCGCCACTGGTGCGCGCCGGCACGTGGCTGACGCACGTCCATCACGACTGGGAAAGCCCGATCTGGGCGCATTGGCTGCGCTTCATGTCGGAGCGGCACACGCTGGTGCGCTACGACCCGCGCGGCTGCGGTCTGTCGCAGAGCGATGTCGGCACGATCACGTTCGACGATTGGGTTGCCGACCTGGAAGCAGTGGTCGATCGGCTGGAGCTCGAATCTTTCCCGCTGTTCGGCATGTCGCAGGGCGCAGCCGTCGCGGCGGAATATGCGATCCGCCATCCGGAGCGCGTCACTCAGCTGACGCTGTACGCACCGCTCGTCACCGGCTGGCGCGGCCGCAGCGATCCGAACTCGCTGCAATGGCAAGCGATGGAAGACCTGGTCCTCTCCGGCTGGGGCGAGACCAACATGGCGTTCCCGGCGATGTTCGCGCACCTGTTCATGCCCGAATCCTCGCTCCAGACCCGCCAGTGGTACGCAGAGCTGCAACGCAAGAGCGCCAGCAAGGAGGTCGCCGTTCGCCTCATGAACGTGTGCGGCGGCTTGAGTGCGTTCAAGCGTCTGAAACAGATCCGCGTGCCGACGCTCGTCATCCAGCTCGCGCGCGAGCAGGTCATCGATCCGCGCCGCATTCCCGAGATGGCCAGCGAGATCCCGGGCAGCCAGTTCGTGAGCATCGACAGCAGCAATCACATCCTGGTCGAAGACGAGCCGGGCTGGCAGGAGTTCAAGCATGCGTTCGCGCGACACGTGCCCGGCGCGACCGCTCCCGCCCGCCTCGCTGCAGCCGCCCGCGAGCGCATCGAGCAGCTGTCGAAGCGCGAGCAACGGATACTCGCGGAGCTCGCCAAGGGGCTGAACAACCGCGAGATCGCCGGCGGCCTGTTCATCAGCGAAAAGACCGTGCGCAATCACATCACCAGCATTTTCGACAAGCTGGGCGTGTCCTCGCGAGCGCAGGCCATCGTCATGGCCAAGGAATCCGGGCTGTAGCCTGACTCCTGGGACATCTGTCCCGACCGCGGCATCGCAAAATGGGGCTGGCGCCTCATTCACATCTGCGCGCAATGGCGCATCGTGCACCCATGAACACCGCTACCGGCGATACCCGCTACCGCAAGGTCCTGCACAACTCGCAGCGGGTCACCTGGGACATCGATGCCGACGTGATCCGCTTCCGGCAGCTGGATACGGACTGCAAGTTCCTGCCTGATTCGCTGTCGCTGGTGGCGCAGCTGCCGTTCCTCAACCAGGAGCAGCAGCGGCTGTTCAGCCAGGTGCAAGGCCGCACGTATGCCTACCTGTTCGGCCTGATCGAACGCTGCATCAACGCCAAGGTTCTCGAGCTGGGCCGCACGCACTCCCTCGGCGATCAGACCGCGGTCGCCGCGCTGCTGAAGTTCGTGCAGGAGGAGCTGAAGCACCAGGAGCTGTTCCGCCGCATCGAGAAGCTGGCCGATCGCGCATTACCGCCCGGCTATCGCATGACGACGGACCCCGACTCCGCCGCCGGCGCGATGCTCCG
This sequence comes from uncultured Steroidobacter sp., assembly GCA_902826315.1. GTDB lineage: Bacteria > Pseudomonadota > Gammaproteobacteria > Steroidobacterales > Steroidobacteraceae > Steroidobacter. The sequence goes on from CADEEJ010000303.1 coordinate 1,760, forward strand.
CAAGTCCACCTGGGCCGTACTGGCGCTGACCTGCTTCGTCGAGATCTTCACGCAGGCGCACTACCTGCACAGCATCCGCGACGAGGACGAGCTGTCGCCGTTGTTCAAGGACGTCTTCTACTATCACTGGGTCGAAGAAAAGCAGCACGCCACGCTCGACGAGCTGGAATGGCAGCGCGTGCACGATGCGATGCAGCCGGCAGCGATCGACGCGGCTGTCAACGACCTGATCGAGCTGGTGCACATGCTCGATCAAATCCTGCAAGCGCAGGCTTCAGCCGACGGCGACTACTTCTGCAGCAGCACGAACGCGTGTCTGGATCAGGATCGATGTAACGCAGTGAAGGCGTGCCTGCTCAAGGCGTATCGATTGCAGTATCTCGTATCGGGCGCGCAGATCGAACGATTCCAGCACGCCCTGTCGAGCAAAGTCACGCCGCAACAGAAGCAGCGGATCAAGGCTGCCTTCGCTCCGCTCATCGCGTGCGTGGCATCGGTGCCGGGTTAAAAAGCAGACCAGAACTCAGCACTGCAATACGAAGGGCATGCTGCAGTGCTGAGTTCTGGTCTGTTTCTAAACCCGGCACCGGCTGAACAGCGCGTCGAAGCCGCCTTCGCGCCCCTGATCGCTTGCTGCCAGGTGTAACTCCAGGCAGCGGGCGAGCGAGCTGCAGCGAGTCCATCGAGCCGCTACGCGGCAGATACAGGTCGAGCGTGAGCGTCAGCAGGACGAGGCCCAGCGAAAACACATCGAGCAGGAACGTACGCAGCGGCAGCCGGCGATGCTTGCGCAGCACGAGCGTCAGGCCGACGAGGAAACACGGACCCAGCGACAGGAACAGCGCGTCGCTCAGCTCCGTCACGATCGGTCCGCCGGTCACCTGCTGGTAGTCGTAGAGGAGCTGGCCGCTGGCGGTCAGCGTGAGACCGGCGGCAAACCAGCGCCGGGCTGCACGATCGACGCCGGTAGTGGCTGCCGCGCCGAGCCAGGCAACGAGCGCAGCGGCAACGTACGCCAGCGTCCAATGCAGCGTGTCGAATGCCTGCGAGACGTCCGGATCGGCGCTCGTCGCCCCCAGAACGAACAGGACGCAGACGCCTACGCTCGCAAGGAGCAGGATCCTTGCAGCGAGACGCCCGGCGCCCGCGGCTGAGAATGGGATTGACACTGTTACTGTGACGGCCCGGGCGGCCGAATCTGAAATCGAGAGCCGGCCCATTAGACGGTCCCCGCAGCGCCCTTCGTACTTTCCCTGACTGCGAGCGGGGCCCTACACTCCGCGCACTTGTCCGCGGAGGTGGTCAGTGCACGTTTTCGGTCCAGCAGCGATTCTCGTCCTGGCGTTCTGCGCTGCCGCGGCACTCGCGCAGGACACTCCCGAACCGGGCTCGGCTGAAGAGATTGCGAAGGCCACGACGGCGCCGCAGTTTCTGTCGCCCTGGGTCGCATCGCTCCCCGCCTCTGCCTCAGTCCCCTCGCCGCGCGCGTTTCTCAAGCGGATCCCTGGCGCGCCGGGCGAGCTCGTCGATTCGGCCACGGCGTACGGCTACGCACGTGCACTCGCCGACGCATCACCGCGCGTCGAGCTGTTCACGATCGGCCGATCGGAAGAAGGACGCGACATCGTGCTCCTCGCGATCGCGGACGAGGCTGGCATCCAGGCGCTCGAACAACTGAAGAAGGACACCGCGGCACTCGCGGATCCGCGCACGACGGACGCCGCAGCGGCCGAACAGATCGTCGCGCGGGCGCGGCCGATCTACTACTTCAACGCCGCGCTGCACGCAGATGAAACCGGCTCGACCGAATCGGTGCTGGAACTGGCGTATCGGCTGGCGGTATCGGAGCAGCCGATGCTCCAGCGCATTCGTCAGAACCTCGTCGTGCTCATCAATCCGGTCTCGAACCCGGACGGCCGCGACAAGGTGGTCGAGTGGTTCTATCGCTTCCTGAAAGGCAAGACCGATCGCAACACGTTGCCGCGCATGTCGCCGCCGTACTGGTCGAAGTACGCGTTCGTCGACATCAATCGCGACGCGCACCAGCTCGTGCACGAGTCGACGCGAGCCGTCTCACGCATGTTCTTCGACTGGCATCCCACCGTCGTGCACGACCTGCACGAGAGCGTCGCGCTGCTCATGTCGTGGAACGGCACCGGGCCGTACAACCCGAACATCGATCCGATCACCTTCACCGAGTTCCAGGCACTGAGCTTCCACGAAGTACAGACGCTCACCTCGTTCGGCCTGCCCGGCGTCTCGCACTCGAATTCCAGCGAGTGGGATCGCGTGCAGCCACCGCCGTCGACGCCGTTTCTGTGGTCGGCTCGCGACAACGTGAACTACAACGAGACCGCCGCGCTCGCTGCTCTCGACCTGGCGGCGACGCAATCGAAGCTGCTGCTGCGCAGCTTTTACCGCAAGAGCCTGAACTCGTGGCGCAAAGGCGTCGACGAGCCGCCGTACGCCTTCGCGATTCCGCAGGATCAAGGCGATCCGAGACGCGTCGCGCAGCTGATCGCGCGCCTGCAATCGCAACATATCGAAGTGCATCGCTCCAACGCCGCGTTCAACGTGAAGGAAGGCACGTTCGGCGTCGGTACGTACCTGGTGCGGCTCGATCAGCCGTATCGCAACTACGCAGTCGATCTGCTGGCGCCGCAGGAGTTTCCGCAGAACGGCGGCGAGCCGTACGACGACGTGTCGTGGCAACTGCCAGCGCACTACCACGTCGAAGCAATTGCGATTGCAGATCCTGCGATCAAGAGCGTCGGCGCGGTCGCAGTGACTGAAGCGCCGCAGCCGCACGGCAAGATCGCGGGCGACGGCCCGACGTTCGTGCTCAAAGACACCGGGCAGGAAGGCCTGCTCGAAGCGCGCTATCGACTGGCCAAGTTCAAGATTGAAATCGCCGAGCTGCCCTTCAAGATCGGCGAGGCGGAATATCCAGCAGGCTCGTGGCTCGTGCCGGCTCAATCCGGATTGAACGCAACGCTGCAGGATCTGACCGCACGTCTCGCGCTCGACTTCGACTCGGTCGCGGCGGCTCCCGACGTCGCGCGTCATGCAGCGAAAGCTCCACGACTCGGCGTGTGGGTGCCGTGGGCCGACACCGACAGCATCGGCTGGCTGCGCCACACGCTCGACGAGCGCAACATCCCGTACGCATACGTGCGCGACGAGGACGTTCGCGCGGGCAACTTGCGCGCGAAGTACGACGTGCTGCTATATGGCCATGTCGACCTCGAGCTCGCCGAGCAGATCCACGGCTTGCCGAAAGCCTGGGGGCCGATGCCGTTCAAGAAGACGAAGCAGACGCCGAGTCACGGCACGCCCGCAGCGTCCGACGACATCACCGGCGGCGTCGGTTGGGAAGGACTCGCGCAGCTTCAGAAATTCATCGAGAGCGGTGGCGTACTCGTCACGCTCGGCAGCGGCACGATGCTCGCGCTCGAAGGCGGCATCGTGCGCGGCGTTCGACGCGATTCCGGCGGCACGCCACGCAGCGCCGGCAGCGGCGGTGCCGAATCCGCACAGGCAGCGGTCGAATCCGTCACACGCACGCCGGGCTCGCATGTCCGCGTTTCGTTCGCGCAGCCGGATCATCCGATCGCATACGGATATCCTGCGCACACCTACGTGTTCCGACAAAACTATCCGCTCTACGCAGTCCCGCGTCGTTGGCTACGCATGGCGTTCTGCACGACTTGTCTCGACGGCCCGTCCGATCCGGGCAGTGTCGTCATGCAATGGGGCGACACGGGCACCGACCGGCCGTTCCTCGTCAGCGGCCAGGTCTGGGGCGAATCGAACCTGATCGGCCGTCCGGCGATTCTGGATATGCAGGTCGGACGCGGGCGAGTCGTATCGTTCAACTTCAACCCACTGCATCGCGACCTGAACCGCGGCGATCAGCGCCTGCTGTGGAATGCGATCCTGAACTGGGAAGCGATCCTGGCGCGGCGCGCAGAGCACGATCCGCTATGATTCGCGCATGAACGAGCAAAAACCCCGCCGCGGGCACTGGATTTCCGGCGTGCTGTTCGTCCTGATCGCGGTGATCGCGATCGGCGCGGTCGTGCTGCAGCTCAGTGTCGGCCGGCACTGAACCTCCAAGCAACTGCAGGCACGCAAGTCGCCGCTCGGCGCTGTCGGCAGCGGCCGGTCCGGGTCGTCCTTGAGCCGAAGGGCCGAAGGTCGGACCCATGCCGGAGGATGTTCCATGAATGCCGAAGTGAATTGCCCGAACCAGCAGGTGCAGCCGGAAGTGCGCGGTGGAGTCGTCGCGTACCTGCAGGTCGATGGCGCAAGTAAAGCAGCCGAGTTCTATCAACGTGCGTTCGGTGCCACCGAAGTCGCCCGGCAACCGGTCGACGACCAGGGTCGGACCATGCACATACATCTCTACGTCAACGGCGGCTCGCTGATGTTGAGCGACGCGTACCCGGAGCACGGTTACGCGTCGGAGCGTCCGCAAGCATTCGACTTGATGCTGCAGGTCACCGACATCGATGCGTGGTGGGCACGCGCGATCGCCGCTGGAGCGCAGTCCATCCTGCCGGTGCAGGAGATGTTCTGGGGCGCCCGGTA
>CADEEJ010000304.1 GCA_902826315.1 uncultured Steroidobacter sp.
GCATAGACGGCTGACACGACCGCCTGTTCGATCTCCGCTCCCGAGAATCCGTCGCACAGCGCCGCGAGCTGCGTCACTTCGGCGTCGCCGAGTTGCAGCTGACGCTTGCGGCTGTGGATGCGCAGGATCTCGCCGCGGACCGCCGTGTCCGGCAGATCGACGAAGAAGATCTCGTCGAACCGGCCCTTGCGGATCAGCTCCGGCGGCAGCGCCGTGATGTCGTTGGCCGTCGCGACGACGAAGACCTTTGCTTTGCGCTCGGCGAGCCACGTCAGGAAGGCGCCGAGCACCCGGCGTGAAACGCCGCCGTCGCTGTCGCCGGTCGCGAGGCCTTTCTCGATTTCGTCGATCCACAGCACGCACGGCGCCATCACGCCGGCGGTTGCCAGCGTCTCGCGCAGGTTGCGCTCCGACTCGCCGATGTACTTGTTGTGGATCGCGCCGAAGTCCAGCCGCAGCAGCGGCACGCCGTAGATGCCGGCTGCGGCGCGCGCCGCGACGCTCTTGCCACAGCCCTGCACGCCGAGCAGCAGCACGCCCTTCGGCGGCTCCAGCTGCGGCGCGGAGCCGTCGAACGCCGGCTTGCGCAGCTTCAGCCAGTTCTTCAGGTGCAGCATGCCGCCCAGGTCGGCGAACTGCGCGGTGTCGTACTCGAAGCTGAGCACGCCGCTGCGATTGAGCAATTCGTACTTGGCCTGCATCACCGCCGGCAGGTCGCTCGGCATGAGCGCGCCGTCGTCGAAGATCGCCTTGCGGGCCAGCCGCTCGGTGTCGCCGACCGACAGGCCGCTGAGGTTCTCGATCAGCAGCTCCAGCGATTTGCGGTCGGTGGTGACCTTGCCGCCGTTCGTGCGCGACCAGTCGCTGGCGACTTTCTCGATGATCCCCCGGCGCTCGACGCGGTCCGGAAACGCCAGCCGGAAGCGCGCGGCGAGATGCTCCAGCTCGCGCGGCAGCGCCACCTCGTGGCTGATCAGGACGATCGTGCGCGCCTTGCGGTCATAGTCCTGGCAGACGTCCTTCATCAGCCGCACGTGCACCGGGTCGGCGAGGAAGGGATGGAAGTCGAGCAGGATGTAGATGCCGCCGACGTTCGTGGCGCGGATCGACTTCAGCACCGCAGCCGGCTCGGCATTGTGTTGCTGCGCGCCGCCCAGATTTACGTCCAGGCGCCGCAAGCCGTCGGTGATGGTCCACTGGAACACCGGCGTGTGCGCGGCGGCGAGACGCGGCGCCAGCGAGGCGAGCAACTCCAGCGCTCGCGGCTCGTCGCGCGTCTCGATCACCACCAGCGGCACGCGGCTGCGAAGCAGCGCTTCGAGCTCCTGGCGCGCGTCGGGCGATGACGGAACGGCTGTCATCCGCGAAATTTAGCACGGCAAGAGTCGCGCCTCTTGCCGTGCGTTGTCGAAAGGGCCTCGGCCGCTTTCGACGAAAAAGATCAGACGTGCGCGCGCGAAATGTGATCGACGTCGCGTGCGCGAGCTGACAAAGCGTGCGCTGCTTCTTGCATCGCTGCGCGTTTTTGTTACATTGCGCGCGACTGTGTAAGAGAGCACCCCGATGCGAATAGCTGCAGGTGCCGCTCGACCAGAACTTTTGAGAGGTTCGGACGTTCGAAGCTCTCGTTGGTTGGTTAAGTGAGTCCCGCAGCTTTTTTGCTTCATGAGGTGCCCGAACGGTGTTGCCACGCGCAGCCAAGCAGTCCCTAGCTGTTTCTCCCGCCCATTCCTTCGATTCGACGACGCTGACGGAAGCTGAGATCCGCCGGCTGGCAGCCCGTTTCGGCTCGCCGCTGCTGGTCGTCGACTGCGAACAGGTCCGCCGCCAGTACCACGCCTTGCGCGCAGCTCTGCCGGGCGTCGACCTGCACTACGCGCTCAAGCCGCTGCCGCACGCATCGGTCGTCGCGACCCTGCGCGACGAAGGCGCCTTCTTCGACCTGGCGACGACCGGTGAGGTCGAGCTGGTCAAGGCGCAGGGCATTGCGCCGGAGCGCTGCATCCACACGCACCCGATCAAGCGCGACAGCGACATTCGCGACGCGCTGCGCTTCGGCGTCACGACGTTCGTCGTCGACAACCCGGACGAGATCCGCAAATTCGTGCGCTATCGCAAGCGTGCCGAGCTGCTCATCCGCGTCTGTTTCCGCAGCCCGACGGCGGTCTGCGACCTGTCGAAGAAGTTCGGCTGCGAGCCGGGCGCGGTGCTCGGCCTGATCGAAATGGCGCGCCGCCTCGGCGTGCGCGTGCGCGGCCTGTCGTTCCATGTCGGCTCGCAGGCGACCGATCCTTCCAAGTACATCGAGGCGATCCAGGCCTGCACGAACCTCGTTGCCGAGGCGCTGCTGGCCGGCCTGCCTTCGCTGGACGTGCTCGACATCGGCGGCGGTTTCCCGGTGCCTTACACCGACGCTGTGATGCCGATCGACGAGTTCTGCGCGCCCATCCGCGCGGCGCTGACGAAGCTGCCGAAGCACGTGCGCGTCATCGCCGAGCCTGGCCGTTTCATCGCCGCGCCGGCTGCCATCGCCGTGAGCACGGTGATGGGCAAGGCCAAGCGCGACGGCCGCTGGTGGTACTACCTCGACGACGGCCTGTACGGCTCGTACAGCGGTCAGCTGTTCGATCACGCCAAGTACCCGGTCGCCGCGCTACGCGACGGCGGGGAGCTGTTCGAGAGCGTGCTCGCCGGCCCGACCTGCGACTCGATCGACGTCATCGACGACAGCATCGCGCTGCCGGAGCTGGAAGTCGGCGACCTGGTCGTGGGCCGCATGATGGGTGCCTACACCTGGGCGAGCGCGACGGACTTCAACTTCTTCAAGCGCGCCAAGGTTGTCGTGATGAACGAGCAGCCCGTGGATGCCAAGCGCGTCGTGAGGCTGCAGCGTGCCAAGCGGGTGGCGGCCGGCTGAGCTGCGCACGGTCGACTTCGTGGCGGGCGCGCAGAGCGCCCGCGGACTAACGGTAGTCATCGACGTCTTCCGCGCTTTTTCCCTCGCGGCTCATGCGTTCGCTCGCGGCGTGCGCGCCATCGTTCCCGTAGCGGACGTCGACGAGGCGCGCGAGCTCAAGCGTCTCCATCCTGACTGGCTGCTGATCGGCGAGCGTCATGCGCGTCCGCTGCCGGGTTTCGACTCCGGCAACTCACCCGCCGATCTGGAGCGGTTCGACCTCAGCGGCCGGACGCTCATTCACACCACGCACTCGGGAACCCAGGGCCTCGCTGCGGCCGGTGGCGCGGACGAGGTCGTCACCGGCGCGCTCGTCAATGCCGGCGCCATCGTGCGCTACATCCGGTCGAGGGCGCCTGCAGTCGTCACGCTGGTCCGCATGGGGAAGCAGGCACAGCAACGGTGTGCCGAAGATGATCTCTGTGCACTGCTTCTGCAGCAGCGCCTGGTTGGCGAGGTGCCGTCGGTCGCCGACGTGCCGCAGCGACTGCGAGGCGCCGACAGCGCGGCTATGTTCTTCGACCCGGCGTGCGATTGGGCGCCGGAGCGCGATTTCGAGCTGTGCACGCAGGTCGACGCTTTCGATTTCGTGCTGCAGCTGGAGCGCGGCGAGCGTCCCGCGCGACTTCGACGAATCGAGGTGCCGTGATGAATCCGATCGTGCGGACTGTCGTCCTGCTCACGCTGTCGAATGTCTTCATGACCTTCGCCTGGTACGCGCATCTCAAGACTCTCAACCAGAAGCCCTGGGTGGTGGCGGCGCTGGTGAGCTGGGGCATTGCGCTGTTCGAGTACCTGCTGCAGGTGCCCGCCAACCGCGTCGGCTACACGGTCATGACGCTGCCGCAGCTGAAGATCCTGCAGGAAGTGATCACGCTGAGCGTGTTCGTGCCGTTCGTGCTGCTCTACATGAAGCAGCCGCTCAAGCTCGACTACCTGTGGGCCGCGTTGTGCATACTGGCGGCGGTGTATTTCGTATTCAGGAAGTGAAGGGCCGGGATGGTCAGTACTGCAATTCATCGCCAGGTCGAAGCCTGTCGCGCCGGTACCGAGCCGGCAGTCATCGCGCGGCTGCCGTCGGGATGGGCAGTCCTCGGTCAGCGCCAGGTGCTGACGGGATACAGCCTGTTGCTGCCCGACCCGGTCGTGCCGCATCTCAACGCACTCACTGCGGCCGAGCGTAACCGCTTCCTGGCGGACCTTGGCCGCCTGGGCGATGCCGTGCTTGCGGCGACCGGGGCGTTGCGCATCAACTACGCCATCTTCGGCAACCTGGAGCCGGCGCTGCACGCACACGTCCATCCGCGCTACGCCGATGAGCCCGAAGCGATGCGCACCGACAATCCATGGGCCTACGATTGGTCGCAGGCGCCGCGCTTCGATCTGCAGCTGCATGGGCCGCTGCGCGATGCGATCCGCGCGCGACTGACGTAAACTCCCCGGCGCCGGGCGCGAGCCCGGCCGAATCGGGTCGTTCGATTTCCGCCAAGCAGCCAATTCAGGAAGAAGCGAGTCGCTCGCCATGCGGGTCAAGTCCGAACTCGCCAGTTACGTCGAGGAGCAGCTCGCGTTTCTCGGGCGCCTCTCGACCAAGTCGATTTTCGGCGGCATCGGGATTTTCGTCGATGAGCGGCTGCTGGGCATCGTCATGGACGACAAGCTCTACCTGCATACGGACACCAGCAACCTGCGCTCGTATCAGGAGCGCGGCATGCCGCAGTTCAAGCCGTACCCGAACGCCTTCGATCTCACCACCGATCACCACCAGGTGCCGGCCGAGATCGTCGACGATCCGGCGCAGCTCAAGCATTGGGGCGAGCAGGCGCTGGCAGCGGCGATCGAGGCCGCGAAGGTCAAGCAGCTGGCCGGCATCGAGCGCTCGCGCCACATGAAGCAGGCGCGCAAGAAGCAAAAAGACGAGAAATAGCTCAGCCGGACAGCGCCAGCAAAGGCGCCAGCGCCCGTATCGGCTCCGAGCACGTCGTGCCTCTGCACACGTACGCGACCGTCGTATCGACCGCCCGCTTCGCCGCGAGCGATTCCGGCAGCGCTGGCGCATCCGCCTCGATTGCAAACACCTGGCGCATCGGCGAGTACTTCTTCGTCAGCGCGTCGCGCCAGCGTGCAGCCTCATCCCGCGATCCGCGGATGATCACTTGCTCCGGGGGGTCGAGGTGCTCGGCAAGCGCCACGAGCATCGACGCATGTGCGTGCGGGTAGTGCTGCACCGGCGCCCATGCTGACCGCAGCGTTCGCGCGGCCGCGTCGAGATATCGTGGCTCACCGAGCAGCAAGCCAAGACGCGTCAATGCCTGTGCCGCAATCCCATTGCCGGCCGGCACTGCCTCGTCGCCGAACGACTTCGAGCGATGCATCAGCTGTTCGTGATCGTCCGCCGTGAAGTAGAAGCCGCCGTGCTCGGCGTCGCCAAAATGCCGGAGCAGGGCGTCGGCGAGCGCTGTTGCGAACTGCAAGTCCGCGCTGCGCCAGCGTGTCTGCAGCAGCTCGATCAAGGCGTCGAGCAGGAAGGCGTAGTCGTCCAAGTAGGCGGCGAAGCGCGACTGGCCATCTTTGTGGACAGCGAGCAGGCGGCCGTTGCGAAACATCTGCTCGCGGATGAAGTCGACCGCGCGTGTCGCAGACTCGGCGAGGTCGGGGCGGCCGAGCACGCGCGAGGCGACGGCCATGCCGGCGATTGCCAAGCCGTTCCACGACGTGAGGATCTTCTCGTCGCGCCCCGGCCAGATGCGAGCGTTGCGCTTTGCGAGCAGGATCTGTCGCGCTTCGGTCAGGCGCCGCCGCAGCTCCGCCGGGTCGATCCCGAGCTCGGCGGCGATTTCCTCTTCCGGGCGATAGGCGTGCAGGTGCCAGCTACCTTCGAAGTTCGGCTCGCCGTCGAGCCCGAAGCGGCGTGCGAACGCTTCGTAGACGGTGGCTGGCAGCAATGCGCGCACCTCCGCGGCATCCCAGACGTAGAACTTGCCCTCGTGGCCTTCCGAGTCCGCATCGAGCGTCGACCAGTAGCCGCCGGATGGCGCCTGCATGTCGCGCATCATCCAGTCCGCGGTTTCGGCGGCGACGCGCTTGAACAGCTCTTCGCCGGTCGCGAGCGCTGCGTTTGCGTAGATGCGCAGCAGCTGGCCGTTGTCGTACAGCATCTTCTCGAAGTGCGGGATCATCCAGTACTGGTCGACCGAGTAGCGCGCGAAGCCGCCGCCCAGGTGGTCGTAGATGCCGCCTTCCGCCATGCGTTGCAGCGTCAGCGTCGCCATGTACAGCGAATGCAGATCGGGCTCGTCGCTGGCAGCGGTTGCTCGCCACTGGCGCAGCAGGAAGTCGATGTTCGTCGGATG
>CADEEJ010000305.1 GCA_902826315.1 uncultured Steroidobacter sp.
ATAGCAGCCACGCGGCGACCGACGAGTCGACGCCGCCGGACATTCCGACGATTACCGGGGACGAGGGCATGGGAAGCGGATCGTATCCGCTTCTAGATCACGTGGTTCAGCGCTGGATGATCGATCGCGCGGGAGCGGAGGTCGGCCGCGCTGAGCTTGCTGGGGTCCTTGATGACATGCTTGATGACGTCGAGCGGGTAGCGGACACCATCCAGATAGTCGTCGATGCAGCCGAGCACCATCGGGCTGCGCAGGCGCGCCGAGCGGGTAACGATCTGCTCACGTGTCATCCATACGGCGCGCTCGATGCCACGGTCGAGCCGACGCGACGGGTCGTGACCGCTGACCCGGCCGCAGAACGCCGCGCGCAGGAAGCTCCTCGGCTGGTCCGGCTGCTCCCAGAAGTACACGCCGACCAGCGCTTCGGGGTGAAAGGTCCAGGCGGTCTCTTCCAGCGTCTCGCGGATCACCGCGTCCACGAACTGCTCGCCCTTTTCCACGTGGCCGGCCGGCTGGTTGAACACCATGCGGTTGGCGACCCGCTCTTCGACGAGCAGGAACTGCCCGTCGCGTTCCACGATGGCGGCGACGGTGAGATCGGGACGGAGGACCATGAAGAGAGTTTAACCGGCTGATTCGCCGGCATTTGTGACAGTTATCAAGGAATTTCGCTCAGACCTTTCGCGCCAGCTCCTCCGCGCAGCCGGTGTACCGCTGCGGTGAAAGCTCCAGGAGCGCGCGCCGGGCCTCTTCAGGAATCGCCAGGCCGGAGATGAAGCGCCGCAGGGACTCGGCATCGACCCGTTGCCCGCGAGTCAGCGATTTCAGCTGTTCGTACGCGTTCTCCACGCCGAATCGACGCATGACGGTCTGGATCGGTTCCGCCAGCAGCTCCCAGTTGTCGTCCAGATCGGCAGCGAGCTGCTTGGCATCGACCTCGACTCGTTCCAGGCCGCGCTCGATCGAGCGCCAGGAAATCAGCGCGTGGCTGACTGCCACGCCGACGTTGCGCAGCACGGTCGAGTCAGTGAGGTCGCGCTGCCAGCGCGAGACGGGCAGCTTGTCGGCGAGGAAGCGCAGCAGGGCGTTCGACAGGCCGAGGTTGCCTTCGGCGTTCTCGAAGTCGATGGGATTCACCTTGTGCGGCATCGTCGACGAGCCGACTTCGCCCGCGACGGCACGCTGCCGGAAGTAGCCGATCGAGATGTAGCCCCACATGTCGCGGCACAGGTCGATCAGCACGGTGTTCAACCGCGCCAGCGCATCGAAGTATTCGGCCATCCAGTCGTGCGGCTCGATCTGCGTCGTGTACGGATTCCAGACCAGCCCGAGCGATTCGACGAAGCGCTTGGCGAGCGCGGGCCAGTCAACCTGCGGATAGGCGCTGAGGTGCGCATTGAAGTTGCCGACGGCGCCATTGATCTTGCCGGCGATCGCCACGGCCGCGAAGCGCGTGCGCTGCTCGGCGAGGCGGTAGACGAAATTCGCAATCTCTTTGCCGAGTGTGGTCGGCGTTGCCGGCTGGCCATGCGTGCGGGCCATCATCGGGACGGCGGCGTTCGCATGCGCGAGCGTGCGCAATCGACCGATGAGCGTGTCGAGCCGCTGCAGCAGCACCTGATCGCGCGCCTCGCGCAGCATCAAGGCATAGCTCAGGTTGTTGATGTCCTCGGACGTGCACGCGAAGTGCACGAACTCGCGCCGCGAGCGCCAGGCCGGCACGGAGTCGAGCCGGGCCTTGACGAAGTACTCGACGGCCTTCACGTCGTGATTGGTCTCGCGCTCGATGCGCTTGACCTCGGCGGCCTCGGCCTCGGTCAGCTCGGAGGCCAGCGCATCCAGAGCCGTGAGAGCAGCGGCCGGCAGTCCGCGCAGCTCGACGATGCCCGGCTCTGCGGCCAGCGCCTTGAGCCACAGCGCTTCGACGCGCACCCGCTGGCGGATCAAGCCGCGCTCGCTGAAGAGCGGCCGCAACTCTGCGGCCTTGTCGGCGTAGCGGCCGTCGATCGGGGAGATGGCGTTGAGCGCGCTGTTGTTCATGGTTTCGTAGGTCGGGCTGCGGCCGCGAGGTACTATAGTACCGGAGAATCAAGCGCTTTCTTGCATGAGGTTCGAGTGGCGAACGAGGGTTTCCGGACGGAGCGTGACAGCCTCGGCGAGCTGCAGGTGCCGGCCGATGCATTGTGGGGTGCGCAGACGCAGCGCGCCGTCGAGAATTTCCAGATCAGCGGTCTGCGGTTGCCGCGCGAGTTCATTCGCGCGCTCGGCCTCGTCAAATGGGCGGCGGCGACGACCAACCTCGACCTCGACGGCCTCGACGCCAAGCGCGCAGCGGCCATCCAGAAGGCGGCGCTGGAAGTAGCGGAGGGCCGTCACGACGCGCACTTCCCGATCGACGTCTTCCAGACCGGCTCCGGCACCAGCACCAACATGAATGCCAACGAGGTGATCGCGCACCTCGCCAGCCGCTACGCCGGCATCGCCGTGCATCCCAACGATCACGTCAACATGAGCCAGAGCTCGAACGACGTGATCCCCACTGCGATTCACCTCAGCGCGCTGCTGTCGATCGAGCAGCATCTGTTGCCCGCGCTCGCGTACCTCGGCGCGGTGATCAGCCGCCGCATCGGCGACATCGGCGACATCGTCAAGACCGGCCGCACGCACCTGATGGATGCGATGCCATTGACCTTCGGTCAGGAGATGAGCGGCTGGCACGTGCAGGTCGATCACGCGAGTGCGCGCATCATGGAGTGCCGCACGCGACTGCAGGCACTCGCGCTCGGCGGCACAGCAGTCGGTACTGGCATCAACGCACATCCGCGCTTTGCGGCGCGCGCGACGCGCTATCTCTCGGTGAAGTGCGGCCTCGAGCTGCGACCGTCCAGCAACTATTTCGAAGCGCTCTCTTCGCAGGACTCGGCGGTCGAGCTGTCCGGCCAGCTGCGTACGCTCGCAGTGGCGCTGATAAAGATCTCCAACGACTTGCGCTGGATGAACAGCGGGCCGCTCGCTGGCATCGGCGAGGTTCAGCTGCCAGCGCTGCAGCCGGGCAGCAGCATCATGCCGGGCAAGGTGAATCCGGTCATTCCGGAAGCCGTCGCGATGGTGTGTGCACAGGTGATGGGTAACGACGCGACGATCGCGATCGCCGGGCAGTCGGGCAACTTCCAGCTCAACGTCATGCTGCCCGTGATCGCTTACAACCTGCTGCAGAGTATCGATCTGCTGGCGAATGCGGCGCGGGCTCTCGCCGATTCCTCGATCGCCAGCTTCAAGGTCAACGAAGCCCGGGTCGCGGCAGCGCTGGAGCGCAATCCGATTCTCATCACGGCGCTGAACTCGGTGCTCGGCTACGAGCAGGGCGCGAAGCTCGCGAAGCTGGCTTACGAGCAAGGGCGGCCGATCCGCGAAGTCGTGGCCGAGCAGACGCAGATGGCTCCCGAAGAGCTGGCGCGGCTGCTCGATCCGCGTGCGCTGACGCGCGGCGGCGGCAAAGTCGACGGCGGCGGTTGAAGGTGACGATAGCGGCGGGCAATCGGCACGAGTTGCGGCGACTGATCGAGCAGCGGCTGAAAGATTCCCGTCCCGCCATGGACGCGAGCTCGGCGGTGCCTGCGGGGTTTTCGGCGGAAGTCGACGCCGCGGTTCGCCAGTATTTTCCGACTGCGCCTGCTGCCGCGGCAGTGCTCGTGCCGATAGTCGATCGCGAGGATGGCCTGACCGTACTGCTCACGCAGCGCGCCACGCATCTGAAGAATCACGCCGGCCAGATCAGCTTTCCCGGCGGGCGCATCGAGAACACCGACGAAGGTCCGCTGGCAGCGGCGCTGCGCGAGACCGAGGAGGAGATCGGCCTGTCGCGCCAGCGCGTGACGTTCACCGGTTACCTCGAACCGCATCTGGTGCTGACGGGCTATTGGGTGACGCCAGTCGTTGGCTTCGTGCAGCCGGGGTTCGCGCTGCAGCTCGACCGCAGCGAAGTCGACTCGACGTTCGAAGTGCCGCTGCTGCACATCCTCGACACCGCCAACCACCAAGCGCGCGAGCGCATGCTCGGCACGACGAAGGTGCGCGTGTACGACATTCCCTACGGCGAGCACCACATCTGGGGCGCGACCGCGGGAATGCTGATGTCCCTTTACCGTCTGCTCAGCGAGTGACCATGGCTTCCATCGACCGGCTATTGCAGATCATGGCGCGCTTGCGCGATCCGCAGCGCGGCTGCCCTTGGGATCTGGAACAGACGTTCGGCACGATCGCGCCGTATACGATCGAAGAAGCATATGAGGTCGCCGACGCGATCGAGCGCGAAGACTATCCGGCGCTGCGCGATGAGCTCGGCGATCTGTTGTTCCAGGTCGTGTTTCACTCGCAGATGGCGCGTGAGCAAGGATCGTTCGCGTTCGACGACGTCGTCGCGGCGATCTGCGACAAGATGGAGCGGCGTCATCCGCACGTCTTCGGCGACGCACAGATCGGCAGCGCCGCGGCACAGACCGTCGCCTGGGAAGAGCAAAAACGGCTGGAGCGTGCGCGCTCCGGCAAGAGCATCCTCGCGGACGTGCCGCTTGCCTTGCCGGCATTGACGCGCGCCAACAAGCTCGGCAAGCGCGCTGCACAGGTCGGCTTCGAATGGCCGAACGTGTCCGGCGCGCTCGATAAGCTCGACGAGGAGTTGGGCGAGCTGCGGCAGGGCCTGGGCGAGCAGGCAAGCCCGGCAGAGATCACCGACGAGCTCGGCGACGTGCTGTTCTGCATCGTCAACGTCTGCCGCTATCTCGGCGTGGATCCCGAAACGGCATTGCGCGGCGCCAACACGAAGTTCGAGCGCCGCTTCGGCTACGTCGAGCAGCGTCTGCACGAGCAGGGACGCAGCGCCAGCGAGGCGACGCTGGAGGAAATGGACAAGCTGTGGGACGAAGGGAAGCAACGGCTGGCGGATGGCGGCTAGCCTGCGAGGCGTAGCTATCTCCTTCATTTTCTACGGGTTCAGGGTTCATTCATTCCCCGGCGCCTACCGTGTCCCCCAGGCTCGGCGTACATCCTGCCGGGTTAATGGAGACACAGATGCGTAAGGCTCGTGGTTTGCTGGTGCTGGCCGGTGTGTTCGGTGTGACGAGCGTCGCACTGGCGTCGCCGCCGCCCTGGTCGAATTCCCGCCACAACCGTTCCGCTGAATACGACTACGCGCCCGTCACCCGCGTGGAGCCGATC
This sequence comes from uncultured Steroidobacter sp., assembly GCA_902826315.1. Lineage (GTDB taxonomy): Bacteria > Pseudomonadota > Gammaproteobacteria > Steroidobacterales > Steroidobacteraceae > Steroidobacter. The sequence goes on from CADEEJ010000305.1 coordinate 5,218, forward strand.
GTGCGCCAGGTGCGCATCGAGACGCCGCGCCGGGAGTGCTATGACGACGTGCGCCAGGTCGAGTCTCGTGGGCACGTCTCCGATCCGAACATCGGCGGACGCACGCTGCTCGGCGGCATCATCGGCGGCGTGATCGGCCACCAGTTCGGCAGCGGCCGCGGCCGTGACGCCGCGACGGTTGCGGGTGCGATGATCGGCGCCGGCGTGGGTTATGACAGCGCCAACCGCCGCTACAGCTCCGAGACGCGCGAGGAAGTCGTGCAGCGTTGCGATGTTCGCTACGACCACGAGTACGAGGAGCGGATCGACGGGTACCGCGTGACCTACGAGTACAACGGCCGCGAATACACGACTCGCATGCCCTACGACCCGGGCGAGCGGATCAAGGTGCGGGTTGCCGTCGCGCCCGCCGAGTGAAAGTAGAAATCCGACTTATTTGAGGATGCGCGGCGGGGCGTGAATCAACGTCCCGCCGCACGTACACTACAGTTCATGCGCACTGGCCGGCATCTCGTATGGGCCCTGCTTTCGTTGCTCGCGGCGACCGCGCCGTTGGCCGCTCAGAGCCAGGACCTGATCGATCGCCGCCAGCGGCACGAGCCGCGAATCGAGCCGGTCGGCGTCTCGCTCGACCAGGCCGTGGAGATGGCTCAGCGGCGCTTCCGGGCCAAGGCCGTGAGGGCCGAGACAGTCCAGAACGGCGACAAGCGGGTGCACCAGATCCGTCTGCTCAGTGCCGAGGGCAAGGTCTGGACGGTGCGGGTGGACGCAGAATCCGGAGCGATGCACTGATCCCATGCGCGTGCTGATCGTCGAAGACGAAAAACCCCTGCGCGATTCCATCGTCGAACAACTGCAGCAGCAAGGCTTCAACGTCGATGCTGCCGCGGACGGCGAGGAAGGCCTGTACTGCGGCCGCGAGTACGCCCTCGATCTCGCGATCGTCGACCTCGGCCTGCCGAAGCTCAACGGCATGGAGCTCATCAAGAAGCTGCGTGCCGAGGGCAAGTCCTATCCGGTGCTGATCCTGACCGCGCGCGATCGCTGGCAGGACAAGGTCGAAGGCCTGCAGGCCGGCGCCGACGACTAC
>CADEEJ010000306.1 GCA_902826315.1 uncultured Steroidobacter sp.
GGCCGTCGCGCTGCGCCGGTGTCTCCGCGCCGTGCGCGAATACGGGCAACAGAGCCAGAACCAGCATGATCTTGAGTGCCTGCATCGCTGTCTCCTTCGCGATGACTATGCGAGGCGGCGCGGTTCTTTCCTAGAACCATTCTGGCAGTGAGCGATGAGCCAACCCTAGCGGCGGCCTTGGAAAAAGGTACGCAGCAGCGTTGCGCACTCCTCGCTCATCAAGCCTGCTTCGAGTTCGACGCGGTGATTCAACGACGGATGCTGGACGATGTTGAAAATCGTACCCGCCGCGCCGGCGCGGGGATCCGTCGCCGCGTATACCAGGCGCTTCACTCGTGCGTGCACCATCGCGCCGGCGCACATCGGACAGGGTTCCAGCGTGACGTATAGCGTCGTGTCGAGCAGTCGATAGGTGCTCAGTTTCTGAGCCGCCGCGCGCATCGCAACGATCTCGGCGTGCGCCGTCGGATCGTTGGTGCTGATCGGCCGGTTCCAGCCTTCGCCGACGATCGCGCTATCCTTGACGATGACCGCGCCGACCGGCACCTCGCCTGCCCGCTCCGCTTCGCGCGCCAGCTCCAGCGCCCGTGCCATGAATATCGAATCGCTCATGAATCCAAACCGCCAATGGAAACGATCGCACGCCGCACGATCCGCAAACCCGACCTCGCCGCCGCACGCGACGCGACCGCGAAGCCGAACACGAGTCCGCCGCGACCGGTCGCACCGTACTTGGAAAGCGGATGCACTTCTATCCCCGAACGCGCACATTCGGCAGCGACCGCGCGATCGTCGAGCCTCAGCGTGCGATCGTTCTTGAAGGTGGCTGTCACGTGCATACCGCCGCGGGCCGGACCGAAGTCGAGGAAATCGTCCAGGATTTTTGCTTCTTCGAGAAACGCCCTGCGCCGCTCGTCGTAGATCGTCCGCGTTTTGCGGATGTGTCGCGCCAAGTGCCCGTCGCGAATGAATGCCGCGAGCACGCCTTGTGTCAGAAGTGCGGTGTGGCCATCAGCTACGTGCTTTGCGTCGATGAAGGCGCCGACCAGCGCTTCGGGCACGATCGCGTAGGCGATGCGCAGCCCTGGAAACAGGATCTTGTTGAAGCTGCCGATGTAGATGACGCGACCGTTCGGGTCCATGCCCTGCAGCGACGCGATCGGCCGCCCTTCGTAGCGGTAGTCGCCGTCGTAGTCGTCTTCGAGAACGTACGCCTCCTGCTCCCCTGCCCAGTCGAGCAGCGCCTTCCTGCGCTCGAGCGACATCTCATACCCGAGCGGATATTGATGCGCAGGCGTGACATACGCGATCCGCGCTTGCGGTTCGAGGAGCCGGCCGGCGTTGACGTCGAGCCCCTGCTCGTCCACCGGCACATGCACGATGCGCAAACCGGCTGCGCGCAGACAGTGCTGCACCGGTTGATATCCGGGCATCTCTGCCCACGCGCGATCGCCTGGATCCGCGAGAACTTTGCCGGCGAGCTCGACGGCTTGCTGCGTGCTCGTCACGACGATTATCTGATCGGGCGAACAACGCGTCGCGCGCATCGCCGCAGCGTGCTCGGCAATTGCTTCGCGCAGCTCCGGCAAGCCGTTGCTTGCGCCGTATCCCCAGTATTCGTTGCCGGCACGCCCAGCCTCGCGGCTCAGCAGACGATTCCACACCTTGCGCGGGAAGAGATCTCCGGGCGGCAGCGAAGGCTTGAACGGAGCGGTGTTCTCGGGTTGATAGTTACCGGGGTAGCTGCGCAGCGCCTCCGCTCGCTCCGACAACCGCAGCGGCGCGCCGCGTGGTTTCGATTTCATTGCACGCGGCGGCGCGAGTGGCGGCGCATCGCGCTCGGGGAGTTGCGGCACGACGAACGTACCGGCGCCGCGACGACGAACGATGTAGCCGTCGGCGACGAGTTGTCCCAGCGCCCAGTCGACAGTATTACGCGCGACGCCGAGATCCTTGGCCAGCGTCCGGCTCGACGGCAGTCGCGCGTTAGGCGCCAGCGCTCCGCTCGTGATCGCGCTGCGCAGGCGATCGCAAATCCGCATGTACGCCGGTTGATCCTGACCGGCTTCGAGGCCGGTCACGTCGACGGAGAATACCGAACGCGCGTGCTTGGTCATCGTCTCCTATGGTAACGCCGCACGATCGCGCTGTGCGGTCACGACACGCGCCGGAACTCCATCGTCCAGTTCACTTCCCAGGTCTTGCCGCCGTCCGGCGAAAACGCCTGCTCCCAGTGCGCGCTGCTAGGCGTGATCTTCGACCACGTGAAGCGGACGCGGATCGGCTTGCCGCGCAGCGTGTCGTCTGCGTAGAACGTGCCGACGCCGTTCGCGAACTTGCCCCTGACCGGCGGATCGACCGCGGCGTGCGGCATGCGCGAATCGACCCACCAGATCGCCCACAAACCCGTCTTCGAGTCGTAGGCGCGCGTGCCGACGCCGCGATAGCTGTCGCCCGGCAGGTTGATCACGTTGTCGTCGACGTTGCCCCAGCCGTTCATCAGCGACCGGTTGCTGCAGGTCCCGTCGAACTCCTGCCACTCGTGACTGTTCGCCAGGCGCTCTTTGAGCCGCCGGTGCTGCACGCGCCAATCGCCGATGAGGAAGTCGAAGTCATGTAAGCCGCTCACGTCGGCCCTCTCGATCCGTTGCGGATTGTCCTGCGCGGCGCTTGCAGGAAAGACGATGGCGAGAGTGGCGAGTGCTACGGCGAGCACAACGGTGGGAGTTTTCATGGGCAGAGAAGGTGCCGCGTCCGTCCGACAGCGAGAAGAGCCATTTATGGTGGCCGGCTCAGGCCACTGCCCTGTAGGGCTACTGCCCGAACCACTCTTGCAGATTGCTCGGGCTGACGTTGCCGCCGGTCAGCACGGTTGCCACGAGCCGTCCGCGAAATTGCTCGCGATGATCCATCACGGCGGCGAGACCGGCGGCGCCGGCAGGTTCCAGTACGACGCCCAGCTCTTTGTGCGCAAGGCGCATCGCTGCAATCAGTGAGCTGTCTGGCACCAGCAGTACATCGTCGATCAACTCCGTCAGATCGCTCACCGCTTCTTCGAATGGCGTGCCCACAGCGATGCCTGCCGCGATCGTGCCGTCACAAGGCGCGCTCACTACTTTCTTACTGCGCCACGAGAGCTCCATCGCAGGCGATGCGGTCGCGCACACGCCGATCATCCGCGTCGTCGGGCACTGCGCTTTGACCCAGCGCGCCATGCCGCCGAGCAGCGCACCGTCGCCCAGCGGTACGACGATGTCGTCGAAGCACTTCGGCCAGCGCAACAGCTCGACTGCGATGGTCCCTGCGCCTTCGGCGATCGCAGCTTCACGCCCGTCCTGAATCAGCTGCGCGCCATGCTCCCGTGCGAAGGCTTCCGCCTGCGCATGCAACTCATCGGGATCGTCGCTGCCCTCACGCACCTTTGCGCCGAGCGCTCGCATGCGGTCGACCTTCATGGGATTCGCGTGTGCACCGACGAAGATCGTGATCGGCCAGCCGCGCTTGCGGGCCGCGTATGCCATGCCCTGGCCGAAGTTGCCCGCCGTGGCGCAAACGAGATGTGGCGAACCTGACATCTGCGACACGAGGAACTGCGCCCCGCGCGCCTTGAACGAGCGGATTGGGTTGACCGTCTCGACCTTCACGACGAGCCGGCAGCCGAGCTGCGCCTGCAGCGTCTCGGCTTCGTACTGCGGAGTGTCGCGAAAGGCCGGATCGATGGCTTCCGACGCGGCGACGATGTGCTGGAGCGACAGGCGGTGCTTCATGCCGACGAGTCTACGAATCCCTGCCGCGACGCGATTGATTCTTTGCGCGTGCCGACGCAACAATATTGCGTGCCGCGCAAACCCGCCCCTCAGCTCGACGACCTCGACCGCAAGCTCCTCGACCTGCTGCAGAACGATGCCGCCCGCCCGCTCTACGAGCTGGGCGACCTCGTCGGTCTGTCGGCGAGCGCTGTGCAACGCCGCCTGTCGCGATATCGATCGAGCGGTGTGATAGCCAAGCAGATTGCCGTGCTCGATCCAGATGTAGTGGCAGGAACGGTGCTCGCCTGCGTGCTCGTGACGCTGGAGCGCGAAACGAAGAAGCTGCACGCTAGCTTTCGTCAGCGTCTGCTCGCTGCGGCCGAAGTGCAGCAGTGCTACGACCTAGCCGGCGCGTGGGACTACCTGGTGATTGTGGCCGTCAATGGCATGCCACGCTGTCGCGCCGTCATCGACGAGCTGTTGCTCGATGCCCCGAACGTGAAGCGCTACGAAACGCTCTTCATCTTCGAGCCGATCAAGCGCGGGCTGAACATCCCGCTGCGCTGACGACCGCCGCTATTCCCACTCGATCGTCGCCGGCGGCTTGCTCGAAATGTCGTAGGTGACGCGCGAGATGCCGTTCACTTCGTTGATGATGCGCCGGGAGACCAGCTCCAGGAACTCGTACGGCAGCCGCGACCAGCGCGCGGTCATGAAGTCGATCGTCTCGACCGCACGCAACGCAATCACGTAATCGTAGCGACGCCCGTCGCCCATCACGGCGACTGAGCGCACCGGCAGGAACACCGCGAATGCCTGACTCGTGCGGTCGTAGAGATCGTGCTTGCGCAGCTCTTCGAGATAAATGTCATCGGCCTTGCGCAGCAGATCCGCGTACTGCTTCGTCACCTCGCCGAGGATGCGCACGCCGAGTCCCGGGCCCGGGAACGGATGCCGGTAAACCATTTCGCGCGGCAGCCCGAGCTCGACGCCGAGCCGGCGCACTTCGTCCTTGAACAGCTCGCGCAGCGGCTCGAGCAGCTTCAGATTCATCTTCTCCGGCAGGCCGCCGACGTTGTGATGGCTCTTGATGACGTGCGCCTTGCCCGTCTTCGCGCCGGCCGACTCGATGACGTCGGGATAGATCGTGCCCTGTGCGAGCCAGCGAATGCCCGGCAGCTTCGCAGCTTCCTCTTCGAACACCTCGACGAACAGGCGGCCGATGATCTTGCGCTTGCGCTCCGGATCGGCCTCGCCCTTCAGCGCATCGAGGAAGCGCGCTTCGGCGTTGACGCGGATCACCTTCACGCCCATGTGCTTCGCGAACGTCTCCATCACCTGGTCGCCTTCGCCGAGGCGCAGCAGTCCGTGATCGACGAACACGCAGACGAGTTGTTCGCCGATCGCACGATGCAGCAACGCACCGACGACGGACGAATCGACGCCACCGGACAGACCGAGGAGCACTTTGTCGCGGCCGACCATCTCGCGCACGCGCGCGATGGAATCCGTGATGATGTTGCCGGACTGCCAGCGCGCCTCGCAGCCGGAGATCTCGCGCACGAAGCGCTCCAGGATCTTCAGTCCCTGCAGCGTGTGCGTGACTTCAGGATGGAATTGCACGCCGTAGAAGTGGCGCGACTCGTCAGCCATTGCGGCCAGCGGCACGTTGTTCGTGAAGCCAACGGGGACGAATCCAGGCGGCACTGCATCGACGCGATCGCCGTGACTCATCCACACGTCGAACAGCGCCCTGCCCTCACCGTCGCTGTGATCGCGCAAGCCATCCAGCAATCGGCATGGTGCCGACGCCGTCACCTGCGCGTACCCGAACTCACGATCGGTGCTGGGCGTGACGCGACCGCCGAGCTGCATCGCCATCGTCTGCATGCCGTAGCAAATACCGAGAACCGGCACGCCCAACTCGAAGACTGCCTGCGGCGCGACGGGCGCCTGCGATTCCGTCGTCGATTCGGGGCCGCCGGAGAGAATGACGCCGCGCGCGCCGAACGCACGGACGTCGGCATCACTCATGTCCCAAGGATGAATCTCGCAGTAGACGCCGCTTTCGCGCACGCGCCGCGCGATCAGCTGCGTGTACTGCGCGCCGAAGTCGAGGATCAGGATCCGATGCGCGTGGATGTCCGGTGAATGTAGCGCGGTCGCGGAAGCGGCAGGCCGATTGGCCATTTCAGCTGACACGGTAGTTCGGCGCCTCTTTGGTGATCGTCACGTCGTGGACGTGGCTCTCGCGCACGCCCGCATTGGTGATGCGCACGAACGACGGTCGCGTACGCATCTCTTCGATCGTGCGGCTGCCGGTGTAACCCATCGCGGCGCGCAGACCGCCGGCGAGCTGATGCAGGATCGTCACGAGCGAGCCCTTGTAAGGCACGCGCCCTTCGACGCCTTCCGGCACGAGCTTCTCCAGTTCTTCGGTCGCATCCTGGAAATAGCGATCCTTCGAGCCGTGCGACTGCGCCATCGCGCCGAGCGAGCCCATGCCGCGATACGACTTGTACGACGCGCCCTGGTACAGCTC
>CADEEJ010000307.1 GCA_902826315.1 uncultured Steroidobacter sp.
TGCCTGCGGCTCGGGGTGCTCCAGGTTCTGGCGGATCTCGCCTTACAACACACAGCCGGAGAACTCCGCGGTGACGGAGCTGATCAGGAAGTCGATGAATTCCTGGCGCAGCTCCGGCGGCAGCGAGCGGATCTCGGCCTGGAACGAGGCGTCGCGCTCGAAGTGGTTGCGGTTCACATCGTTGCGGAACTCCGCGAGCAGCTGGTCCCACTCGGCACGCACCGCCGTCACATCCATCTTGTTCAGCGCTGCGTAGTCCGTGCGATAGAAGCGCGGATTGAGCAATGCGTCGGCTTCGGCGCGTCGCGTCGCATCGGCCGCGCTGTCGACAACCTGTGGAATGGCGCTCATAGATGAATCCTCTGGTCAGCACGACCGGCCTCTTCGAACAATCTGGCGAACGCGGCCGAGTTGGTCGGGCCGAACACTTCCAGGTCGACGTGGCGTCCCGTCGCCGGGTCGTCCAGCGATAGACGTCCATCAGCCCATCGCGTCAACCGGAACGGCGGCAACGCATCGACCGAAGTTCGACGGCGCTCGCGCGCCAGGCCGCGCAACACACTCCGCAGAAAGCCGTTGGTGCCGGGAGGAACCACATCGACAGTGGCGCCATTGACGTCGCTCACGCGCACGCTGCCGTCTGCACCGTCATCGAATCGCAGCATGCGAACCGCGACTGGTGTCGACGGTTTCATGCGCGTGACTCCTACGTCCTGCTGGCGGCCGAAGGCGGCCAGCGCCATCGCCGTTACAATCAGCGCGGCAGCACCGATCAAGCTCGAGCGAGGCAGCGGATGGTCACCAAAGTCGCCGCTCATTGCGATGCTCCTGTCAGGCTGCAACCGGCTGCGCCGGCGACAACGATCCGGAAGCGCCGCTGTGCTCAGGCGGCTTTGCGCTGGCCTTCGCCGTATGTGCGTTGCCCGCAGCGGCGGCCAGTGCGGAGCCGAGCACGCCGGCCACACTGCTCACGTCGGCGATCGCGCGGATCGCCGGCTGCGGTTGCAATACGTGCCAACGGCGCACATGCGGCCACGTCAGGAAATAGCCGAGCCGCTGACCTCGCACCAGCTTCATCGCGATGTCACCGCTGCCGTCGCGGCGGATCTTGAAGGCAGCAGCGTCCACCGTACTGAACGGAATGTTGATGCTCATCGGCAACGCAATTCCATGGCGGATCACGACACGCCTGCTGGTTACGGTATAGACCGTCGTTCGCGCACTGAACCAGGCAAGCGTCAGCGTGACGGCAAGCGCCAGGCATGCGCACACGAACGGGCCGCGCGAGTCGACGAGCGCTTGCAAAGTCGACTGACCCGTAGCCATCGAGTGCGCAACGTCAGCCAGCAACAGCACGCCGAAGTAGAAGGCCATCTTCTTGACGTGAAACACGTGTCGCGCCACGCCTTGCCACTGCGGCGATCCTTGCCAGAGCAGCTGTTCTCCTGCAGGCAACGTTTGCGGCAGGCCGCGCACCAGCTCGAAATCGTAATCGTTATGGCTCATATCCAGGGCCCCAGGCGAGAGGGTGTCGCGTACAGAGTGCCGCCGCCGTAGAACGCTGTGATGCGATCTTCTTCGTCGAGCGTGATCTGGTCTGCACTCGCTGTGCGTGGCACATGGGAGAAGTGCATCGCCAACAGCGCATCGACCTTGACGCGCCGGCGCGCACCGTCGATCCGGGCAAAGCCGATCGGCAGCAGAACGATGCCGGGCTCAGCTCCCGAAAGCGCGATTTCCAGATACCTGATCTGCGGCTCGGTGCGATCGACCCACAGGTCCCTGACCACGCCGGCCTCGACCCGATCGACGCCATAAACTCGCATGCCGCGCGGATCCGGGTCGCGAGCGTTCAACGAGAACTCGCTTGCGACGCGCATCGGCACGATCATCGGCAAGCCCTCCAGCGTAGCGTCAGGTCGATTGGCGCGGGGCGTACGCGCCGCAGGTCCTACGCCGTCGCGCATCGGATTGCCAGTCGGCTCGAGCGGTGCGCCCGGCCATGGCGCAACCGGCTGCGCATGAATCTGCGCCTGATCCTTGGCGGCATTCGGTACCGTGACCGTCTCGCCGTTCGACAGCCGAAACATCTTCGGCTCTGGCATGGCCGGAAAGCCCTGAACGCGGATGCGGCGTGGCGTCTCGGACTGCAGCGGATAGCCTTCGCGCTTGTCCTCGCGCCGCAGATGAATCAATACGACGGCGAAGAAGCCCCAGAACAAATACAGCACGACTTGTGCGACGTCGATGTACTCAGTGATTGCGCCGGTTTGCATGATTGCGACTCCTCGATCCGTCAACGCGGAAAGTCGGGCAGGCCGAAGGATTGCGGACGGGCTGCGGCACGCGGATTGCTGAATCGTGCGAGCGGACCGATCGCCGCCAGCGCCGCGAACAGCAGCCCGATCTCGATGTGGTAAACGAAACTGTAGGAGATGTCCGGCCGGCTCAGCGCCTCGCCGAGCACGCCACTCGCGACGAGGCCGGCAATGGCGTCGCGCAGCACGCCGCCGAGGACGATTGCCAAGCCGGCCGCGAGTGCCTGCACGGCACCCCATACGCCGAGCGCAAGGCCGTTCTCGCCGCGCTCGTGCGACATCGCGCAGGCAAGCGTGCCGACGGCGAACAGTCCGGCGCCGAATCCGATCAGCGCGGTGCCGACGCGAAACAGCAACGGCGAGCCGAGCGGCGCCGAGAAAATCACCGCGGAGAAGGCGAGCAGCCCGAACAGAACGCCGCGCGCCGCCAACCGGTGGGCATCGCTCCCACGAGCAAGCGAGCGCGCGGCCAACGCAAAGGCGGCGAGGGCGCCGCCGGCGTAGATCGCCGTGAGCGAGCTGGTCGAACCCACCGTGAGGTGCAGAATTTCGGCGCCATACGGTTCGAGGACGATCTCTTGCATGCTGAAAGCTGCAGTACCGAGGGCGACAACCACCAGCGCGCGCGTTGCACCTTCGTGTGCGATGAACGTGCGCCACCGCTCGGTGAATGACGGTCGTGCTTCTTCGCGACGCGTACGCGACGGATCGCGGGGCTCCTGCTTCCACAGCGCGATGCCGTTGAGAACGATCGATACGACGGCCGCTCCTTGAATCGTCTGGATCAAACGGACGGCGCTGAAGTCTCTGAGCAGCAACCCGAACGCGATGCCGGCAATCATCATTCCTGCGAGCAGCATCACGTACATGAAAGCCACGACTCGGTGACGCGACTCAGGCGCGGCCAGATCGGTGGCCAGTGCAAGACCGGCGGTCTGCGTCGTCTGCATGCCGGCGCCGACGAGCAGAAAGGCGAGACCTGCAGCCAGCTGCCCGATCAAGATGGGTCCGTGCGTATCCCCGGACAGGATGACGAGCGCGAACGGCATGATCGCCAACCCGCCGAATTGCAGCAGCGATCCCATCCAGATGTACGGCACGCGGCGCCAGCCCAGCAGGGAGCGATGCGTATCCGAACGAAAACCGACCAGCGCGCGCCATGGGGCAAATAGCAGCGGCACGGACACCATCGCGGCGACGAACCATGCGGGCACGTGCAGCTCTACGATCATCACGCGGTTGAGAGTGCCGATCAGCAGCACGGTTGCCAGACCGACCGATACCTGAAACAGCGCCAGGCGCAGCATGCGTCCGAGCGGCAAGTCGCCGGTGGCCGCGTCGGCGAACGGCAGGAAGCGTGTGCCCAGATGCATCCAGCCGCGCGAGACTTTGGCATTCAACAGCCTCATGCCCGCAGGAGCTCCATGCATTGCGAGGTGTAGAAGCCGTGCGCGATTCGGGCACTACGTGCGCAGTCCCAGCCGCGTAACTCGCGAGCTGACGCGATGCTCCGACGCAGCTGATTCTCGTCGATCGGCTCGATGGCGGGTGCACGGTTGCCGCGTGGAAACAGTCGTCCGATCGCGTGCATCGCTGCCAGAGCCGGAGTCCGCGGTGCGAAGGTGAACAGGATGGAGTCGTTGGTCAACGAGGCCAGCACGCCGAGCATCCGCACGACTTCAACGAGCGGATAGTGAATCAGCGAATCCATGGCGACGACGTGATCGAACCGCCCAGCATCGGCGACAAGCATGTCACCCACCGTGAACTGCAGACGTCCGGGTCCGACATCCGCCGGAGCACGAGTGCGAGCAAGCGCGATGAGCTGTTCCGACAGATCGACCGCCACTACATCCGCGCCGCGGCGGGCCGCCTCTATGGCGAGCGCGCCGGTGCCACACCCTGCATCGAGCACGCGGCGGTTGCGCAGATCGCCGGGCAGCATGTGCAGCAGTGCTGCGCGCATCAGGTCCCGGCCCGCGCGCACACTCGCGCGGATGCGTCCGAGCGGCGCCTCGGAGGTCATTCGTGCCCAGGCGTCGACAGCGGTGCGATCGAAGTACGTCTCGATACGCTCGCGGCGCTCTCGGTATGCCGTTGAAGCGTCCATCAGTCGAATCCCAGAAGGTCGAAGATCTCGCGATCGATCATCGGCTGCGCAACGAGCGGCTCGGTGCCATCCCACAGCAACTGAGCGAGGCGCAGGTATTCCTGCTGCACGGCTGCCAGCTCCGGCGAGGGCTCCATCTCGAACAACGTTGCCTTCTTCAAGCGGCTGCGCCGGATCACGTCGAGGTCCGGGAAGCACGCCATCGTCTTCAACCCGACGCGATCGTTGAAGCGGTCGATCTGGTCCGTCGCAGCGCTGCGGTTGGCGATGACGCCGCCAAGCCTGACTTTGTAGTTCTTCGACTTGGCCTGAATGGCCGCGACTATGCGGTTCATCGCAAAGATCGAATCGAAGTCGTTCGCCGTGACGATGAGCGCGCGATCGGCGTGCTGCAGTGGGGCCGCGAATCCGCCGCACACGACGTCGCCCAACACATCGAAAATCACGACGTCTGTGTCTTCGAGCAGGTGATGCTCTTTGAGCAGCTTGACGGTCTGTCCCACGACATAGCCGCCACAGCCGGTCCCTGCAGGCGGGCCGCCCGCTTCGACGCACATCACACCGTTGTAGCCGCGGTAGACGAAGTCATCCGTCTGCAGCTCCTCGGTGTGGAAATCGACCGTCGCGAGAACATCGATCACCGTCGGCATCAGCTTCTTCGTGAGCGTGAAGGTCGAGTCATGCTTCGGGTCGCAGCCGATCTGCAGCACGCGCTTGCCGAGTTTCGAGAAGGCAACCGACAGGTTCGAGGACGTCGTGCTCTTGCCGATGCCGCCCTTGCCGTACACGGCGAACACTTTGGCGGCGCCGATTTTCAGATTCGGGTCCATGGCGACCTGCACGCTGCCCTCACCGTCGGTGGGACGGACACGCAGCGTGGACAGCGGAACGGTGACAGTGCTCAAGCGGCAGCTCCTTGATAAACGCCTTCGAGTCGGTCTTCGAGATCCTCGCCGGCGCGTTGCAGGGCTTCGAGCGTCTGCGCGTCGGGTTGCCAATAGCGGCGCTCGTGCGCTTCGATCAGCCGGCCGGCAACCTTCGCGGATGCGGACGGATTGAGCTGCGCCAGACGCTCGCGCATCTGCTCGTCGAGCACATAGGTCTGCGCCAGCTTCTCGTACACCCACGGGGCCACTTGTCCGGTGGTCGCGGACCAGCCGACGGTGTTGGTGATGTGCGCTTCGATCTGGCGCACACCTTCATACCCGTGCGCCAGCATTCCTTCGTACCACTTCGGATTGAGCATGCGCGTGTGCGTTTCGATGACGACCTGCTCGGAAAGCGTCCGAACGGTGCCGCTACCCATCGTCTGGTCGCCGATGTAGACGGGTGCCCATGCGCCGCCCCGAGCCCTTCGTACCGCCCGGCTGATGCCGCCGAGCGTGTCGAAGTAGTGATCGATCGTTGTCACGCCGAGCTCGGCCGAGTCCAGGTTTTGATAAGCGAGATCGACGTGCGTCAGTATGCTTTGCAGCAGTGCTGGCTGCGGTCTCGCGCGGCCGTCGCAACCGAACGCATGACTCTTGCGCCGCGTGTACGTTTCAGCCAGCTCGTCTTCGTCGCGCCAGCGCCCGTTCTCGATCAGGTGATTGACGTTGGCGCCATAGGCACCGTCCGCGTTGCCGAAGACTCGCAGCGCTGCGGTGTCCAGATCGCCGCCGTGAGCCGCCTGATATTCCAGCGCGTGCTTGCGGATGAAGTTGTCTGCCGGCGGCTCGTCCGCAGCCGCGGCCAGCTTGCAGGCCTCGGCGAGCAATCTGATCTGCAGCGGTAACAGGTCGCGGAAAATTCCGGACAAGCTGACGACGACATCGATGCGCGGCCGCGCGAGATCCGCTAGCGGCTGCAGGGCGGCGCCGAC
>CADEEJ010000308.1 GCA_902826315.1 uncultured Steroidobacter sp.
CCCGGCGTGTCGGCGACGATGAATTTGCGGCGGTCGGTCGAGAAGAACCGGTAGGCGACGTCGATCGTGATGCCCTGCTCGCGCTCGGCGGCCAAACCGTCGACGAGCAAAGCGAAGTCGAGCTCGCCGCCCTGCGTGCCGACCTTCTTCGAATCCGCTTCGAGCGCGGCGAGCTGGTCTTCGAAGATCAGCTTCGACTCGTACAGGAGCCGGCCGATCAGCGTGGACTTGCCGTCATCGACGCTGCCGCAGGTGATGAACCGCAGCAACCCCTTGTGCTCGTGCGACTTGAGGTAGGCGTGGATGTCAGACGAAATGAGATCCGACTTGTGGGCCATCGGTCAGAAATACCCTTCCTGTTTCTTCTTCTCCATCGACGCTGCGCTGTCGTGGTCGATCACGCGGCCTTGCCGCTCGGAGCTGGTCGTGAGCAGCATCTCCTGGATGATCTCCGGCAACGTAGCGGCCCGGCTTTCGACCGCGCCAGTCAGCGGATAGCAGCCCAGCGTGCGGAAGCGCACCCAGCGCAGCGCGGGGCGCTCGCCGTCGTGCAGCGGCATGCGCTCGTCGTCGACCATGATGAGCGCGCCGTCGCGCTCGACGACCGGGCGCTGCTTGGAGAAGTACAGCGGCACGATCGGGATGTTCTCCATATAGATGTACTGCCAGATGTCGAGCTCGGTCCAATTCGACAACGGGAACACCCGCAGGCTCTCGCCCTTGCTCTTGCGCGTGTTGTACAGGCTCCAGAGCTCGGGGCGCTGGCGCTTCGGATCCCAGCGATGCTGAGCCGAGCGGAACGACACCACGCGCTCCTTGGCACGCGATTTCTCTTCGTCGCGGCGTGCGCCGCCGAACGCCGCGTCGAAGCCGTACTGGTCGAGCGCCTGCTTCAGCGACTGCGTCTTCATCACGTCGGTGTGCACGGCCGAGCCGTGGGTGAACGGGCCGATGCCGCGCGCCAGGCCGTCCTGGTTGATGTGCACGAGCAGCTGCACGCCGAGCCGCGCCGCGATGGCGTCGCGAAACGCGATCATTTCGCGGAATTTCCAGGTCGTATCGACGTGCAGCAGCGGGAACGGCGGCTTGGCCGGATGGAAGGCCTTCATCGCCAGGTGCAGCAGCACCGAGCTGTCCTTGCCGATGGAGTACAGCATGACGGGCCGTTCGCACTCGGCGACGACCTCGCGCAGGATGTGGATGCTCTCGGCTTCGAGGCGTTGCAGGTGCGTGAGTCGGATCATCGTTGTCAGTCGAAAGCCGGTAGGTCGCAAAAGGGTTCCACCGGGGTTGGTGGGAGCGAATTGTGCGGCAGGGCGGCCTCCGGCGCATATGCCGCCTGCGGTTGGCGGGCGCGCTTCGCGGCATAAGCGCCCACGCTGCCATCAGCGGCGGAAATTAAAGGAATTTCAGATACATAAAGTTACATTGGATTACACTTCTTTGCCGCAACCTCGGCGCGATCTTCAGTCTAATAGGCTCAATGGTGCGCACTTCTCTCTCCATCGCCACTCTCGTCGCGCTGGCCGGTTGCGCGGTCGGGCCGAACTATCGGCCGCCGCCGCCCGCCACGCCTGACGAATGGCATGCGGTTCCGACCGCAGCGGCACCCGCCGGCGACCCGGCGGTACTCGCGGATTGGTGGAAGACGCTCAACGATCCCATCCTCGACCGGCTCATCGAGCAGGCGCTCGCCAGTAACAAGACGGCGAAGCAGGCCTATGCGAGCGTGGTCGAAGCCCGCGCCCGGCGCGGCATCGCCGCCGCGGGTTTCTGGCCGACGCTGGACGCCTCGGCGAGCGGCAATCGCACCAACTCCGAGGCGCGCGTCAGCGATCCCGATGTCGGTCTCTCGGGCGGTAGCGACGAGATCTACAACGCCGGCCTGGACTCGGGCTGGGAGCTCGACCTGTTCGGCGGCCAGCGCCGCACCTTCGAAGCAGCCAATGCCCAGCTCGGCGCGAGCGAAGCCGATCTGCGCGACGTCCTCGTGACACTCCTCGGCGACGTTGCGTTGAGCTATGTCGACGTGCGCACTGCCCAGTCACGCCTGTCGTTCGCCGAGAAGAATCTGGAAGCGCAGAGCGGCGTGCTCGACATCACGCGCTGGCGCGCAGAAGCAGGCCTCGCGAGCGCGCTCGAAGTGGAGCAGGCGCAGAGCAACTATCAGCAGACACGCGCGGGCATTCCCTCGCTGCGATCGAGTCTCGTGGCAGCGATGAACCGGCTTTCGGTGCTGACCGGCGATCCGCCTGGATCGCTCGAAGCGACGCTCGCGGATCGCAAGCCGATTCCCGTCGCACCGCTCGAGATTGCAGCAGGCGTGCCGGCCGACGTTCTTCGTCGCCGTCCCGACATCCGCAGCGCCGAGCGCCGCCTCGCGGCGCAGACCGCGCAAGTCGGCGTCGCGACCGCAGCTCTTTATCCAAGTCTGTCCCTGACCGGCTCGATCACGCTGCAGGCGCTGTCGGCGAGCGACCTGGCAGATGGCTTTCGCACCGATCGCCTCGGCCTGTCGCTGAACCTGCCGATTTTCCGCGGCGGCGCCTTGCGGCAGAACGTGAACGCCCAGAACGCGCTGGTCGACCAGGCGCTTGCTGCATACGAAGCCACAGTGCTCGCCGCTTACGAAGAAGTAGAGAATGCGCTCACCGCCTCCACCAACGAGCATCTCAGGCATGACGCCTTGCAGTTGGGTGTCGACAGCGCGCGCCGCGCCTCCGAGCTCGCACTGACGCAATACAACTCCGGACTCGTGGATTTCCAGACCGTGCTCGACGCCGACCGCCAGCTCCTCTCGCTCGAAGACTCGCTCGCCGTGAGCGACGGCGAGGTGACGGCGAACCTGGTGCGCCTCTACAAGGCGCTGGGCGGCGGTTGGAGCGTCTTCCCCAAGGAATAAGCCGCCGTGGACACAGAAACCAATCCGACACCGGAGGCCGCGACCTCGATCGACTACGCAGCGGCCACGCCGGCACCGTGGAAGCGCTGGGCGCGGTGGGGCGCGATCGCGCTGGTGGTGATCGTCGTCGGCTATTTCATCTTTGGCCGCGGCGGCGGCAATGAGCCGCAGTACACGACGCAGGAAGTCACGCGCGGCGACCTCACCGTCACGGTGACCGCTACGGGCAACCTCGAACCGGTCAACCAGGTCGATATCGGCAGCGAGCTGTCGGGCACGATCCGCAGCGTCGCCGTCGACGTGAACGACACGGTCAAACAGGGGCAAGTGCTGACGAAGCTGGACACCGTGCGCCTGGACGCG
Organism: uncultured Steroidobacter sp.; assembly: GCA_902826315.1. Classification (GTDB taxonomy): domain Bacteria; phylum Pseudomonadota; class Gammaproteobacteria; order Steroidobacterales; family Steroidobacteraceae; genus Steroidobacter. Next base: position 3,266 of record CADEEJ010000308.1, read on the forward strand.
CAGGTGCTGCAGGCACAGAGCTCGCTCGCTTCCGCCGACGCGCGGGTCCTGCAGAGCGTCGCCGGGACGAAAGAATCTCGTGCCAACCTCGCGCGGCTGCAGAAAGTGCGCGAGCTCAGCGGCAACAAGCTTCCCTCGCAGCAGGACATGGATGTGGCCGAGTCGGCAGTTGCACAGGCAGAAGGCGAAGAAGCTGCAGCCCGCGCGGCGGTGGCGCAGGCGAAAGCGAACCTCGACGCGGTCAAGACCGATCTCAGCAAGACCGATATCAAGTCGCCGATCAACGGCATCGTGCTCGTGCGCTCCGTCGAGCCCGGTCAGACGGTCGCCGCATCGCTGCAGGCACCGGTGTTGTTCACGCTCGCCGAGGATCTCAAGAAGATGGAGCTGCACGTGGCCGTCGACGAGGCCGACATCGGCTCCGTGGAGCTCGGCCAGAGCGCGACGTTCACGGTCGATGCATTTCCCAGTCGCCAGTTCCACGCGAAGATCACGCGCGTGGATTTCGCCTCGAACAATACGCAGAAGAGCACGAGCAGCAGTTCCAGCCAGAGCAGCGGCGGGAGCAGCGCGACTTCCACGGGAGTGGTGACATACGAGACGGTGCTCGAAGTCGACAACTCGGAGCTGTTGCTGCGGCCGGGCATGACTGCGACCGCCGAGATCGTGACCACGAGCATCCAAGGCGCAACGCTCGTGCCGAACGCAGCGCTGCGCTTCACGCCGACCGGTGTCGAAGTCCCCGGCGCGCAGCCGAATGCGCAGCAGTCGCGCGGCGCGCTATCGGCGCTGATGCCGTCGATGCCGCGGCGTTTCTTCGGCGGCCAGCAACGCAGCGGCGGACGCATGGGCCGCGTGTGGGTGCTCGAGGACGGCAAGCCGGCACTTGCGATCTTCCGCCCCGGCGCGACCGATGGCCGCTTTACGCAAGTGCTCGAGCGCGGGCCGGCGCCGAACGGCGGACGCGCGGGTCCGATGGCGAACGACGAGAAGTTCAAAGCGGCGCTCGAGCGCAAGATCGAGCCCGGCGTGAAGGTCATCGTCGACGAAGAAGCGGCGAAGAAGAAATGACCGGTATGCCGACACCTCCGCGCCACGTGATCGAGCTGTCGCAGGTCACGAAGGTGTACGGCGAGGGCGAAGGCGAGGTGCGAGCGCTGCGCGGCATCGACCTCGCGATCGCGCCCGGCGAGTTCGTCGCCGTGATGGGCCCGAGCGGCTCCGGCAAATCGACCTGCATGAACATCCTCGGCTGTCTCGACACGCCGACCTCCGGCACCTATCGCTTCCTCGGCGTGCCGGTCGGCTCCATGACCGCCGACCAGCGCGCGCTGCTGCGCCGGAATCATCTTGGCTTCGTGTTCCAGGGCTTCAACCTGCTGAGTCGCACGACGGCGTTGGAAAACGTCGAGCTGCCGCTGATCTATCGACACTTGCCGGCGGAAGAGCGACACGCACGCGCACGCAAGGCATTGCAGGAGGTCGGACTGGTCGGTCGCGAATCGCACGCGCCGAGTCAATTGTCGGGCGGCCAGCAGCAGCGCGTCGCGATCGCGCGCGCGATCGTTGCCCAGCCACAAGTGGTGTTCGCCGACGAGCCTACGGGCAATCTCGACAGCGCGACGAGCAACGAGATCATGAAGGTGCTCACCGGGCTGAACGAGCAACGCGGCATCACGATCGTCATGGTGACGCACGAGCCGGACATGGCGGCATGGGCGCGGCGCATCGTGCGGTTCAGAGACGGGACGATCGAGAGCGACGAAGCCAACGCCCCGGTGCGAGCAGCCTGATGTTCTGGAACGCAATGTTGCTGGCATTGCGCGAGATCCGCCGCAATGTGCTGCGCTCCTCGCTCACGATCCTCGGCATCGTCATCGGCGTCGCGGCCGTCATCACGATGGTTACCATCGGCCAGGGCGCGACGGCCCAGGTGCAGGCGGACATCCAGAAGCTCGGCACCAATCTGCTGCAGGTGTTCCGCGGCCAGGGCTTCGGCGGCGGTGGCGGCGCACGCTCCTCCGCGCCGCCGTTCACGATGGAGGACGTCACCGCGATCGAGAACGACATCTCCGGCGTACGCGCGGTGGCTCCAAGCTCGAACACGAACACGCAGGCGATCTACGGCAACTCCAACTGGTCGACGCAGGTCACCGGCACCAGCGACAAGTACCTGGAGGTGCGCGACTGGCCGTTGGCGTCAGGCCGCAATTTTTCCGAGAGCGAGCTGCGCGCCGGCGCCGCGGTGTGCATGCTCGGCGATACGGTCAAGCAGGAACTGTTCGGCGACCAGGACCCGATCGGCCTGTCGATCCGGCTCGGCAAGCTGTCGTGCCAGGTGATCGCGCTGCTGTCGGTGAAGGGTCAATCGGGCTTCGGGCAGAACCAGGACGACATCGTCGTGGTGCCGTTGCGCACGCTGCAGCGGCGCATGGCCGGCAACTCGGACGTCAACGCGATCATGGTCTCGGCGCGCGACGGCGTCTCGACCGAGAAAGTGCAGGCCGACCTGGAACGCCTGCTGCGCGAGCGGCGCAAGATCCGCGACGGTGCCGAGGACGATTTCAACGTGCGCGATCTGAAAGAGGTCACGAGCGCGTTCACAAATTCTTCGCGTGTGCTCACCGCATTGCTCGGCGCGGTCGCCGCGGTGAGTTTGATCGTCGGCGGCGTCGGCATCATGAACATCATGCTCGTGTCGGTGACCGAGCGGACGCGCGAGATCGGTACGCGCCTTGCGGTCGGCGCGATGGCGCGCGACGTGCTGCTGCAGTTCCTCGTCGAAGCCGTCACGCTCGCGGCGTTCGGCGGCATCATCGGCATCGCGCTCGGCTTGAGCGCAGCGTTGCTCGCGACCAGCGCGTTCAAAGTGCCGTTCGTATTCAATCCGGGCATCGTGATCCTGTCGTTCGCGTTCTCTGCCGCGGTCGGCATCGTGTTCGGCTTTTTCCCGGCCCGGCGCGCCGCGCAG
>CADEEJ010000309.1:0-2164 GCA_902826315.1 uncultured Steroidobacter sp.
AGGCCGAGTACGACCGCGATCGCGTCCAGATGGAAAGCTCGCGCGCGAAGCTGACTGCCGCCGAAGCGGAGTTCTCGCTCGCTAGCAACCAGCACTCGTACACGGTGCTGCTTGCTCCGCAAGACGGCGTAGTCACCGAGCTGCGCGCCGAGGCCGGCGAAGTCGTCCAGGCCGGCCAGGCGATTGCAACGATTGCTGCCGATGGCGAGCGCGAAGTCGTCGTCGGCATTCCGGAGTCACGACTGGAGGAGATTCGGGCAGCCCGCCAGCTGCAAGTCGAGTTGTGGGCGCGTCCCGGCAAGCTGTTTGCCGGGCGCGTCCGCGAGCTCGCGCCGATGACCGACAGCTCGACCCGCCAGTACACCGCACGCGTCACGATCGTCGATGCCGATCCGACGATCGAGCTCGGCATGACGGCGCACGTGCGCCTCGCCGGCCAGCGTGCAGCAGACGTCTATCGATTGCCGCTCACGGCGCTGTACCAGAAGAACGGCAAGTCGTTCGTCTGGATCGTCGCGAACGACTCCTCGCTCGTGCATTCGCGCGAAGTCGAAGTCGCCGATGTCGCGCAGGACGCCGTCGTCATCGCGAACGGTATCGAAGCCGGCGACACCGTCGTCATTGCCGGCGTGAATCTCTTGTTCGAAGGCCAGCACGTGCGGCGCGCGGCGCTGCGCGTCGCCGGGGAGGTTTGAGTCATGCGCGGACCCAACTTGTCCGAGTGGGCGCTGCGCAATCAGCAGCTGATCCTGTTCATGATCATCGTGTTCGCAATTTCCGGCCTGTATGCCTACCAGCACCTCGGGCGCAAAGAGGACCCCGAGTTCACTTTCAAAGCGATGCTGGTGCAGGCCTATTGGCCGGGCGCCTCGGCTCGCGAAATGTCGGACCAGGTGACCGACAAGATCGAGAAGAAGCTGCAGGAAATCGCCGAGATCGACTACACGCGCAGCTACTCGCGCGCCGGCGAAGCGCAGATCACCGTGAGCCTGCTGGAGTCGGTGCCGGCCGAGCAGGTGCCCGGCGTGTGGTACCAGGTGCGCAAGAAGGTCGGCGACATGCGTCCGTCGCTGCCGTCGGACCTGCAGGGCCCGTACTTCAACGACGAGTTCGGCGACACCTTCGGCAACATCTATGCGCTGACCTGGGACGGCTTCAGCTACGCCGAGGCGAAGGACTTCGCCGAGATGGCGCGCTACGAGTTCCTGCAGCTCGACGACGTCATGAAGGTGAGCTTCGTCGGCGAGCAGGACGAGAAGATCTTCATCGAGGCGTCGGGCGCGAAGCTGGCGTCGCTCGGTGTCGAGCCTGCGGCCATCGTCGGTGCCTTGAGCTCGACGAACAGCGTCGATCGCGCCGGTACGGTCGAGAACACGGCTGAGCGCGTCAACGTGCGCGTGTCCGGTGCCTTCACGTCGCTGGATGCCATTCGCGAGATGGGCATTCGCGCCGGCAACCGCACGTTCCGCCTCGGCGACATCGCGACCGTGCGTCGCGGCTATCAGGATCCGCCGACCATGAAGATGCGCTTCCAGGGCAAGGAGGCGATCGGCATCGCCGTGAGCATGCGCAAGGGCGGCGACGTGATCCGCCTCGGCCGTGAGATGAGCGAGACCGTCGCTCGCTTGCAGCGCGAGCTTCCGATCGGCGTGTCCATCGACGCCGTGTCGGATCAGCCGAAGGTTGTGCAGGACTCGATCGGCGAGTTCGTGAAGAGCCTCGCCGAAGCCGTGATCATCGTGCTGGCCGTCAGCTTCATCGCGCTCGGCATGCGCGTGGGCCTCGTGGTCGCGCTGTCGATTCCGCTCGTGCTCGCGATGACGTTCCTCGCGATGTACATGCTCGACATCGACCTGCAGCGCGTGTCGCTCGGGGCGCTCATTATCGCGCTTGGCCTGCTGGTCGACGACGCGATCATCGCGGTCGAGATGATGGCGCTCAAGCTGGAGCAGGGCTGGGACCGCATGCGCGCGGCGACGTATGCGTACACCAGCACGGCATTCCCGATGCTGACCGGCACGCTGATCACTGCAGCGGGCTTCCTGCCGATCGGCATGGCGAAGACGAATGCGGGCGAGTACACGTTCTCGATCTTCCAGGTCGTGGGCATCTCGCTGATCCTGTCGTGGATCGTGGCGGTGATCTTCACGCCGTACATCGCGTA
>CADEEJ010000309.1:2264-6236 GCA_902826315.1 uncultured Steroidobacter sp.
TCTCGCTGATCCTGTCGTGGATCGTGGCGGTGATCTTCACGCCGTACATCGCGTACAAGCTGCTGCCCGACAACATGGCTCAGCACGGCCATGACGAAGACGCCGTGTATCAGCGTCCGGTGTATGCGCGCTTCCGCAGCATCGTCGACTGGTGCGTCGTGCACCGGCGCACTGTGGTCGCCACGACCGCCGCTTTGTTCGTGCTCTCGATCGCGCTGTTCAAGCTCGTGCCGCAGCAGTTCTTCCCGGAATCGGACCGTCCCGAGCTGATGGTCGATCTGTGGCTGCCGCAGGGCGCGTCGTACGCGGCCACCGAGCATGAAGTGAAGGCAATGGAGCAGGCGCTGGCCGGCAGCGACGACATCGTCTCTGTCACGTCGTATGTCGGCGTCGGCAGCCCGCGCTTCTACCTGCCGCTCGACCAGCAGACGCCGAACATCAACTTCGGCCAGCTCGTGGTCATGACCAAGGGTGAGGAAAGCCGCGAGCGCGTGCTGACGCAGATCCAGAACCTGTTCGAGACCGACTTCCCGCTGGTGCGCGGCCGCGTATCGCGGCTGGAGAACGGCCCGCCGGTCGGCTACCCGGTGCAGTTCCGCGTCAGCGGCCCGGATGACCGCAAGGTTGCCGGCATCGCCGACCAGGTCGCCGAGCTGATGCGTGCGCATCCGAATGTCCGCCGCGTCAACTCCGACGTCGGCGAGCAGGTGAAAGTGATGCGCGCCGAAGTCGATCAGGACAAGGTGCGCGTGCTGGGCCTGAGCTCGCGCGAGATCGCTCGCACGATGCAGATCGGCCTGTCGGGCTTTGCGACGACGCAGTTCCGCGAAGGCGACGAGTCGATCGAGGTGGTCGCGCGCCTGGAGCAGGCCGAGCGTACGGATCTCGGCAATCTCGAAGACGTGAAGCTCTACTTGTCGGATGGCCGCAGCGTGGCGCTGTCGCAGGTCGCGCGTCTCTCGCTGGAGGCGGAGGACAGCTTGCTGTGGCGTCGTAACCGCGTGCCGACGATCACCGTGCGTTCGGACGTCGAAGGCGCAGAGGGCAATGACGTGACGGCCGCTCTGCAGCCGCGCATTGCCGCACTCACCAAGACGTTGCCGCTCGGCTACTCGATCGTGGTCGCGGGCAGCAGCGAAGCAAGTGCCAGCTCCAGCGCGGCGATCATGGGCGTCGTGCCGCTCGCGCTCGTGCTGATCCTCGTGCTGCTGATGATTCAGTTGCGCGACATGAAGAAGGCGGCGCTCGTGCTCGCCACTGGCCCGCTCGGTCTCATCGGCGTCACCGCGATCCTCGGCATCTTCCGCGTGCCGTTCGGCTTCGTCGCGATGCTCGGTGTGATCGCGCTGTTCGGCATGATCCTGCGCAATTCGGTGATCCTGATCGCGCAGATCGACAGCGACCTGGCCCGCGGCTGCTCGCTGTGGGAGGCGATTGTCGAGTCGGCGGTGCGCCGCTTGCGGCCGATCTCGCTGACCGCGCTCGCTGCGATCCTGGCGATGATTCCGCTGACCCGTTCGACATTCTGGGGCCCGATGGCGTGGGCAATCATGGGTGGCTTGCTCGTGGCAACGCTGCTCACCCTGTTGTTCCTGCCCGCGCTGTACGCGATGTGCTACGGCGCGACCCGCACCCCGGTCACCAATGCTCAGTCCGAAATCGATTCCTCCGAGGTTCTGCCATGCGCCGCCTGATCTCTCTTGCTCTACTGCTATGTGCCGCTCCTGTCGGCGCGCTGGATCTCGTCGCGGCGCACCGCGCGGCGATCGAGAACGACGCGGACTTCGCCGCCGAAGTGAGCGCGGCTGACGCCGGCCGCGAATACGCCGTGCAGAGTCGCGCCATGATGGCGCCGCGCGTAAATCTCACTGGCCAGGCTGGCAAGCTCGACAGTGAGACTCGCACGTCCGGCGATTTCTCGTCGCTGCTCAGCTCCGATACGAGCGGCAAGACCTACGGCTACAGCTTGAGCGTTTCGCGGCCGCTGTATCGCCCCGATCTGAAGGCCGACGCTCGCAATCTCGCGGCGCAAGCCGACATCGCGGCGCTGACGTTCAAAGGCGCGCAGCAGGATCTGATCCTGCGAGTGGCGCAGGCGTACTTCGGCGTGCTGCTCGCGCAGGACTCGCTGGCGTTCGCCACGGCACAGAAGGATGCGGTTGCCGAACAGCTGGCCGCAGCGAAAGAGCGATTCGCTAGCGGCCGCGCCCGGGTCACGGATGTCGCCGAGGCGCAGGCCAACTTCGACGCGCTGTCTGCCGCGCAGATCGCGGCGCAGAGCGACCTGGAAGTGAGTCGTGCTCGCTTCTTCGCGCTCACCGGCCGCGACGGCGAAGATCCCGAGCAGCTCGCATCGAAACTGGCCGTGCGTCCGCCGCAGGACGCGCAGGAATGGCGCGACCGCGCGCGTGCCGAAAGCATCGAAGTGCGCGTGCGCACCCTGCAGCTCAACATGGCTGACGCAGAGATCGAGCGCACGCGCCTCGCGGGCCGCATCTCGCTCGACATGGTCGCGAAGTACGACGACTCGCGCACGAGCGAGCTGAACTCGCTCGCGTATCCGGATCAGTCCAACAAGCTGCAGGTCGGCGTGCAGTTCAGCGTGCCGATCTTCGCGGGCGGCGCGCTGCAGTCGAAGTATCGCCAGGCGATCGCGCAGCGCAATCAGGCTCGCCAAGAGCTGGAAGCGACGCGCCGCGGAGTCGACGTCGACGTACGCGAAGCCTACACGCAGGTCACGTCGGGTGCGCTGCGCGTCGCCGCGCTCGAGCAAGGCCTCGTGTCTGCGCAGACCTCGCTGGAGGCTGCGGAGCTCGGCCGCGAGGTCGGCAATCGCACGAATCTCGACGTGCTGTCGTTGCAGCAGCAGGTATATGACGTCAAGCGCGATCTGGCGGATGCCCGCTATGGCTACCTGCTCACCCAGCTGAAGCTCGCCGCGCTGGCCGGCGAGCTCACCGAAAACCATCTCGCCGCGCTCACGCGTCCGGCGCCTTGATTGCCATTGCCCGTTCCATGGTTCCACGTTCCATCAATCATCATCATCATCGAGGAGTTTCCATGTTCAAGATCAAGCTCAAAGTGTTGTTAGTCGCTGCCGCCGCCGTGCTCATGTCGGCGTGTGCCGCGTCCGGACCGAAAGTGCACACGGATCGCGATCCGACCGCGAGTCTGTCGTCGTACAAGACCTTCGGGTTCTATGACCAGTTGCTCGGCGACCGGGCGCGGTACTCGACCATCATGAGCAACCGCCTGCGGGCGGCGACCATCGAACAGATGGCGAAGCTCGGCTACACCTACGACGTGCGTTCGCCGCAGTTGCGCATCAACTTCTTCCTGCAGGTTTCGGACAAAGTCGACGTCCGCTCGACTCCTGTCACCGGTTTCCGTCCGCTGGCGTGGGGTCCGCGGGAGGTCGAGACGGTCGGTTACAAGACGGGCACGCTGCGGATCGACCTGGTCGACTCCGCTCGCAGCTCGTCCGTTTGGCAAGCCGTGGCCCAGGGCCGCATCTCCGACGAGGCGATGCGCAACCCGGGTCCGGCGGTCGACGAGGCGGTCCGCAGCATCTTTCGGCAGTTTCCCGACACGACTCGTAACTAGTCCAGGTCGTTGGACGGTCGGCACCGTTGCAGAGACAACGGTGTCGACCTGTCTTACAGCCCTCTAGGTCTAAAGGCCTAGATGCATTCGTGGTTGGCCGGGCCGTAATGCATCCACGGCCACGCTATTCTACGTATACGTACCGAGTACCGGTCGCCCCATTTGGAACGCTGGCGATGTCGAAGAACAAGGATAAAGGGAGTGCAGTCATGTGCGAGCTTTGCAACCTCGACCTGGCGAGCACGGAAGGTACGGCGGCAGCAGTCCGCAACGACCGGGTTGCGAGGCGGAACCGCGACTACCTCGACCTCTATGGCGTCACCGCCATCAACCTCGTATCGACCCCGCGCGCGGGCAAGACCTCGCTGC
>CADEEJ010000310.1 GCA_902826315.1 uncultured Steroidobacter sp.
CCTTGGCGATATGCCCCGTGAGAGGGCGCGCGGACGAGCGGCTAGCTGCGACGGTCGTGCTCATGGGCGTCTGTACCTGGGACGACAGGCTACCACGAACGGACCAAGGTTGGACCACGCGTTTGGTCACATGTCGCCACGTTAAGGCACCGCCTTGTGGGTGCCATGTACACGGAAACGCCGTGTACACGCTGCGTGTACGACGCCTCGTGGTGTACATCGACGTTGTCGCATTCCGTCGCAAACTGTTGCACCAAGTTGTTCAGCTGAGTTCCTGCTCAAAATGCGACAGAAACCCAGCACCGTTAGTCGACGTTTCCGTAGAAACACGAAACAAACGCTGCTCGCCTTTTGACCGCTACGCGGTCAAGGTCAGTCACAAGCGCGATGCCAGGCCCCATAGGCTCGCGTGAGCCCACAACGGACACCACGGCTCGGCTCTGAAGCGAATGCACCAGTGAAGGATCGCGACCTTTACTCCATCGACGAAGCTCGTGAGAGGCTAGGCGGCATCTCGCGCAATTCGATATACCAGCTGCTCCATAAGGGCCAGCTCGCGAGCGTGCGCATTGGTACCCGTCGCCTCGTTTCGGCCGTGGCCATCGCTCACCTGATTGCCAACTCCACAACAACAACGAGCCCCACAGTCGCCGCTGCTCGAGTGCCACTGCGATCCAAGCGGAAGCTAGACCTGGCTGCATCGCCTTTGCTGATTCACAACAGGCGATCGGACGACCGCAGGTAGGGCATGGATACCCTGGCGCCTTCGTGCTCTCAGAGGCTGCGACGTTGGTTCGGATGCGATTCCCTGCACATCATCCTTGCTCATCTCTCACGCTGGTCGGAAGTGATCCGGGGAGGTGGAAGCCGCTGCGGTACGTGCGCGCATCCGGAGAGAAATAAATTTGATTGCAGGATAGCGAAGCGTCCGCCTTTTGCTGCACACATGGAGTTTCCATCGTGAGCAGCAACGGCTCAGCTTCGCGTCTTCCATCGATCACGGTACGGCCGACGCCGGCGGAGAAGGAGCGCTTCGCAACGTTGGCGGCGAGCCGTGGGATGTCTGAATCGGCGCTGGCTCTGATGGCCATTCGCTCGTTGCTGGATTGCAAAGACGTCTCAGAAGCGAATCCAGCTCCAGATCGTCGAGAGCGCTCGACTGACCGAATCACCATTCGGTTGCGTCCAGGCGACCGCCGCGCGATCAATGAGCGCGCGAGCCGGCGCGACATGAAAGCATCCACGTATCTCGCTGCCCTGGTTCGAGCACACGTCGCCACGAACCCGCCGCTCACGGAGAACGAGCTCGACGCTCTCAAGCGTGGCGTGATCATTCTGGCCGGCCTCGGGCGACTGCTGACCAGAATGTTCCGCGACGGGGCGAGGGTAGGGAGCATGCCGAAAGACCTCCTGGAACAACTCAGGCTCACGCGAGCCATGGTCGCCGCGCTGGAGAAGGTGACGTCTAACCTGGTCTGCGCTGCGCTTAAGAGCTGGGAGAGCGGATATGACTAGGAGACCCATCCGCGTCCGAGGAAGCGACCGGCCTCCGCTGGACATCTTCAGCGCCGGTCGCGCCGGCACACAGTCGCGGCTTCACTTCAGTCGCGCTCAGATCGAGCAGATCGCGCGCACGGTCCGGCGGACACCCGAGGTGATGGTGAAGGTGACCGGCGGTGGTGGGTCGTCGGGTGCCGTCTCAGCGCATTTCTGCTACATCAGCCGCCACGGTGAGCTGGAGATAGAAACCGACGAAGGCGAGCGGATTCCCAAGGAATCGCAGAAGGAGTTCCTTGAGGATTGGCACCTCGAGCTGACCGCCGGCCAGTATCGAGCACCCCGCGACGGGAAGCAGGAGGCGCGCAAGGTAAAGCTGGTGCACAAGATCGTCCTCTCCATGCCGGCGCCGACGCCGCCTGAGAAGGTGCTAGCAGCAGCCAGGATATTCGCGCGTGAGAAGTTCGCGCTTCAGCATCGCTATGCGCTGGTGTTGCACACCGACCAGGCACACCCGCACGTGCACATGGTCGTAAAGGCGGAAGGACAGGACGGTCGCCGGCTGCATATCAACAAGGAGATGCTTCGCGAATGGCGGGAGGACTTTGCTCGGATGATGAGAGAGCAGGGCGTCGCTGCGAACGCGACACCGCGACTCGCCCGAGGGCGGAACAAGGGGTCAACGAAAGACCCGATCTATCGAGCGCAGCGACGCGGTGCTTCAACCGCGTTGCAAGACCACGTCGCTTCGGTGGTTAAAGAACTCAAGGAGACACGGACAATCCGCGATCCAGGACGGAAGAAGCTAGTAGAGACGCGCAAGGCAGTAGTCGATAGTTGGATGCGTGCTGCCGAGATGTTGGACAGGCAAGGTGAGATCAGCTTGGCCGGTGATGTTCGGTACTTCGTGAAGCATTTGCCGCCGGTGCTGACAGACCGAGAACGCATCGCACTGGGAGTTCTGCACCAAGACGACCGCCGGCGGCTAGCTTCGCGCACTCAACAGCCGGGAGTAACTGACTACCATATTGGGCGATAGGTTCGACGCAGTTGGTGCCGACTTGGACTCGATCTGGCTCTGGTTGTTTTAGACCTGAAAACGCAGCAGCCACCAGTCAGGACGTACTGAATCAGGCCACATGCGACTGGTCGGGCTTACTCAACGCCTGCGCGGTTAGGTGAGCGCAACGACGCACCGACGCCAGTAGCTCTGATCCGCGACGCTCAGTGACGGTCGCCTGAGAGCCCTTACCAACCGCCGAGTGCTGATAGAATTCCGCAAGTTCAAACGTCGCTAGTACAATAGTGCGACCGCCCGAATACCGCAGAAAGGAAGGAACCGGAGTAATGAGCGCAGCGGCGAACGACTTATTGCAGGATTTCTTGAATCGCGGGCTCCTCAATATCGGGGCAGATGACGTCCGCCTTGGTTACTTTCGAGAGGCCGCGAAGTCGCTCGCGGACAGTTGGCTCAACGATCAGCAAAAGATCATTCCAGCTGTGCTCGCTGCATTGGATCCTGACGTCGAGAGTGCCGATGGGACCATTCGAGAAAGTGAAGAAGCGCTGCAGTCGAAGTGGAACACCTATCGCAATGCGTATCCCGACTCTCCTCGGCAGTTCCTCAGAGCAATTGCTCTTGAGGCACTACGACAGGTGGGCCAACAGAGCACCGAGTGTGGAGGCGCTATTTGGCTAGCCGGCAAGAGTGTCGTCGCCTATCACGATCTGAGACTCGAGAGGGAAGTAGTTGAGGCTGTTCTGCGAGGCCTCGGAGACTCGCATGAGACAGCGGCTCAGAAGCTCTGGACGACTCGACCTACAAATTCCGCTGAGGTGAAGTTGCCGCGCCTTACCGTGCCAAAGCTGGATGTCAAAGCTCTGACCGAACGAATAGCAGCGGCGTCCGGGCCACATGATGCGCAGGGCACGGCGTACAAGGATCCGAGAAATCCGCACTGGTCCAATAGCTCGCCGCACTGGTCACACTCCTTTCCTGCGATCGCAGCGAATGGGATCGCGGATGCCACGAATGCTGTGGCTTCGGCGCTGATGGGAAATGTCACGACGGGTCTCAAAGAGTTCGCAGGCGCCGTAGGCTCAGCGCTTGAGACTGCAGAGGCTCAGACTGGTGCGTCAGGTAGCTTGGGGAAGATGCGACTGCTCTGGTGGCGACAGGCGATGTACTCGCCGGCAGCCGAATGCGGATACCGTGAACTGGCGCCGCTCACTGCTGCCGCTCTGATGGCCGCTGATCTCGCAGACGAGACAACCGCACAAACTCCAACTAGCGTCGAGTATCTACTCCGCGAAGCGGTGCGTGAGATCGCCATCAACGATGAACTTCGAACCAACCTCAACCTTAGAGGGGCTGTTACTTGCGCGACGACGGGTGAGGGTGGCGCCGCCCTCAGGTACGCGCTAGAGAAGCATGTGACAGGTGCGCAACCCGAGCGGCGACATCGGCTCCCGCTTGTCGAAGTCCTGGCTCAGACGGCTCAAAGCGGCGAACTTGAGGAAGGCTCGCTTCAAGCTGCGCTAGGTGTAAAGGAGAGCTCGGCGACCACGATCGCCGACTTTGCAGTCTGGCTATTTAGAGATATTCAAGCCAAGAGGCTGCTAAAGATTGGCAAGGTGGATAAGGACGTATCGGCGTGAGCGCTGAAAATCTGGAAGCTACGGAAGGCGGTCAACCAGCATCATGCGCGCGCTCAAACTGCTTCGCGCCCGAAACGCCGTGCAACTTGGGCTCGTCGCTGGAACATTGTGAGTTCTTCAGGCAAGAAGCAGCCCCCCAGCAATCAGGCAGAGCGTCCGCCCCAGGTGAACATGCGAGAACGCTCGACGAGAGCGAAGCTAAGCAAGGACGTTCAACTCTCCAACTCGCGGCGCAAACGACAGTACCGTGGACTGCCAATTCGTTAGGCAGCATAGATCTTGAATTCGTTGCGGCACGCTCGAAACCAAGGCTCATTGGCCTCGTTGGCAATCAGAACGCCGGCAAGACGACATTGCTGACCGTACTGTATCTGCTGATTCAGCAGGGTAAGGCGCCAATGGGTCGACAATTCGCTGGTTCTTTCACGCTCGGCGGCTGGGAGGCTCTGGCGCACCACCTTCGATGGTCGGCGGGCCAACCTCCGAGATTCCCTCCACACACTCCCAGAGGCATGCGACGCATGCCTGGGCTTCTGCACCTCGCGTTCCGCAGCAACGGGCCGCTGCTTCGGTCACATCTCAATAGTGGCCTGGAAGATGTGCTGCTTACAGACCCACCCGGCGAATGGTTTGGTTCGTGGTCAGTTGACGCGAATGCGGCTCCTGCAGAGGGTGCTAGATGGATCGCTACGAATGCTGAATCATTCGCCTTCTTGGTTGACAGCGAAGCGCTTGCAGGGCCAACGCGCGGTCAGGCGCGTGAGCAACTTCTCCGCCTAGTACAGCGGCTCGCTCCGTACGTTCAGGATAGGCGCGTTGCGGTGATTTGGAGCAAAGCCGATATCGAGGTGCGCGAAGCCATTCGCTCAACACTCACGACGGCGTTTGACCATTATCTGCCCGGAAATCGAACTTATGAGGTGCAGGTGCCACTCTCCGACGTTGCATCCACATCGCCTATGGACAATGAGTCACGCGAAGGCTCAAGTGCGGCTATCTTGGATTTGATGTCGTGGTTGCTTGAAGTGCCGCAACTCAAAATTGAGGATCCGAACACTCTCCTATCAACTTCCAGTCAGCAGCAACGAAAGGACCCTTTCCTCAACTACACGAGGGCACCGTGAGCAACAAGGATTCGTGTTCGCTGCTAATAGTAGGTGGGCCGAATGCTGGCAAGACGGTCTACGGTGCTCAGGTATTTGCTCGGCTACGCCACGGAGCAGGAACACTTCGGCTCCGAAGCGCTCCTGACGACATTGCTCCCTTCGAACAGGCACTGACTCGTCTAGCTCAAGGACTTGCGCCGCATCACACCGGCGCAAGCACCTACCACGAACTCAGCCTCCCACTTGTGACAAGTGCGGGCAGGCCAGTTGACCTCATTTGGCCGGACTACGGTGGAGAGCAGATCCGCGATATCGTTGAGACGCGCCAGATACCGCAGAGCTGGGTGGCTCGAGTTCGAACGGCGACGGGTTGGATGTTATTCGTACGTCCGGATAGGGTTCGAAGGTACGACGATATAATCTCGCGGCCGCCCGAATCCGTTTCTCAGGGCACATCACAGCACGGCCTACGAGGCGAAGATGTCAATCGTTGGTCGGATGCGGCCGCTTTGGTCGAACTCTTGCAGATTCTTATCTTCATTCGTCGGTCCGGGATGATCGATGCGATATCTGAGCCGACGCTGACGGTAGTGTTGTCTTGTTGGGATGAGTTGCCCGACGCACAACCTAGTACCCCGAGCGATGTTTTGTACAAGCGGGCGCCACTCCTGGCGAGTTTTGTCCACGCAATATGGAAATCAGAGTCACTAAACGTGATTGGATTGTCCGCGCAAGGGAGAGAACTAAGCCCTAGTGCGATCGACGAGGACTACGTCGATCTTGGTCCAGAGCATTTCGGCTACGTCGTCTTGAGCAACGGGCGGCACAGCAACGACCTTACTCAACCACTGCTTACAACACTGCCTCGCGTTCTCACTGCGTGAACTGCACTCCGGAGCGGAACCAGAGCACGGTGT
>CADEEJ010000311.1 GCA_902826315.1 uncultured Steroidobacter sp.
TTGCGGGCGTAGATGTCTTCGTGCGAGACGTCTTTCTTCTGCGGCTCGCCGCACTTCTCGACGATCTCGGCGGCGCTGCTGGTTTCGCTCACGACCCACTTGCCGCAACGCATGGACTCGGCCGTAGCGGCGAGCGGCAGGATCGAGAACAAGGAAAGCACGATAGCTGGTGCGCGCATGGCCCGTAGCATACCTCTAGTCGCGTCGCGTATGGCGGCGGTCGCCGTGCCCCGTCAGTCGCGGCTTCAATAGCTTCGCCACCAAGCCGGTCCAGCCGGTCTGATGACCCGCGCCGACGCCGCGACCGGTGTTGCCGCAGAAGTATTCATAGAACAGCACGTAGTCGCGGAAGTGCGGATCGGCCTGCATTTGCGGGTACTGGCCGAGCACCGGCCGCACGCCGTGCTCGTCTTTGAGGAACAGCCGCTCCAGCCGCGTCGCGATCTCGTCGGCGATCTCGTCGATCGTGCGCAGCTGCCCGGAGCCGGTCGGACATTCGACGCGGAAATCGTCGCCGTAGTAGTGATGAAACTTCTGCAGCGACTCGATGATCAGGAAGTTCACCGGGAACCAGATCGGGCCGCGCCAGTTGGAGTTGCCGCCGAACAGCCCCGAGTCGGATTCGGCGGGCACGTAGTGCACGCTGAGGTCCGAGCCGTTCACCTTGAACACGTAGGGCTCGCGCTCGTGCACCTTGGAGAGCGCGCGCACGCCGAAGTCGGCGAGAAATTCCTCCGGATCCAGCATGCGCACCAGCAGCTTCTTCATGCGATGCCCGCGCAGCAGCGAGAGCAGGCGGCGCTTGCCGCGGCCCGGCTGATCCCAGTGCGAGACCAGTTGCGCGAGATCGGGGCGGTAATTCAGAAACCATTCCAGGCGCGCGGCGAACTCCGGCACGCGTTCCAGCAACTCGGGTTCGAGCGTCTCGACCGCGAACAGCGGAATGAGGCCGACCATCGAGCGCACTTTGAGCGGCGTGGTGTGGCCGTCGGGCGTATGCAGCACGTCGTAAAAGAACTTGTCCGTGTCGTCCCACAGGCTCGCGCCGTCCTCGCCGAACGTACTGATCGCCTCCGCGATGTGCAGGAAGTGTTCGAAGAACTTCGTCGCGACGTCTTCGTACACGTTGTTGTGCTGGGCGAGCTCGAGCGCGATGCGCATGAGATTGAGCGCGTACATCGCCATCCAGCTGGTGCCGTCCGCCTGGTCGATGTGACCGCCGGTCGGCAGCTTCGCGCTGCGGTCGAAGACGCCGATGTTGTCGAGGCCGAGAAAGCCGCCCTGGAAGACGTTGCGACCCTCGGCGTCCTTGCGATTGACCCACCACGTGAAGTTGAGCAGCAGCTTGTGAAACACACGCTCGAGGAACTTCAGGTCGCCGTCGTCGCCGCGCTGCTTGCGATCGATCTGGAACACGCGCCACGTTGCCCAGGCATGCACCGGCGGATTCACGTCGCCGAAGGCCCACTCGTAGGCGGGCATCTGGCCGTTCGGGTGCATGTACCACTCGCGGGTCAGCAGCACGAGCTGCTCCTTGGCGAACTCGGCGTCGATCAGCGCGAGCGGCAGCGCGTGAAACGCGAGGTCCCACGCCGCGTACCACGGGTATTCCCACTTGTCCGGCATCGAGATGATGTCGGCGTTGTTGAGGTGATCCCATTCCCAGTTGCGCCCGTGCTTGCGCTCGAACGGCGGCGCGATCTGCGTCTCGTCGCCCCTCAGCCACTCCGGCACGTCGAAGTAGAAGAACTGCTTGCTCCAGATCATTCCCGCGAATGCCTGGCGCTGGACCAGGCAGCGGTCGGCGTCGGCGAGATCGTGCTGGACCTCGGCGTAGAACTCGTCGGCTTCGCGCACGCGCGCGGCGAACGTGGCCGTGAAGTCGGCAAAGGGCGCTGCGTGAGCCTGCTTCGCGAGCCGCGTGCAGATCTCCTTCGAACCGCCGGCGGGGACGTCGAGCCTATACCACGCTGCCGCCTTCGTTCCCTCTCGCGAGGGATTCACTGCACGGACGTTCTCGTGCACGACGCGTTCGTGAAAGGCGTCTTTCGCGTAGCCCGCGTTGGGAACGCCATACAGTCTCTGTGTGTTCGTTTCGTTGTCGGTGAAGAGGAAAGCGGGAGCTTGGTCCGCGTACCACTGATACTCGCCGAGCACATCGTGATGCACGAGCACGCTCTCGCCCTGCAACGCGAGGCGCGGCCTGGCAGCGCCGTTGCGCCAATCCCAAGTGTTCCGGAAAAACAGCTGCGGCAGCACGTGCAGCGTCGCAGCCTCGGGACCGCGATTGTGGACCGTGATACGCATCAGCACGTCGTCCACGTCTGCCTGCGCGTATTCGACGAACACGTCGAAGTAGCGGTTGTCCGCGAACACACCCGTGTCGAGCAGCTCGTACTCCGGCTCGTTGCGCGAGCGGCGCCCGTTTTCGGCGATGAGCGCCGCGTACGGATACTCGCGCTGCGGATACTTGTAGAGCAGCTTCAGGTAGGAGTGCGACGGTGTCGCGTCGAGGTAGTAGTAGAGCTCCTTCACATCCTCGCCGTGATTACCTTCGGCATTCGTCAGACCGAACAGGCGCTCTTTCAGAATCGGATCGCGGCCGTTCCACAGCGCCAACGATAGGCACAACCGCGCCTCGTGATCGCTGAACCCGGCGAGGCCGTCTTCGCCCCAGCGATACACGCGGCTGCGCGCGTGATCGTGCGGGAAGTACGCCCACACGTCGCCGTTGGCGCTGTAGTCCTCGCGCACGGTTCCCCATTGGCGCTCGCTGAGGTACGGGCCCCACTTCTTCCACGCGAGATCGTGCGGCGCGCACTGTGCGAGCCGCTTGCGCTCCGCCGAGTGGTTTTCGGTGGCAGGACGGCGCGACTCGGCGCGCTTTGCCACGGCGGGTCTGAGCTTTGTTCTCATGAACGCGGCCGCGAGCGTCAGTAAGAATCGCGCGTCAGCGTTCCCGAGCGTCGTGCCAGCAGCCCGTCGACCGAGAGCGCACCGGGGCCGTAGACGATGATGACCAGGATCATGAAGCCCCAAAGGTAGTGCTGGCCGATGGCGGCTTCGAAGCCTTCCTGGTACAGCACGTGGGCATAAGAGATCACTGCGAGCGCGTTCACCGCGAACAAGCCAATCGCACTCAGGCGGCCCCACAGACCGACGATCACCAGCACGGAGAACACCAGCTCGCCTGCCGTGCCGGCCACGGCAGCAGCGAGCGGCGGCAGCAGGGGGACGCGATATTCGGACTCGAACAGCGACACTGTTTGACCCCAATCGCTGAGCTTGAGCCAGCCGGATTTGAGAAACACCCAGCTCACGTAGACCCGGACCAGCAGCGCGAACGGCGACTGCAGTGCGTTCAGGAGAGGCACCAGGCGTGCGTAAGTGCGGGCGAGATTGTTCTCGGGCATGGCGTGCTCGCGTTGTTGTGGCCCAGGCGCGAGTCTGGCCCCACATATATATGTGAGGCAAGACGCCTGGGGTCGCCCGCAGCCTGTCTTAGCCCGACAACACCCTCGGTTCCAGCAACTGCACGCTGAACAGCCGCGCCGGATCCATCCACACTCGGCTGACCGACAGCCCCGCCGTCGCTGCGAGGTCCGCGAAGCTTTCGAGCGTGTACTTGTGGCAGAACTCGGTGGTGAGGTGCTCGCCCTTCTCGATCTTCACGTCCTCGTCGCCGACGTGCACAACTTGGTCGCGCTTGCTCACGAGGTGCATCTCGATGCGGCTCTGGTCCTCGACCCACACCGCGAGATGCTCGAACGCGTCGAGATCGAAGTCCGTGCCGAGCTCGCGGTTCATATGCCGCAGGGCATTGACGTTGAATTCCGCCGTCACGCCGGCGCGATCGTTGTACGCGCGCTCGAGCACGCGGGGATCTTTCTTCAGGTCGATGCCGATCAGCACAGCGCCGCTTCTGCCGATGATCTGCCGCATGCGTTGCAGCAGCTCGCGCGCCTGCGCTTGATCGAAGTTGCCGAGCGTCGAGCCCGGGAAATACACGACGCGCCGCTGCGCGGCATTGACGGACACCGGGAGATCGAAGTTCCGCGTGAAATCCGCACAGATCGGAATCACGCGCAACGTCGGATAGTCGCGCGCGATCGCACTGGCGGCCTCGAGCAGATGATCGCGCGAGATGTCGACCGGGACATATGCGGCCGCCTTCTCCAGGTGATTCAGCAGCTCGCGCGTTTTCGTGCTCGTGCCGCTGCCGAACTCGATGAGTGCCGCGTCCGTGCCGATGTGATGTGCCATATCGGCCGCGTGCTGCCGCATGATCTGCAGCTCGGTGCGCGTCAGGTAGTACTCCGGCAGCTCGCAGATGTTGTCGAACAGAAACGAGCCGAGCTCGTCGTAGAACCACACCGGCGAAACCTGGCGCGGGTGTTTGCGCATGCCTTCGAGCACTCCGTTGGCGAGTGCGTCGGGGCGTGACGGTGCGGCGATGGTGCTCGGATGCTTTGCCATGATCTACCTCGAACTCACAGATTGCGGGCGAGTCGCACGCCCATGAATTGCCAGCGTGCGTCGGCGTAAAAGAAATTGCGGTAACTGGCGCGGATGTGATCGGCCGGCGTGGCGCACGAGCCGCCGCGCAGCACCATCTGGTTGCACATGAATTTGCCGTTGTATTCGCCGAGCGCGCCGGGCGCCGGCTGATAGCCGGGATAGGCAACGTACGGCGATGAGGTCCATTCCCAGACGTCGCCGAACAATTGCTTCATTCCCGGCTGGACACCGGCAGCAGTCGGATGCAGCGCGCGCGTGTTGAGCAGATTGCCGATCACCGGCTGCGATTCCGCTGCCAGCTCCCATTCGGCTTCGCTCGGCAGACGCGTGCCGGCCCAACGCGCGAACGCGTCGGCTTCGTAGTAGCTGACGTGACACACGGGAGTCGCAGTGCTCAGCGGTTGCAGACCGTGCAGCGTGAATTCGCCATCGAGCGACTCGGTCCAGTAGATAGGACGAGTCCAGCCTTCGCGCACGACTGTGCTCCAGCCATCCGACAGCCAGAACTCCGGTCGCTTGTAACCACCGTCGCGGATGAACTCCAAGTACTCGCCGTTCGTGACGAGCCGATCCGCGAGCGCGTACGGCTCGACGAGCGTGCGATGCCGCGGCAGCTCGTTGTCGAAACAGAAGTGCTTGCCGCTCGCGCCGAGCTCGCGGATGCCGCCATCGAACGGGATGAAATGCATCGGTGCGGCGACGTCGTTCGATTCGTCGGCGCCGACTCGATACGCCGGCAGCAGCGGATTGCGCGAGAAGAGATGCTTGATGTCCGTGAGCATCAGCTCCTGGTGCTGCTGCTCGTGATTGCAGCCGAGCGTCGCGACCGACAGCAACTTCTCATCCTCGGGTCGCGCCCGAAACAGCTTCTGCATGTGCTCGTCCACGTGCTCGCGATAACGCAGCACTTCCTGGACGGTCGGGCGCGTGAGCAGACCGCGCTGCGGCCGCTCGTGCATGCGGCCGACGCTCTGGTAGTAAGAGTTGAACAGGTATTCGAAATCCGGATGAAACGCGCGATAGCCGCTCAGCAGCGGCTTGAGCAGGAACTGCTCGAAGAACCAGCTGGTGTGCGCGAGGTGCCACTTCGTCGGGCTCGTGTCCGGCATGCTCTGCACGACGTAGTCCTCCGTCTGCAGCGGCTCGCAGATTTCCAGCGTGACGCGGCGGACGTGCGAAAAACGAGCGGCGAGGACTTCTGCGGGACGGGTTTCCGGGAGGACTAAAACCGGCTGCGGGGCCGCCATCGGGACTCCTTTTATCGTTCGCGCGGAGGACGAGGCACCGCCATTCTCCAACGCCTTCGGGTACGAAAAAGTTGCCCGAAGGTATCGGTGGCGGCTCGGTGGTGCAGGTCGAACCTGACCGGCTGTGGTCGACTCTACGAGGGTGAGGGCTCCGGCGGATGCCTCAATGGGGGAAGAGCAGTCAACCACCAATCGATGACGGTTAGTGGCAGGTTTTGGTCCCGGGCGGATGGCCGGGGGAAGGATTCGGCCGGCGTTTTCTTGACGGGCCAGGGGTCCGCCGATTTAATACGCGTCCTTTCGCCAAATGGTCGCCCCCGGGCAACCATTGCCCCGCGTGGCCAGGTAGCTCAGTTGGTAGAGCAGCGGACTGAAAATCCGCGTGTCGTTGGT
>CADEEJ010000312.1 GCA_902826315.1 uncultured Steroidobacter sp.
TTCGCCCAGATATTGCACTGGCGCAGATACCAGCCGTCAGCACGCGCGGCAAAGGCAAACATCCAGGGAACGCCGACGAGATCCTTGTCCTTGTAGCCGGGCGGCGGCTTGCGCCAGCCATGCGCGCCGCGCGCGTGATCCCAGGCGTGGCCGCGCTGGACCATCCACTTGCCGCCTCCGCCGTTGCCCCCGCTCGCCCACTTCTCGCCGAGATTCACCCAACAGGTGCCCGCAACGCGCAGGATGCGACGACATTCATGAAACACACCGACGAGCTCGGCGACGTATTCCTCGGGAGTCGGTTCCAATCCGATCTGACGCACCTCGGCGTAGTCACGCTGCCGCCAATACGGGGGTGAGCTCACGATGCAATCGACAGACTCGTCGGGCAGTCGCTGAAGCACCTGCCTGCAGTCACCCTCGATAATGTGTACGCTCATTCGGTGGTTAAGTTCGCCACTTCGATGCAGCTCATTGAAGAAGCCCGTGCAGCAGCTCGCGACCCAAAATGCGGCCCCGAAGGGGGCCGCATTGGTGCTGACGCTGTTGTGGGATCACGCGGCCAAGCGCCGCGCGAGTTCGATCTCGACCGATTCGCCGTCCTGGTTGAGCACATCCAAGCCGCATTCCGGTGCATCCCCCGAAGTGCTTTGCGCCACGGTGATCTTCTTGCCCATCAACTGCAGGCACGTGATCTGAGACGTGGCTGCATAGGCGAGAAAGATCACTTTCACGGCAAACTTCTGACCGATGCGCCAGGAGCGACGCGCGGCCTGAAGCAGCGTGTATGTGTTCCAGCCGCTTTGCATGAACACGATTGTCGTGAACTCCAGCAGATCCATGCCCGTCTTGACGAGTTCGGGATTGGTGATGAGTACATCGATGCCGCGGTCGAGCTGTTCGGCAATCCAGTCCTCTCGTCGTGAGGCATCGATGTGCGAGCGAAGCACGGCGGTTTTGAAGCCCGCCTGTTCCATCAACACCTTTAAGCGCGAAGTCGTATCACGCGTGCCGGTGTAGGTCGTGTAGGCGAGCACCTTGCGTCCTTCTGCCTTGGCCTCCTTGCAGATGCCAATCAGCTCACGCTCTTTCGGCATCAGCGCATCAGATGCGAAGATCGAAGGCACGTGCGCCAAGCTCACCTTGCTTCTCGGGTGGCGAACTGTCTCGGGCCGAAAGCAGGTGTCAGGCCAAGCCAACAGCGCGTTGAGCACGACACCGAGAAGTGTCGTATCCCGGCGCGCCAGCGCGCGCTTTAGCTCGGTCGTCAATGCCGTGGCAAACGAGTGATGTGCCTGAGCCTGCGCCTCGTCCATCGCCACTTCACGAAACTCCTCCTCGTACGGGGGCAGTACATTTCCGCCGATGTCCCGCAGCTTGAGAAAGATCGTGAAGGGAAGAATGCAGCGTAGGATCCCCTTGGGACCAAAGCCAGGTGCCTTGACTGTGCGCACCGAGACATTCTTGCCGTGGGCCGTCTTGTGAGCGGCACCCTCCCGCTCGGAGTAGATGTCTTTCAGTACGCCGTGGTCGCGCATGAACGCGAGCGCTGCGGACGTGAGACTGCCTTGTTTGTTCGGGCGATAACCGTCCTCGATCATTCGCTCGGGTAGGGCGCGGAATAGAAGATAGAAGAGATCGTCTCCATAGCCGCCCATCAGCGTACCGGTCAGCAGCACCAGCTTTCGCGCCTTGGCGGCAAGTACGCCCATTGCCTGACCCTGCGCGGAGCCGGCGTTCTTGTATTCATGTGCCTCATCGGCGATGACGAGATCGAACGTACCTTGCGGCAGATAGCGTTTGACGTACTCGGTGGGCTGGTAGCCGCCCTCACCGAACCCGAACTCCATGTTCGCCATCGCGCGTTCCATGCGATGCGCTTGGTGGTCAGAAAAGACGAGCTCACCGCTGTCATCCATCAAGTTGATGAACTCGTAGAGGTTGTCACCCAGCATCGAAGCAAGGAACGACTCGCCGAACTGCCTCATCAACTTCTGGGCCGTCGCCTCGCCAATGGTCGGAATGCGCTTGAGCGCCTTCTGCACCGCCTGCGACTGAGCGGTCGCGGACAATGTGCGGGGGCGTATGAGCGTCCAGAGCGGCGCCAGGCAGTGCTGGCA
Organism: uncultured Steroidobacter sp.; assembly: GCA_902826315.1. GTDB lineage: Bacteria > Pseudomonadota > Gammaproteobacteria > Steroidobacterales > Steroidobacteraceae > Steroidobacter. The sequence continues at coordinate 2,121 of CADEEJ010000312.1, forward strand.
GCGTCGTCGCGTGTCATCGGCTTCGAGCTCGGCGAGACTGATGTGTTCGCCATCCAGGTCCGTGATGAACTCGCCACAGTCGGGGCAGGCGCCAGCCAGCGCGGTGCCGGCTCGCCGCCGAACGAACGCAGGTCGCCAGTGAAAACCCATGCGCATGCGTACGCGGCCGAGCACGAAGAACTCCTGCTCCTGGATCGGTACATGCAGCTGCTCGCGCAGCTTGATGAGTTTGACGAGCGTGTCCGGGCCATTCAGCACCCAGACCTTTGCGTTCGGAACGGTCTCCAGGATCTCGCGCCGCCACTTGTAGACGAGGTGCGGCGGAGAGATGACGAGCGTGCGTCGATAACCTTCGGCGCGAAGGACTGCGGCGATGGCGATCCCGATGGTCGTCTTGCCACAACCCATTTCGCCGTTGATGAACGCTGCGCGCTCATTCTGATTGATAAGCAATTCGGTCGCCGCGTGGGCGACTTCGGCCTGCGCCGGGAAGAGTTTGCGCTTCAGGCCCTCGAGTACACGAACGCGCTCAGGCCGAGCGTGTCCCGCGTAGGCCGGCGGGTTGGCTTGATTGAGAGACTCCAGTAGTCCGTCGCGAAACTCGGCGACGAAGTCAGAGAGGCTGATTACATCGGGCGCGGCGACATCCGCACCCAATTGGGCGTTGTCGACTGTGGTTTCAGTGAGTGTGTCTAGGGACATGGTGATGCTCCAAGGCAATGCGGGGCATGCACCAGTCCCTTGCGGGGCTGAGCATACCCCGCGGTAGTAGGGATTGAAGTTGCGTTCGATGGCCGCTGAAGTTCAGCGACGTGTGGCCGTCAGATCGAGTCGGAGCGACTCCAGAGACGTGGGTCTTGAGGTGCGATCAGCATCGCGGTCGTCTCGCCTCGATCAAGCTCCGTGCATAGGACCAGGATCAGCGCCTCCGATATCGGAAAGAAGGAGAGAACGTAGCCCTTCTTATGCACGGCAGCGTGGTTCGCCAGGCACAGTTCCGTGCCGATGTCGCCCCAATCACCCCGCGCATGGCGGGCAAGAAACCCTTGAAGATCCAGTTCGTTCGCTTCAACGAGTTCTGCAACGAGTGGACTCGTGATTACGTCACCGCAATCAAACAGCGTTTGCGACGACGGTGAGGTTACGTCCATGACTCAAGTACCTCCTCTTGAATGAGTGCAATTTGGTTCACCTCAATACTCATGAGGCAGCAGCAGCGTTGTGGCGCTTCGGTCCGCTTCGGTGATGATCCAAAGCGTCAGCGTGTCGGTGATCCGATACGAGGAAAGTAGGCGCTCCCCGCGGCGAACTGCAGCATCGTTCGCGGCTCGGTCGCGATCGGAAAGATCGCCCCAGTCGCCGGTAAAATGGCGGGCGAGATACTGGGCCGCGCGAAGAGTCCCTTCCTCGACGAGATACGCGACACCTGGCGTCATGACGAGCTGTCCGCATCCAAACTGAACAGCGGGGCGAGTTGCAACAGCCATGATTGGTCTCCTCAATTGAATGGACGAGGAGCCATGGCAACCCCCGTGGGGCTGGCACAGCCCCCGTCGGGTGGGTGAATGGAGTGGTCGAAGAATCGATGAGCGCTATCGGATCGTGAGCACCTGCCCGCGAGTCGCGGAGTTCGGTGTCATGTCCCAGGCGCGAATTACGGGTACGAAGCGATCGGTGAGGATGCGAGTCTCGTTCACCGAGCCGTCTTCGCCTTCCGTGTACTCCGTGGTCAAGGATTTCTCCTTGTGCGTGTCACCTTTGACGACGAGCACGCGTCCACTCGGTGAGGTCACGACGCCCGAAATAGCGCCTGCCGCCAATGACAGCGACAAGTGCCAATTCGAGAGTGCGCGGGCCGGGCGTCGCCATGAGCGCTGGCTCGCTCCTAAGTGGGCATCGGCGGCGCTCCACAAGCCACGCAGCCGATGAACTTCCGACGCAAACTGCTCGGGCTCGAGCGTTGTCCGATAGAAGTGCTCGGGCCCGTCCGTTGCAGGCGGTACGCGGTAGCGCTGGTGAGGCCAGGCTGGTGGCAGTGGCTCAGCTTCTTCCGCACCGCGCCCCACATCGAGCAGGTAGGTGCGTTCGGCGTGGTGCACGGCGGCGAGCTGATCCGCGATCATCGGTGAAGGCAAGTCACGCTGTCGGATTCGGCGCCCGAAGATGACGACTTGCTTGAATTGTGGGTCGGCCGCTGCGAATACGCTGAGATCGGTGAAATGACGTGTCAGCCAGCCGACCAGTTCGCTGTCCAGAGTGTAGTGCGGGATGATGTAGACGAGCACGCCCTCGTATTGCAAGAACGGCAAGGAACGCTGGTAGAAAAGTTTCTCAAGTCGCGCCCGGCACTTGAACTCACGTCCACCGGCCGGATCTTTCATCAAGTCGCCATACGGTGGATTGAGCCAGAGCAGGCCAAAAGACTGCCGCGAAATGACCGTATCCATCAGATCGCTACGTAAGCAGTGTTCAACGAGCGTGCTCGCATGTGCCGCCCGCTCTTCGTCGTATTCGACCGCATAGGCGTGAACGCTTGCTCTGCCGAGCGCGTGCGCGGCCTCCGCGATCGCGACGCCTTCTCCCGCGCACGGATCGATGATGCTCATCGTCTGCGAGGCGGGTTCCAGTGCCTGAAGCGCCCGCTCGAGCGTTGCTTCGTCGGTGGGAAAATAGCCGTTTCGCGCAAAGTTGCGCGCAAGACGTGGGAACATGAGTGCCATGGTTTGAATCTCCGAGGGTGAAGGTGGGAATAGGGACGGGCACAGACCCGAGCGTCCGTGCCCGAAACCGTTGTCTAGGCAGCGCGGCGGGCGTCGAGCGCCGAGCGCGCCGATTCGTTTGGGGTCACGGTGAGCGTTCCATTGCGGATCATTTCGCCGAGCGCCCAACTGAGCACCGGCAGATCGATCACGAGGCGGAATCCCGCAAGTGGACCCAGCGCAAATGAGAGCGGGGTCAACATGGACTTGGCTCGCAAGAGATCGAGCACGCTGTCGCGCCAATGATCCAGCAGCGGCAGCGAGCAGGTGTCTTGCACCAGCCGCCACAGTCGTAGCGAGGTTTGGTCAGTTGACTTGGGCAGCAGCGCGAGCGCCGTGCCGTTAGCCTTGTCGGGTGTGATGCAGCGCTTGTCGATGAGCCAGACGTTCAAGAGTGAGCCAAAGAGCGTGCGTCTGTACGCTCGCGTTTGGCGCTTCTCCAATCTCGTCGTATCGCCGACGAACGCCGGAATCGACATGTGCTCATCGGTGAGCAGATGAAAGTGATCTAGGCTGTGCTCGCCCGAGACGAGCGTCAGCCGGGCGAGAAATTCCTGAACAGCCGTGTCGCGTCCCCAGATCGACGCGAATATGAGACGCCGATCGTCATCGCACAGACAGGCATCGGCCATCAGGTCGGAACCCTCCTCGATGCGATAGAGTGAGAAAACGGAAGTCTCGTGGGGCATGGTGATGTCCTCAATGCAGCGAGGGCAGCCCCTGTCCCGTCTGGGGCAAAGGCCGCCCCGTTTGGGTGGATGGAATCGCCGCTAGCAGTTGCGGATCGGCGTCTCGCCGTTGGCGTACGAGTGGATCAGGTACAGATCCCGGTACGTCATGGCGTCGATCGCTTGCCCTTCTGTCAAGCCGCACGCGGTGAAGTAGTTGCGAAGCTCCTCGTCCGAGGAGACTTCGTTGTTGGAAAGCTGATCCTCGACGAGACACATCAGCTCATTGCTGAGCGCACGAAGGGGACTCTCTGTGGTCCTCATACAAACACTCCTTTCGACAGCAACAAGCCGGGGCACGCCCCGCATCGGGGGAGCACCCCGGCGGGAGGGATCACGAAACGCGGAGAAAGGTCAGGCGGCCTTGCGATGCCATTCCTGGTTGTGGATGTCGAGCTCGTAACCGAGCTTTCGCAAACGCGTGGCTTGCTTACGGATCAGGAAGCGATCCACAGTGCAATCGAGTTTGAACGCCGTTTCGAGCGGCCACAGCGTGCCGAAGAGCGCCTTGT
>CADEEJ010000313.1 GCA_902826315.1 uncultured Steroidobacter sp.
CTCGATGGCAGTGCCGCCGCAGATACAGCCGATCGATGTGCCGGTCGAGAATGCGCTGCAGGCTTTGCCGGGCGCGAGCGAGGCCATCATCGCAGGAGCAATGGCAGGTCCTGCCAAGGGCGTCTTGGAAGAGGTTGCGCGACAGGTCGCTGAGGTGAAGGTCTTCTCCGACGTCGTGGACGATGCTTCACAGAGTGTCGATGCAGCGCGGATCCCGGATTCATTGCAGTCGTCGACGGCACCGTTCCAGTTGCAGCAGCCTCAGACAACGGCTGCGAACGCACACATCCATAACGCCATCAACCGTCCTGTCCATCAGCCGGTCGGCAGCGCCGCTTGGGCCGATGAAGTTGGCGGGCGCGTCGTGATGATGACCGAGTCCGGCAATCACACGGCATCGTTGAAACTGTCGCCGGAGCACCTCGGTCCGCTGGAGATCAACATCACCGTGCGCGACGACAAGGCATCGGTGTGGTTCGGCGCCGCGCACGCCGACACGCGTGCAGCGATCGAAACCGCACTGCCGCGCTTGCGTGAAATGTTCGAAGCCCAAGGCCTGTCGCTTGCAGACGCCGGCGTGTTCCGCGAACCGCCGCGCGAGCAGCAAGCGGTGAAGAACAATTCGATGTCGACGGAGCAGGGCGACGCGACGGATGAGGTCGCGACAGTCAGCTCGCGCGCTCGGCTGGGCCTTGTCGACGCTTACGCTTAGCAATTCGCGTTGACGCACTGAAACGCCCGGCGCTACAGTTGGCGCCGGTCGTACAGGCGACCTTCGGTCCGCGAGAAGGGTTGAACCCGCCTGCGTCGAAACATCGCTCCGACCTTCTTTCTGCCCGTCACGCGGACACCGGGCGCAATGGAAGGAAGGTGTCATGGCCAACGCACTCCCCGCACGCCCCAATCTCGACTGGCTTCGTAAGACTGCGAAGGATCATCTTCGTGAGCTGCGCGCGCAGGATCCGGCACGCAAGCTTGCGGACGCGCAGCTCGCGGTCGCGCGCCAATATGGTTTCTCGAGCTGGCGCGCGCTCAAGGCGCACGTAGACCAGTTGCATTCGACTTCGCCGTCCCTAGCAGATGAGGACGTCGCTGTATTCCTGCGTCACGTGGGTGCCGGGCACATCGACGCGATCAAGGATGCGCTCGCGGCAAGGCTGGATCTCATCACCGCGGTTGGGCCGCATCCCTACTGGGGCGGGCGGCCGCAGGCGCTGCATGTCTCGATTGAAACCGGCCGGCGCGACGTATTCGATCTGCTTCTGGCCGCAGGTGCCGACATCAACGGCAACAACCGGCTCTATGATCATTGGTCGCCGCTCATGATCACGTACGACAAGGATCGTCCAGACATGCGCGAGACGCTGCTGGCGCGCGGCGCACGCATCGGAGTCGTCGAAGCGTTGATGGCAGGCGACGACGTTGCGGTGAAGCGAATGTTGCAGCGGGGCAGGTCGGCGCTGCCGCCCGATCCGAACGGCGGCTCGATTCTTGCGTTCGCGCGCACGCCGTATGCGATCGATCGACTGCTGGAGCTCGGCGCTGCGGTGGACGTCAAAGATCGCTGGGAGACGACGCCGATGGAGGCCTTCAGCAGGCTGGGGCCGCGCGGTCAGGATCTCGTCGAGCATTTGCTCAGTCGCGGCGTCGCGGCTCCGCCTGAGGTTCACGCGCGCGTCGGCGATAAGGATGCGATTGCACGCATGCTCAACGCCGATCCGCATCTGATCGAGAACGACGACATCATTCTCGCCGCTGTCGATTTCGGGCATCACGGGCTGGTGCGGTGGCTGATCGATCGCGGCGCGAATCCGAATGCGCGATCACGCATCGGCTCGCAAGGCACGGTGTTGCACTCGGCGGCGTTCGAAGGCGACCTGGAGATGGTGAAGCTACTGGTCGCCGCCGGCGCCGACGTTCACGCCATCGACCCCGAGCATCAAGGCACGCCGGAAGGATGGGCGCGAGCGTCCATCGAGATCACCAACAATCCGCAGTGTGCGGTTGTCGCCGACTATCTGCGCGACCTGCCTACTTCGGCGCCTGCTCAGCCAAAGCGTCGCGCGCCTCCGCCGTCGTCGGCTTAAGCGCGTTGTTGCCGGCTTCGCTCGCGTAGGCGACCGCCAGTTGCTGACGGCTGTCGCGCACGCTGACGGTCGGCAGGTGATAGAACTCGCACTGCGCGCGGTCGCGCGTCACGTCGAGGATTCCGTAGCCTCGGCTGTAGCGCTCGATGTACTTCATGTGCGGCGAGACCGACCGGAGTCGCTCGGAATTGCTCGCGGCCTGTGCCGGGTCGCGCTCTCCGGGTGAGCTCACCGCGGGGCCGACGAACTCGACTCCGACGATGCGTGCCTCGTCCGCCGTTGCCGACGTAGCCCAGGGATTCGAGCTCAAGTCGTTGCACCAGGTGGAGTGAATGTCGCCCGTGAGCACGACGTTGTTGCGAATGTCGCGCTCGCGCAGCACCTCGAACAGTCGCTCGCGCGTCGGGCCATAGCCGTCCCACTGATCCGGATTGCGAATCGTCCGGCCCTGGGTGCGGCTGAGCTGCGCCATCATCACCTGCTGGCCGAGGATGCGCCACGGCTGCTGACGGTCTTTCGATTTGCGCAGCTCGCGCGCGAGCCATGCTTCCTGATCGAAGCCGAGCAGCGTGCGCTGCGGATCGGCGAGCTGCGGTTCGCTCGCTGGCACGTCCGACTCGCCAGGCTTGAAGTCGATCTGCTGGTCGCGGCCATGCAGCCGCGTGTCGAGCATCAGGATGTCTGCGAGATCGCCGAAGCGCAGGCTCTGGTAGATCTTGTCGTCACTCGGCGAGACGGATCGAATCGGCATGTACTCGTTGTATGCCTGCACGGCGCCGCGTCTGCGCAGTTGCCAATCGCCTTCGCCCTGGTCCGGGTTGTGATTCTCTGCGCCGTCGCGCCAGGAATTGTTGGCGGTCTCGTGATCGTCCCACACGGTGATGAACGGATGCTGCCGATGCAGCTCCTGCAGATCCGGATCGGTCCGATACAGGGCGTAGCGCAGCCGATAGTCAGCGAGCGTGGAGATTTCGTGTGTCGGCACGACTGCGCGCTGAGCCTGGAGCTCGGGATCGGCGTACTCGCCGAGCTTGTACTCGTAGATGTAGTCGCCCAGGTGCAGCACGAAGTCGAGATCGTCGCGCTCGGCGATCCGTGCGTAGGCGTTGAAGTAGCCGTGCGGGTAGTTCGCGCACGAAGCGAAGGCGAGGCGCAAGCGATCGACACGGCCGACCGGCAGCGTGCGAGTGCGGCCGATCGGCGACTTCACGCCGCGTGCCTCGAACTGATAGTAATAAGTGAGGCCGGGCTTGAGCCCGGCAGCGTCGACTTTGACGGTGAAATCGCGCCGGCGGTCGGTTACGAAGCGCCCGGTCTGACGGACCTGCTTCATGCCCGGATCGGCCGCAACCGTCCAGCGGACGCGAAGCGTTTCGGTTGGATCGACCGGCGCGACGCGCGTCCACAGCATCACGCGATCGCGCTGCGGATCGCCGCTGGCGACGCCCTGAACGAATGTGAGCGAGGCTTCGTCGTCCCGTGCGAAGGCCGAGGGTGCGAGACCCAGCGCGCTCAAAGCGGCGAGCAGCTCCCGGCGATTCAGTGTGGTGCGCATTGCGACCTGCTAGAGTTTCCTGAAGTACCGTGCGAGCGGCAGCACGCGGAATCCCGCCTTCTCATACGCCGCACGCGCTGGCGCATGACCCGGATCGCCGCCGGTTTCGACCATCGCGATCTCCATACCGGCTGCCTTCATGTGTGCGACAGCGAAGTCGGTCAGAGCCATCGCGATGCCGCGGCGCTGGTAGTCCGGATCGACAGCGTACGAATAAAAGGTCTCCCAGACCGCCGGAGCCAACTCTATCTTCAGCGAGTCGAACACCGGCGACCACGCGCGCAGCGAAAGGCGCACGACGGCGTCGGCGTGAGCGGGCTCGTAGGGCTCGATCTGCGTCATCCCCAGACCTCGCCGAACAGCCGCGCGAAGTTCGCGCCGAGAATCTTCTCGATGCGCTTCGCCGGCCAACCGCGATCGCTCAGATCGTTGGCGAGCGTGAAGAAGCGGCGGGGGTCGTTGTATTCGGGAACGAGGTTGAACACGTCTGCTGCCTCACCCGGCGCAGCGATGCCGGCCTTCTGTCGATCTTCGAAGAACTTGCGCTGGAATGCCGCGTACTTTTCGTCGAGCTTGATGCCGGAGATCCCGCCGTCCGTGCCGAGGCCGACGTGATCTTCTCCGCAAACGTTGACGGCGTGATCCAGGTGCCGGATCAGATCCTCGGCATGCGGCTGACCGGATGCGCGCAGGAATGGCATGAAGTAGATGCCGACCACGCCGCCGCGATCTGCCAGGGCCTTCAGCTCGCGATCGTGCGTGTTGCGAGGAACGTCGACGAGTGCGCGACAACCCGTGTGCGTGATCGCCATCGGTGACTTGGATGCAGAGATACCTTCCGCCTGCGTGCGTGCTCCCGCGTGGCTGAGGTCGAGCAGGATCTTTAGCTTGTTGATCTCGCCGATCAGCTCGCGCCCGAGTGTGCTCAAGCCACCGTCGGCGGGTTCGAGACAACCGTCGCCCATGAGATTGCGACGGTTATAGACCGGCTGCACGATGCGCACACCGAGGCCGTAGAAGAGCTTGAGGCGATCCAGCTGTCCGTCGAGCGCACTCGTGTCCTGGAAACCGTAGATCAGGCCCATCCGGTTGCTGGCTTTCGCAGCAGCGAGGTCGCGACCCGCGAGGATCTTCATGAAGTAGTCGGGATGAGCATTGATCATCTGCTCCGAGTACGCGATACCGCTGACCGTTTCCTCGAACTTGCCGGGCCCGTTGCCGACGCTGTTGACCGTCAGGTTCGCGACCGTGACACCCGATGCCTTCACATCTGCGAGCATGGACGGGGACAGGTCGGCATCTGACGCGAGGTCGGGGTCGTAGCCACCCGGCCCGCCAAGCGCATCGATGACCATCGCCTTGGCGTATGACTGTTCCGTGAAGCTGCGTTTCGGTGCTGCAGCCCGGGCGAGAGGCGAGGTGGCCAGAGCGGCGGCCACTGCTGCGGACAGAAATTGACGTCGATCGAGCACGTTCGCTTCTCCTGCAGGGCCCCGGGCGGCGCCACTTCATGAGAAATGGTCGCGCATTGTAGCGCGGTCGGCGCTACGATAAAGCCAACAACAAGCGGGGAGGACAACCGATGTTCACGCGATTCTCTCGAAGCTGGGAGCTGATCAAGGCGAGCGGCGAAGTGCTGCGGCAGGACAAGGAACTGCTGCTGTTCCCGTTCTTCTCAGCCATCGCGACGTTGCTGGTGACGGCGAGCTTCATCCTGCCGCTGGTGCTCACCGGTGCACTGGAGCGGGCGGAAGTGGAGGGCGGCGAGGGGTCGTACCTGGTCTTCGTCTTCCTGTTCTACCTGGTGCAGTACTTCATCATCTTCTTCTTCAACTCGGCGCTGGTCGGCGCAGCGATGATCCGGCTCGACGGCGGCGATCCGACCGTCCGCGACGGGTTGCGTATCGCGAGATCGCGCTTGGTGCAGATTCTGAGCTACGCGGCGATCGCGGCGACAGTTGGCTTGATCCTGCGCATCATCGAAGAGCGTGCGGGCTTCATCGGCCGCTGGATCGCGGGATTGTTCGGCCTGGCATTCACGGTCGCGACGTTCCTGACTGTACCGATCCTGGTGAGCCGCGAAATCGGGCCGGTGGATGCGGTCAAGGAAAGCGCCGTGCTGCTGAAGAAAACCTGGGGCGAGAACATCATCGGCAACGGCGGGATGGGCCTCGTATTCTTCCTGATCTATCTCGTCGCCGCCGGCATCGGCTTCGTATTCATTTTCATGGCCGCGGCAACGGAGAACCCCTCGTTCATCATCCTTGTCATCTCGATCGTCGCGCTGGCGTATGTTTCGCTCGCGCTGGTGCACGCGGCGTTGCAAGGCGTCTACTCGGCGGCGTTGTATCGCTACGCGACCGAAGGCAACGCCGGCGGCTCGTTCTCGAACACGTTGCTCGGCGAGGCGTTCCGCCGGAAGAGCTAGCCCGTCAGGCGGCGATGCCTTGCGACTTCAGGTACTCGTCGTACG
>CADEEJ010000314.1 GCA_902826315.1 uncultured Steroidobacter sp.
CGCCTGGACGGCCTGCTGCGCGAGGTCGAGACGCATTCGCGGGAGCTCGCGGCTCCAGTGATATCGCGTCTCAAAGTGATGGCCGGCCTGAACATCGCCGAGCGGCGGCTGCCGCAAGACGGACGCATCCGCGTCACGTTCGAGGGCCGCGACATCGACTTTCGCGTCGCGACTGCGCCGACACTGCATGGCGAGAGTGTCGTGCTGAGAATTCTCGATCGGCAGGATGTCGCGCTCGACTTCACTGCGCTCGGCTTCGATCCTGCGTTGACGCGCGTGCTGCGCGCAGCCAGTGGGCGATCGCACGGCATCTTGCTCGTCACGGGCCCCACCGGCAGCGGCAAGACCACGACGCTGTACGCTGCGCTCAAGGAGATCAACACGGCGGACAAGAAGATCCTCACGGTCGAGGATCCGGTCGAATACGTGCTGCCCGGCGTGAATCAGGTGCCGATCCGCCCGCAGATAGGCCTGACGTTCTCCAGCGCCCTGCGTTCGTTCCTGCGACAGGATCCGGACGTGATGATGGTCGGCGAGATTCGCGATCGCGAGACCGCCGAGATCGCGATCCAGGCGGCGCTCACCGGTCACCTGCTGCTCTCGACCCTGCACACGAATACAGCGGCAGCGGCGATCACGCGCTTGCTCGACATGGGCATCGACGATTACCTGCTCACCTCGACGCTGCACCTGATCGTCGGGCAGCGCCTCGTGCGGAAGTTGTGCGAACGCTGCCGCGATCCTTACGAGGCGAGTGCCGAAGCCGAGCGATTCGGTGTCGGTATCGGACACATCTGGTATCGCCCGCGCGGGTGTGCAGCTTGCCAAGGCGGCTACAAGGGCCGCACGAGCATCATCGAAGCCTTGCCGATGAGCGAGCGCGTGCGCGCTGCAGTGCTCGCGCGCCACGATGCGCATCAGATCGAACAGATCGCGGTCGAGGAGGGCATGCGCACGCTCTTCCATCATGGCATCGAGCGGGTCGACGCCGGTCTGACCAGCGTCGAAGAAGTCCTGCGCGTGACGAATCTGTCCTGACCATGCCGACGTTCAACTACGAAGCGGTCGACGTTCACGGTGCAGCGCACGCCGGTGAGATCCAGTGCGACACGCGAGTTGCAGCGCTGGAGAGCCTGCAGGTGCGAGGCCTCACGCCGCTGTCGCTCGCCTCCGGCACAGATGCTGGTGCCATGCCCGTGCTGCCGCGTCTTCACAGCATGAAGTTGACGCGGTCGTCGGGGGTGAGCGCCGCGCAGCTCGTCTCGATCACTCAGTCGCTCGCAGCGTTGTTGCAGGCCGGACTGACGATCGAGCGCGCGCTGAGCATCACTGCGAACCTGCAGGAACGTGCTCAGGCACACAGTATCCTGGCGGAGCTCGGCAAAGCGGTACGCTGGGGCCGCTCGTTCGCGGATGCATTGAGCGAGAGCACATTGCCGCTGCCGCCCTACTACATCGGATTGATTCGCGCCGGAGAAGCGGGCGGAAGCCTCGCGCAAACGCTGGCGCGACTGGCCGAACTGCTGCGGCGTCAGCGTGAAGTGCGCGAGCGCATCCGCTCTGCGCTCATCTACCCGGCGCTGTTAGCGGTCGTGGTCGTGGTCACGATCGTCCTGCTGGTCACGTTCGTCCTGCCGCGATTCCAAACCCTGTTCGCCGAGTCGGATGCGCCGCTGCCTTGGTCGACACGCGCAGTGCTCGCAGTCGGCGCATTCGTCTCGAGCTATTGGTGGTTGCTGGCATCCGCCGTCATCGGCATGGCGTGCGGCTTCATCGCCTATGTCCGCACTGCGCGCGGGCGGCGACGCGTGGATGCGTGGCTACTGCGTTCGCGACTCACTTTCGGATTACCGCTGGCAGTGGAAAGCGCACGCTTGCTACGCACCTTGGGGACGCTGCTCGCCAATGGTGTGCCCATCGGCAGCGCCATGAGAATCGCCCGCGCCTCGCTCGGCAACTCGGTGCTACAGGAAGCGCTCGACGACGCAGCCCGGCGAGTCAAAGCGGGCGCCAGCACGAGTGCGGCACTGCAGGCTGCAGCAGTGTTTCCGGCGCATGCGATCCAGCTGGCGCGCGTCGGCGAGGAACCGGGTCGGCTCGAAGCGCTGCTCGTCGAAGCGGCGGCGATCCTCGAAAGCGAGAGCAGCAGCAAGCTCGAACGATTGCTCGCGCTCGCAGTGCCGGCATTGACGATGCTGATGGGCCTGCTCATCGCGGCGCTGATCGGCTCGGTGCTCGTCGGGCTGCTGAGCGTCAACGACCTGGCCCTGTAGCGCGCGGAGCATCATCAATGTCCCGTAACAGACTCGGATTCACGCTCATCGAGCTGATGGTCGTGCTGCTGATCCTCGCGATGCTGACCACGATCGCGGCGCCGCGCGTGACGAAGTATCTCGGCAAAGCAAAGTGGCAGGCTGCGCAGACGCAAGTCGAGGCGTTGAGCGCGGCGGTCGATGCCTTCGTGCTGGACGTCGGCCGGCCGCCGACCGACGCAGAGGGACTGGCCGTGTTGCTGAACGCTCCTCGCGAAGCGGCGAGCTGGGACGGTCCCTACATCAAGAAGAGTGCAAGCCTGACCGATCCATGGGGCCGCCCCTATAGCTATCGCAGCCCGGGGCAGCACAGCGACTACGACATCTTCACGCTGGCAGCGGATGCCCGAGAGGGAGGCGAGGGCGATGATGCCGACGTCGGCAATTGGTAGCGGCCGTGCGCACGGCTTCACGTTGCTGGAGCTGATGGTCGTCATGGCGATCATGGTGCTGCTGACGAGCGCGTTGCCGTTCGCTTTCAATCGCATGGTGCCTGCCAGGCGTGCAGCGCTTGCGGCAGAAGGGTTGGTCGCGAACATTCGTTGGCTGCAGGCGCAGAGCAGCGCCAGCGGCTCGCCAGGCCGGATCACGTTGCAGAAGCAGGGCTATCAGTTGCACGTCCAGGGTCTGAAGAAGGACATCGCGCTCGCACGCACTACACATGCGCAATTCCTGCGGCGCGACGCCGCAGTCGAGCTCGATGAGCTGCTGATTTTCCCGGATGGCACCTGTACGCCGGCGCGCATCCTCGTGGCGGATTCAGGCCGCCGCATCGAGCTAGCGATCAGCATGCTCACGGGCAGCGTGCAGTGAAGAGAGTCGGCGGTTTCACGCTCGTCGAGGTCGCGGTCGCCCTCGCGATCCTGGCACTCGCGCTCGGCGTTCTGTACCAGACCTTCGGCTGGGGCCTGCGCCGCGCAGCAGCTACGCAGCAGCGGGAGCTTGCGCTGCTGACGGCGCAATCGCTGCTGGCCCACGTGCGCGGCGGCAATCGGTTGCGGCCATCGGTCGAGACCGGGCAAACGCAGGAAGGGCTCGAGTGGCGCTGGGATATTCGCGAACGCCCGGTGGCTATCGACACCATCAGTCCATTCCGCGCGTTCGAGGTGACGATCGAGGTCGGCTGGGGCGAACGTGAGGCACAGCGCGTTCGACTGCAGAGCATCGAGACGGGCAGGGTCGCGTCTTGAGCGGCAGAGCCGCAGCATGCGCGTCGACGAGTCAGGGTGGCTTCACACTGATCGAGCTCGCCGTCGCACTCGCGTTGCTCAGCCTCATGTCGCTGGTGCTGTTCGAGAGCCTGCGCTTCGCGCAGCGCAGCTACGACCGGGTCGTGCGCAAGGGCGCTACATCCTGGGAGCTGTTTGCCGGTCAACGCCTCATTCGCTCCATCATCGAGTCTGCCTATCCGCAGCAGGCCGCGATGGTCGGTGCAAGCGCGTTCGGCTTCGCAGGCAATCGCGATCGCATCGTTGTCGTTGCCGCTGCACCGCTGGCTGGCGCTGCGGGTCTGTATCGATATGAAATCTCGTTGCAGCGACGCGACGTGCACCACGAGGATCTGCTGGTCCGCTGGCAACCGGACTACGCGATCTCCGGATCCGTGCCGGACGCGATTGATGTCGGCGAAGAGGTTCTCATCCCGAACGTAGCCGCCATCGAGTGGCAGTACTTGGAAGGCCCCGGTGAGAGTGGCGGCTCTGTGCCGGTCTGGCGCAGCGAGTGGCATGACCGGCGTACGTTGCCGCAGTTGGTCCGTATGCGCGTGCAGTTTCCGCCCGGCGATGCCCGGCGCTGGCCCGAGCTCGTGGCGGCGCCACGCATCACCGATGACGCGAACTGCGTGTTCGATCCCATCGCGCGTCGCTGCCGTACATCGACATGAGCGCCGTCGTTCGCATCGACCTCAGCGGGTTAGCGCGCCGGATGAGCGCCGAAGTCGGGGCCTTTACGGCGTGGTGGCTGCAGGAGCTGCGTGCCACGTGGATCGCGCTCGTCGAGAAGACCTCGGCCGGCTCTGCGCAACGCTTCGTTCTTGACTTGAGCGGCGAGCCGGGCGCGCTGCGCAAAGCAGACGGTGCCGTCGTCGATCTGGTTGCACCGCTCGCAGTCTCGCAAATCGGCGAGCTGACTGCGCTGCGTGACTCGTGGCCGCAAGCGCCGGCGAGCGGCCGAGTCGTCGTTCTGCTTCCGGAAGCCGCCACGTTGGTGTGCGAGCTGCGGCTGCCGCCGATTCCGGAGCGCGACGTGGCAGCGGCAGTCCGGTTGCAGCTCGAACGCCGCTTGCCGTTGCCGGCGGAGCAGCTGTGCCTGTCGTGGCACGTTCAGCAAAAGTATCCCGACGGCTCGCGTGCGGTCATCGCGGCAATGGCGCGGCGCCGCTATGTCGAAACGCTGCGCGATGCGATTCGCTCTTGGCGCTGGCGAGCGGTGGCAATCAGGCCCAAGTCGCAGTCGCAGATGCTGAACTTCAACTTGCTTCCAGCGCCCGCGTCCCGATGGAGCTTCGCGATGGAACGGCGGGAGGTGCGCATGGCGTGGAGTGCATTCGCGCTGTGTGTGGTGTACATGCTCGCGGTCGGAGGCCAATGGTGGTACGAGCGCGCCAGTCTCGCGGATACGCTGCAGCACGCACGCAAGCAGTTGGGGGAAATGAGTCGGCGCGAGCGCGAGCTGAGCGATGGCGCCGCGCCGCTGGCCGCGATCCGCGAGCTGATGCGCGCGCCGACCGCGAGTGAAGCGTTGGCGGCGGTTAGTCTGGCGCTGCCTACCGATTCATGGATGTATCGGCTGGACATCCAAGCCTTCGCGGCAGGACCGACACTGCGTGCGGAAGGCTATACGCAAGCTCCCGCCTCCGCCGTCGCGGCGCTGGAACGTTCGCCGCAGCTCCAGGCGGTGGAGCTCATCGAAACGTCCGCTGCGGAGATGGGCGGCACCGGCAACCGGATCGCACTCAAGGCTCGTTTGGTCGGCGGTGACGGACCGTGATGCTGGCCGAACGCTGCGCCGGTTATCCGCCGCTTGCCCGACGCATGATCGCGCTCGGCGTCGCGCCGTTGATCGTGGTGCTCGCCCTCGTGGTCATGTGTTCGCCACTGATTGCAGCCAGGCACGCTCAGGACGGCTGGCGCGAGGAAGCACGCGAGCTGCTTGCACGAGCGAAGAACGCTGCGACGGATATCGTGGAGCTTGATCGACAGAACGCTGCGATGCGCGCTTCGCCGCTGTGGCCGAAGCTCTACCAGCGCGGCGGTACGCCGGCTCCGGCCATGTTGCAGGCAGATATCGGCGCAGTGCTCGGAAGTGTGCAGGTGAGCGCGCAATCGATCACGCCGATCGCCGCTCAAGAGTCGCAGTTTTTCATCAAGACCGGTGCTCGGGTCACCGCATCGATGCGTGTGAATCAGTTGCGCGAGCTACTGACCGCCTTCGCCAGTCACCCGCGCTACCTGCGGGTCGAGCGACTGACCGTCGATGCGCCGCACGCGCAGGTCGAAACGGACAATCCGCCGCTGGCAGTCGTCGCCGAGATCTACGGCTACGAGCTGCGCGCGCCGCCACAGAAGGTGCACTGATGCGAATCCCGTTGAGCACGGTTGTGCTGGGAATCCTCAATGCCGCCGCTGCCGGCGTCTTGATCGCGCGAATCGTTGCAGGCTCGCAGGTCGAAGCGTTGCAGGCGACGCAAGCGCAAGCGCGGCCAGCCAGCGTCGCGCCTGTGGATGAAACCGGTCCGCCGGTGGACTTCGGCGCTATTCAAGCGCAGGCAGTGTTTCACAAGTCCCGCAGCTTCTATGTGC
>CADEEJ010000315.1 GCA_902826315.1 uncultured Steroidobacter sp.
GGCTTAGGGCTCAGTGAGCGGCGGGACGTGTGACGTCGCGGTCGCCTACCTCGCGGCTGCCGGGATCCCATACGAGCCGAAGATGGCGCTGTTCCTGGTGCTGCTCGAAGTACCGGGCATCGTGGTCGGCATCCTGCTCGCGCGCGGCTTCAGCGCCGGCGCCGACTGGGCACGCCTCGCGCATGAGGTGTTCTTCGGCCGCAGCGTGTTGCTGCTGCTGGGCGGACTGGCAATAGGCTGGGCGGCGGGCAAGGAAGCGCTGCAACCGATGGCGCCGCTGTTCATCGATCTTTTCAAGGGAATCCTCGCGCTCTTCCTGCTCGAGATGGGACTGATTGCCGCGGAGCACCTGAGCGAAATCCGGCGGCGCGGCATCTTTCTCGCGGCTTTCGCGCTCGTGGTTCCGGTAGCGTTCGGCGCGGTTGGTGCAGCGACGGGCTGGCTCCTCGGTCTGTCGCCGGGCGGCTCCATCCTGCTTGCCACGCTCGCCGCAAGCGCCTCTTACATCGCAGCACCGGCAGCCATGCGCACGGCCGTACCGCAGGCCAATCCGGGACTATCGCTTGCAGCTGCGCTGGGGCTGACGTTTCCGTTCAACATCCTTGTGGGCATCGGACTGTACGAGCGCATCGTGCGCTGGTTGTACGGTTGAGGATCGAGTCATGGATCGTGCAATCCGCAAGCTGATCACCGTGGTGGCTGAGAGCGCACTGGAACGCGATCTCGCGCGCGATCTCGACGCGCTCGGCGCCAGCGGCTATACGTTCAGCGACGCGCGCGGCCGCGGCAGCCGCGGCCGGCGGACATCGGGCTGGCCACACAGCGGCAACGTTCGAGTGGAAGTGCTCTGCGACGAGGCGCTCGCCGAGAAAATCGTCGAGCACTTGCGCGAGCGCTACTACGACAACTACGCAATGGTGCTCTGGGTACAGGACGTGGCCGTGCTGCGTCCGGGGAAGTTTCGCTGACACGCTGGGCGCCGAATCAGGCACTCTGTCTTGCGAGCGCTCCCGCCATGCACTCACACGCTGCGGATCCACTATCGCTTGGCGCTTCCCGGGATGAAGTCGCTTTCGACGAGGGCTTCCAGCAACGTTCGAGACAGCCACTGCTCGTAACGCTCAGGCGTCCAGCCGCCTTCATCGACCAGCTTGCGGTACACCTCGCGGCTCGTGAACATCCACATCACTACTCTCGCTTCGTCGAAAGACAGATGCTTTCGTGCCGCGCCGCTTTCGAACAATAATCGCAGCCGGTCCTCTTGCATGTCGCGGCGGAGGCGCTCGAACGCGTGCTCGACCTTTCTGAGCTCGGGCGAGAATCCCGAGGCGCTGCGCAACAGGCCCAGCTCGGCTTGCTCAGTCTCGTAGATGGCGCGGGCCACGCCCGGGGTGCACTCAATCAATCTCACCGGATCGGTGATGCCGGCCAGCTGTTCCTGTGCGGCCTGGAACCGCTCGCCGAATAAAGCCCGCTCCATCAGCTCCCGGATGATTCCGCTCTTCGACTTGAATACGGCATAGACCGTCGAGCTGGCCACGCCAGCCTTCGCGCCGATCTCGCCGATCGTGACCCGGTCGATTCCGCGGCGTCCGAACAGGGATCGCGCGGCGTCGAGAATCCCCTGCCGCGTGTCTTCGGCGGAATCGTCCCTGACCCGGGATGCATATCGGCGCTTCTTGCGAGTTGCCATATTGACTGTAGTTAACTATATTCAATTACCGTTCGCCTGCACCGCTCGATTCTACCGGCTCGGCCGCCGCGAGGTTGCGCAATGAATACCGCCATCGACCAAGTCGGTCTCGGCAGCTGGTTCACACCCGCTGCCTATGCCGCGATTCTCTGCGTGGTTTTGTCCGGTGCGTCGCTCGCTCTTCTACACATCGTGAGCCCGGAATTCGCGCCGTCCTGGCGCATGGTGAGCGAGTACGCGAATGGTCGGCATCATTGGCTGATCACTTCCGTGTTCGCGTGCTGGGCACTGAGCTCATTCGCCCTGCTCGCCGCTTTATGGCCGGCGTCGGCAACAACACTCGGCAGAATCGGCTTGCTGTTCCTGCTGCTCGCAGGCATCGGCCAGACCATGGGTGCGCTGTTCGACATCAATCACAAGCTGCACAGCGCGGCCGCCATGATCGGCATCCCATCGCTGTGCGCGGCGGCAGTGCTCCTGACGCTCGCTCTGGCACGCCGTCCTGGCTTCGAGGCGCCGCCGTTGTGGGCTGCGCATCTGCCATGGATCAGCTTCGTCCTGATGATCGGCGCGCTTTTTTGGCTCTACTCTGCACTCAAGTCCGCGGGTATCGACATGGCGGCGCAAGCGGGGCCACTGGATGAACTTCCGACAGGCGTGTCGGGCTATGTTGGCTGGGCCAACAGGCTGCTGTTCGTCACGTCCTATCTTTGGACTGTTCTGGCTGCGGTCGCCGCCCTCAAGGCCAGGGCATGACATTCGCCCAGTCGCCGCACCGCATTGCCGAACTCCGCGAGCTGGGCGACCGCCGGATCGATCTGCCGGAATTCCGGGAGATCGCCGATGCCCTCTGCTTGTCAACGCGTGCCGAGGATTCAGGGAGCGTTGTAAGCATCGAAGGCGTCACTCACGCATCGTGATGTCGGCGCCGCTCAACCTGCTGGCCGTGGAGCCCGGCATTCGTCTGAATGTGATGTCAGACGAGCGAAGGATTCCGCTCGCCACGGCGTCTAACCCGTGGCAAGAGATTCATTGCGACCGGGAATCTACGCAACAGATGGAGCAAGCGCCATGAACAGACACGCTCGAATTGCCTGCAAGGCCGCGCTCGCCGGCGTGACGCTCGCGGCTGCATCGACGGCCGCGATGGCCGCTCCACCCCAGCCGTTCAAACAGACGAACATCCATTTCGAGACCAATGCGTCCGCTTGCGACATGGGCATCCAGATCAGCTTCGACACGGAAGGCGTCACGGAGGGCGAGGTCGAAAGTCCGTACGACCAGGTAGTCTTCAGTATGCGGACGGTGCCTGGTCAGGAAGAGACGCACGACATCACCGAGGTTTTTCAGGAACGTGTCGAGCCTCCGATCGTCGAGTTGGAGCAGGCGCTTGGCTGTGAGCCGTCCGAAGATGCGATCACGTTGACCGAACTCCTCTCCAACTGGCCCGTCGGGCTGTATGAATTCGAGGGCGAAAGCGGGGCAGTGGAATTCGAAGGCACGGCAAGGCTGACACATAGGGTCCCCGCCGGTCCTGTGATCACCTCACCGGCTGACGGCGCCGTCATTCCCCACGACACGAACCTGCTCATCCGCTGGAACAGGGTGACAGCGCCGATCCTGCCTTTTCTTGGGCCGGTCGAAATCGTGGGCTATCACGTCGTGGTCGTCGACATTACCAATCCCGTGCTCCCTCCGGGGAAGACGAAGGTCTCGTTCAACGCCGATCTGTCGAAATCGGAGACCAGCATGCTGGTGCCGAAGCAGTACCTCGAGCCGAACAGAATCTATGAGTTCGAGGTCCTGGCAAGCGAGAGGCATGGCAACCAGACCATCACGGAGGGTGGCGTCTTCTGCACACATCCGATCGCGGCGGCGGATTGCGAGGCGCCATAACCGCCGCGATTGTAATGGTGACTGTTCGCAGGCTCCCGAGACGGTGCGTCGAGGACTTGCGGTGCTCGCCGAGGAAGCTCGAAGCGGGCAAGAACCGAGGGCGACGCTGTGAGGTGCGAGGGTCGCGGTCAGGGTGAAGTCGTAGCGCTCGAACGGACGTATTCGAGTTGTGTCGCGACGAAGTCCGCCGTCGTGGCGCCATAATCGCTTTCGAGCTGCCGCAGAATCGCATCGAGCGTTTCGCCCAGCGGCAGCCGCAGCAGTCGCGCATCAAGAGTGCGGTCGGCCTTCTTCCCATTCGAACGCAGGATCAAGCCGTGGCGCGTTCGCACTTCCCGCGCGCGCAAAGTGACGTCCGTTCGATAGGTGCGAGAATATGCATCCATGACCAGCGCGGCTGATGCCTCGTCGACGTTCGGAGGCAAACTCAGCTCCACGCGCTCCTGCCGCCAGAAGGCCAGCCAGTTAGCGATCACCAGGCGCTTGTCGGCGCCGGAAAGACGAAAGCGCGCACCGCCGTGCTGCGCCGGCCAGGCTGAAATGCCGAGTCCCGACGCGTAGCGAAGCGTCGGTTCACGTCCGGCGATCTGTTCGAGCAAGGCCAGCGTCGCGGGCACCGATGCCGATACGCCGGAGGTCGTAATGACATCGCCGTCGAACACGTAACGACGATCGTTACGCCACTGGGTTTCAGGAAATTCCTTGCGCAGATCATCGAGCGCATACCAGTGCGCTGTCGCCGACTTGCCTTTCAGAAAGCCGGCATGCGCCAGCACCTTGGCGCCGTCGCAGATACTCATGAGAGTCGCGCCGCGGTCGTGCTGCTGACGCAGCCAATCGGCCGTCCGGCTATCTTGCGGATGATGTATGGCCGGCACGATGACGTAGTCCGCGCCCGACGGATAGGCGGCGTCGAACGTGGCAATGGTTTGCGGCAACTCAACGGCCACATCCGACGGATGCAACATCACCGGCCCGGACGTCAATGCGACTGCCTGGACGTCGACGAGGCCGGAGCCGGCGAGGACGCCGAAGGGCACCAGGAAATCGGTCGGCTCGGTGCCGCCGTTGTACGCAATGACCGCGACCACCGGTTTCGCCGCGCCCGCCTGCGCGGTGGCTGATAGCAACAGAGCCAGGACGGCGATTCGTGCGACGGTGCTGATGGTCTGCATGGTCGACAATGCTACGATCGTGCCGCCGGCCCGCGGGACACAGAAGCCGCAGATCCGGCCATCCATGCCGCATGCCACCGCGATCGCAAGGAAACGCAACGGCGCCCCCGATGGCGAGCGGGTCATCGTGCTGTTCGCCTACGACGGGTGTCAGTCCCTCGACGTGAGCGGCCCCTTGGAGGTGTTCAACGCCGCCAACCTGTACGGCGGCGCCGGAGCTCGCCGCTACCGCATCGTCATCGCATCACGCGCTGGCGGCACCGTCCGCGCGAATTCAGGCCTGCAGATCGCCGCTACCACGGCAATCGCGGAGCTCCCGCGCCGTATCGATACGGTGCTTCTGGTTGGCGGGGACGAAGACGGCCTGCGCGAGATCGTTGATGACAACACAACGATGCAATGGGTGCGCGCGACAGGACAACGTACCCGACGGTTCGGCAGCGTGTGCACCGGGGCGTTCCTGCTGGGTGCAGCCGGGCTGCTCGACGGACGCCGCGCGACCACCCATTGGTATTCGTGCGCAGCGCTTGCAACGATGTTCCCTGCGGCGCGCGTGATTCCAAATGCGATCTATGTGGAAGACGGCGGCCTATATACGTCGGCCGGCATCACTGCCGCGATGGATCTCGCGTTGGCGCTGGTCGAAGACGATCTGGGACAGCGCGCCGCACTAGCGGTGGCGCGTCAGCTGGTCCTGTTCCTGCGTCGGCCGGGCGGGCAGTCCCAGTTCAGCGCCATGCTGGCGGCCCAGGCTCGATCTTCGCACCGACTGCGCGACCTGCTGGCATGGATCATCGAACATCCCGCCGCGGATCTCAGCCTCGCGGCGCTCGCTGATCGCGCCAGCATGAGCGAGCGCAACTTCACCCGGCGCTTCCGCACCGACACCGGCATGACGCCGGCGGAGTTCATCGAGTCGGCGCGCCTCGATCACGCGCGCTCGCTGCTCGAAGAAACCGACTGGGCGATGAAGAAGCTGGCGCGGCAGGCGGGCTTCGGCTCCGTCGATGCTTTGCAGCGCGCCTTCTTGCGCCGGCTCGATACGACACCGCGGGAGTACCGAAAACGCTTCGCGCGCTGAACGCAGAGGTACTGACACGCAGTCGAGACACTTGACCGATCCGATGCATCAGAATCACGCGCTGGCGCTCACGGCCGCTCGTTCGAAGGGAGCTGGACGAGAGCGAACCAATAAGACATCAGGGATGCGATCGCCGCTGCGAACGCCTTGAAGCCGAGTGGGCTTGACCAGATAGCCGCTGCACCGCCGGGGCGTAGGCGGCGTTGATGTCCAGGGCGCTGTCTGAGGTGGTCAACACAACGACGGGCAGACCGCTCTGTGCAATC
>CADEEJ010000316.1 GCA_902826315.1 uncultured Steroidobacter sp.
CGTCGCCTTGATCGGCCTCGATGGCCACCCCTCCGAAGTCACCAAGCCTCTTCCCGATTTGCCGGAAGTCGAGATGGTGGGCCTCTGGGATCCCAAGCCGAAAGCCCTCGCGCAATTCCAGAAGAACCCGCGCCTCTCCGGAGCCCGCACTTACGGCGCCAAAGACAACTGCCGCCGCATGCTCTGGTACCAATACATCAAGCGAGTGCAATGCACCGCGGTCTCGGCCAACCTCGCTTTCGGACGATGTGTCGACGAGGCGGCTCGCGAGTACTTGCGGGCCCTGACGTTGGGGTTGCCCTTGCCAGATCCCGTCACGGATTTTCAAACGCGGTGGGATGGGCAGATCGCTACGAACGTGTTGGCGTTCGCGGCAACACAAAGCCCGCAGACGTTCGAGCGCATGGGGGTCGATCTCATGCGCGCGCTCCCGGAGGCTTGGGACTCGACGGGGTTCGAGGTGGCGACGGATGCGCAGGGCGAACCGTTGCTCGACGTCAAACTGTCCGTGCATCTCGGTCGCCATCTGGACATTGAGGTGTACTTGGATGGCACGCTCGACGTGCTCGCGTACACGGACGTCGGAGATCTTGCGTATGTGGACGTCAAGTCCGCAAGCGCGGCACATACGGCGTTGTACGCGTTGCGGTCCGATCAACTCACCTCCTATCAGGTGCTTGTTGAGGGCAGTCCCGAGATGGGATTGCCGCCGCTGCGCGGCCTGGGGTTCTGGGACTTTCTGAAGCGACGGGCGAGCTCGCGAGTTGAGAAGCCGCTGCTCGTGCCGCTGCGAGGTCCACGCGAGCTCGCTGAGTTTCGCGAAAAGTGCTTCTGGCTGGCGGAGGACATCCGCCGCGGCCGGTTTCCCAGAGCGTCCCGTATGCAGTTCAACACGCCATGCGAGATGTGCGACTTCGCACCGCATTGCATCTATGGCGACGAGGACGGCTTCGTGTTCCCCGCGGAGCACGCCAAGCAGACCGCTTAACCGGCCCCGCAGGCTGGCCCGGCGAAAACCGGATCGCCTTCCTGCCTGGGCTCTCATCGAGGACCAGGTCGATGCACTCAATCTGCCCTGTCGAGCAGGCGCAGATGGACTTCTTTGACGTGCTGCCGGTCGCGGCGGTCGGTGATTGCCAATCGATCGAGTCGCAGGACTGCGCAACGACAACGGAAGCCTCTGCTGTCGAAGGCGAGCGAGAGGACAGCAAACCTCGCAAGCCTCAACTCTCGCTGCAACTGCCGAACATGCCGCTCAATGACTGTTCCTGGAGTGACCAGGAAGTCTGTGCGTTCCTGGACGGCATGCTCGTTGATCAACTGCGGTTGCTCGCGGATGAGCGCACGACGCCAGAGTTGCGTGCGGACCTCATCGCGTGGATCGCGGCGCCCAAACGGAATCTTCAAGCGCTCAAGAAAGCGCCGTTTTCGTTTCAGGCGTGCTGTGCGGCTGTGGGTGTGGACTTCGAGGAGATGCGTGAGCGGACCCTCGAGATGTTTGCACCGGAGCTGATTGACGAGCTGGACTAATCCAATCATCACCCCCGACCTCGCCGGAGAGTTGTTCTCTTCTCTCCGGCAGGAGGGGAGGAGTGCGCTTCGCGTGCGGGTCGCTGACTGTTCAAGGAGTCATCCGCATGAAGCTGAAGCACAAGACCTACAGTCTCGCCGAGGCATTCGGCCCCGGTTTTCCGACTGGTCTATCCGTCACGGGATACGAGCCGAGCAACTGCCGGTTCGTGCCCCGCGTGGAGCCGGACTACCGCTGGGATCGCACGCTGCTACGCGACCTCGTCGTGTGGTGGGAACATGGGAACGGCGACCCGGTCTATCTGTTCGGGCCCACTGGCTCGGGCAAGTCATCTGCTCTCCGCAATTTCTGCGGAGCGCTGAAGATTCCGATGTACGAGCGCACGTTCCATCCTCAGCTTGAGTTCGATCAGCTCGTTTCGGTCGTTGACCTGATCGATGGCAGCACCATCACCTCGTACTCCCATCTGCCCCTCGCGATGGGCGCGGACGGATGGCCCGGCCTCTTCGTTGCCAACGAGATCGATCGTGCGGACCCCGGCACAGTGGTCGGGCTCAACGAGATCTTGCAAGGACAGCCGCTGTTCATGCATCTCGGCGGTTTGGACCCGGTCGATCCCGCACCTGGCTTTCGCATTGCTATGACTGGCAACAGCGCGATGTCTGGGGACATGGTGGGCGGTTACGTGAGTGTACGGCAGCAGGACATGGCTTTCGCCGACCGACCGTGGTTTCTCAAGGTTGCCTATCCGGAACCAGCGGTCGAAGAGGAGATTCTGAGCGCGGCCGTTCCCGATCTTTCGGCGCCCGTTCGCACCAAGATGATCGAGGTCGCGAACGACATTCGCGCCGCGTACATGGGAACGTCCACATCGGACTCGGCGCTCCCGCTGACCATGTCGACGCGCGTTCTGAGGCGGTGGGCCAAGCTCACCCACCTGTTTCATGGTGCGAGAACTGCGTCGCTCAATCCGATCGGATATGCACTGGACCGCGCGCTGCTCTATCGTGCGGAAGGGCAACCGGAAGTGCGGCGAGCGGTCTTGAAGCTCGTGCAAGGTAAGTTCGGTGACGCACACGGATCCTTCTCATGAGCGGCACAACACTGGAACTCTACCGGTGTACCGCTCATGGTGGGTCCAAAGACTGGGCGATCCAGATCGCGGACAACGGCCATCTTCGCACGGTCTATTGCGCGACGGATCAACCGATCCGGCAGGCGAACATTCCGCCGTCGAAGTTCGCGCCTGGGAAAGACAGCTCGGGTGAGATGCAAGGTCGGATCCAGGAGAAGCTCGCGAAAGGTTACGTGTACTTGGGCCAAGCGACCGTGGAGAAGAATCGGTTGCAGCTCATACAACCCAACGCAAACCAACCGGTTGCGCCGGGCGATCACTGGGAGATCGTGACTCCTCTCGATCGCAAGCAGGTCCATGAGCGACTTGCATGGATCGAGGGCCAGCTTCGAGGCCACGTGAGCCCCGACGTCATCGAGTACGACACGGACAATGTCGTCCTCCTCATCGGAACGCGTCGCGCCGGTCGCATGCTGTCGTGGGCGATTGGCTTTAGCGACCATGGCGGAATCCAAGCAACGGGCCGCGGTGGCGGACAGATCGTGCCTGAGCAAGGTCTACTGCCGCGATTGACCCTCATGGTGCTGATGAGAGCATTTCCCGATGCGATTCGACTGATCGACACCGCGGACGGAATTCTCACGCCACAGATCTCCCGCGATGACGAGTTCATCGGGCAGAAGAGACACGACTACGAGCGCGTGCTCGTGCTCGGCGAGCGTCTTGGGCTCTGCATCGGGCGCATTGCCTTGCTGAGCTCCGACTCTCGCAACGGCAAACAACCAATTTGGTTTTGAAAGGAGGTGATCGGCTTGTCGGAGCTCCGGCTCCGGCAAGCTCGCTCTCCTCAGCCTCGAATTCAATTTCGATCGAGGCTAAGAAGAGCGACAGATCCCACTCCACGCACCCTGCGTGGAACACCTACCGCTGGTTAGGCCACCACACCAGCCCGATTCGGTGCCACCGTTCGCGATCGCACCGTTCTCAGTAACCGGCCTGTCAGGGCGTGACATTCGCACGCCCTCGGCGCGCGGTCACATCCCGACGGCCACACTCGAAGGAGTCTTGTATGTCGAGCTTGGCTGTCTTGGATAAGACCGTATGTCTGATGCTACGCGTCTCACTGTGGACCGGTCGGCGTCGTCTGCGCGCCGAGGACCTCGGCGACGCTGCACAGAAGCTTCCACCCGGAGACCTCGCGTCTCTCGGGAGTTTGAAACTGTGCGACCCGAAGAAGCTTGCGGCGCTCGGCGCGATCAAACGCGCTGCAGAGCGCGAGTGCGAAAAGGTGTGTGTCGGATTCCTTGGCGGTTACGCCACCGAGGAGCAGAACCTCAAGGGGCTCATCGCAAAGTTGGCTGAGCATCAGCGCCGCTTCGATGCAGAAGCGGTCGCGTTCGCGGCCGGACTGCAAGCCGAGATCGACAAGTGGACCGCGCTGCATCCGACTTGGAAGAGTCACATCGAAAAGGCGCTGCCCGATGCGGCACACGTGCGTGCGCGCTTTCAGTTCAACTACCAGGCGTTTCGCGTCGGTCTTGCTGCCAAGGACAATCCGCAAGACAAGGCCAATGATGGCCTCGCCGATGCAACGAATGGATTGTCGAACCAGCTCTTCCGAGAGATCGAGGTGGAGGCTCAGAATGCCTGGGACACCTCCTACGAAGGCAAGGCCGAGGTCGGGCAGAAAGCGTTGCGCCCATTGAAAGCGATTCTCGCCAAACTGGAAGCGCTGAGTTACCTCGATCCTCGTTGCGGACCGATCATCGATCAGTTCAACAAGGTGCTCGGCTCGCTACCCAAGCATGGTCCGATCAAGGATCTGGATTTGTCTGCTTTGCTCGGTTTGTTCCGAGTCGTGCAGACACGCGACACGTTGCGCTCGCACGGCGCCGCGCTGCTCGAGGGCCGCACTGGTTCAGTAGCGAGTACGGACACGCGCGAGGCGGAAGAGAGCCCGAAGCCAAGCGATGACGCCAACGGAGCCAACGGCCCCGACTCTGGCACGAGAGATGAGCAGCAGGACTTCGTTCAGCACGCGCCTGTGCCTCGAGCCCCAGCCACCGAGAAAAGAGCGTCTTTGTGGTTCTGAAGGACTTGTCAGGAGACAACATGAGTACAGCAACAGCGACGAATGCGAGTTCCGTCCGCACCGGGAAGCCCCCGGTGCGGACACGTCATCAGCGCACGATACAGGGCGCCCTGCCCATCGTCGCGCGAGCGATTGGTCGACGGGCGGATGTCGAAGTAGAAATTGGCGGCGATCAAGCACGAACGGATGGACGCAAGATCAAGCTCCCAACGCTGCCCTTTGACGACCCGGAAGTCGAGGTTTTGGCTTTCGGTTACACCGAGCATGAGGCCGCACACATTCGGTACGGTTCTGCTTCAGTCCAAACGCAGAACGAACTGCACCATCGTCTCTACAACACCATCGGCGATGTTCGCGACGAGCGTGAACTGGGGCAGGAGTTCCCAGGCTTCGCATCCGACTTAGCCAAGCTGGTCGGAAAGTTGGTCAAAGACGATGTGCTGCAGCGGCCCAGCGATGCGGACCCGAATGGCGTCAAGCTGCGACGCTATCTCTCCTACCGATTGCGTTCCGAGGTGTTGCATCAGGACGCACTGGCCGACTATGCGACGCAGGCAGAAGAGGTCTTTCGCAAGTCGTTTACACCGGGCGCTTGTGTGCGGATTGGTTCCGTCATAGGTCGGGTGCCTGCCTTGCGTTCACCGCAGGAAGCAGCTGATCTGGCCGGCGAGATTCTGTCGATTCTGGAAGATGAGGCAAAGGATCCGCCGGGATCTCCGCCACCCCCATCTAACACGGAACAGGGTGGCGGCGATGACCCGACAGGGTCTGCGGTTGCAAGTGCTTCGGATGGGACGTCAGGCGGCACGATGTCCAACAACGCATCCAGCCAGAATGATCCTCATGCGCAAGCGAGAGCAAACATTCGGGAACTTCTGAGTGATCCGAAGCCGGATCTGGGACCGGATCTGTCCGAGGTAGCCAGCCGTGCACTCGAAAAGGCCGCCAGCGAATCCGTGCGCCAAAGCGGCGGGCGTTCTGGCGGGTTCGGGCGTGCGGATACGCCTATCGCACCACCGCCGGGCGATCCCGGGCGAATTCTCGCGGAGGTTCACGAAGCGAGCATGGCGCTGCGAACGAGGTTGCGGTCTCTCGTCGAGTCCGTTCGGCATGCCCGACGTGCCTACACACGACGCGGGACACGGCTCGCGCCGCAGCGACTTGTTCGGGCGATGCTCGGTGATCCGAGATTGTTTGCCGTCAAACGATCCGGGCGCGAGGTGAATACGGCGATCGAGATTCTGTGTGATCGTTCCTACTCCATGAAGGGTCGACGCATGGAAGTCGCGGCACGCAGCACGCTGGCAACGGCGTGTGGTCTCACGGCGGTTCGTGGCGTCTCGGGTGAAGCGGCCGGTT
>CADEEJ010000317.1 GCA_902826315.1 uncultured Steroidobacter sp.
CAGCACGCGCGGTCGGTCAGGCCATGGCGAAGAATCCAGTGCCGCTGATCATTCCCTGTCATCGCGTGCTCGCTGCGGGCGGCAAGCTCGGCGGCTTCTCGGCGCCCGGCGGCTCCGACACGAAACAGCGAATGCTCGAGCTCGAAGGCGTCAGCCTCGCACCGCCGCCGCCCGCCCAGCAGTCTCTCGGCCTCTAGCACCCCCGCCTCCTCCTGCAGCGCTGCTGCGGCTCCTGTTTGTCGACGGCGCGCCGCAGTACCATGCCCGCATGGCTGCCACTGAATCGACAATGCTCGCGCTCGGCACTGCCGCGCCGGCTTTCCGACTGACCGACTTCAACGGCAAGGTTCGCACGCTCGAAGACTTCGCCGCCGCGCGCGGCCTGGTCGTGGCTTTCATCTGCAACCACTGCCCGTTCGTAAAGCACATGCGCCACGAGTTCGCTCGTTTCGCGAGCGAGTATCAGGCGAAAGGCATCGCAGTCGTCGCGATCTGCTCCAACGACACGGACGCGTATCCGCAGGATGGCCCGGAAGGCATGGCCGAGGAAGCGAGCAGCGCCGGTTACACCTTTCCGTACCTGTTCGACGCGACGCAGAGCGTCGCCAAAGCCTACGACGCAGCTTGCACGCCCGACCTGTACCTCTTCGACGCAGAGCGCAAGCTCGTCTACCGCGGACAGTTCGACGACAGCCGGCCGGGCCGCGGCACGCCGAACGGACAAGACCTGCGCGCTGCCTGCGATGCGTTGCTGAGCGGAGCAACTCCGCTGCCCAAGCAAAGACCGAGTCTGGGCTGCAACATCAAGTGGAAGGGCTGACCGGACTCGAAAGCCGCTCGTCGTAGCGCTAAAGCGCAGCGGCTGTCGCGATACCGCAATTGTGCCTCGCACTGCGCAGGGAGTAAGTTCGCTGGCGCGGGGGAACTTCAGAAAAAACGGCAAGAATTCGAACACCGCACGGCCATTCACAACGGGGGCCGGCAATTGGTGCGGGACTACCAAGCACTCGTGCTGGATGCAACGGCCGATGCCCTCGTGGCAACGTCCGCCGACGGCCTCGTGCAGTTCTGGAATCGCGGTGCAACGGATCTTTTCGGCTACTCCAGCGACGAGGCCATCGGCAGGCTGCTGACGGATCTGACGGTTCCGAGCACGCGGCTGCAGGAAGAGCGTGCCATGGTCGAGGAAGCCGAACGCAGCGGCAGCGCGACGGGCGAGACCGTGCGCCACCGCAAGGACGGCTCTCTCCTATATTTGAACGTCAGCTTGCGGGCGCTGCGCAACGGCGACGGCGTCCTCGACGGCTTCGTGCGCAGCGAGACCGACATCACGCGCTTTCGACTGCTGCGCGAGTCGCGCGCGGTCGGCGCGCGCTACGGCGATCTGCTCGAATCCATGCCGGACGCGATCCTGATCCTCAACGACACCGGCCGCATCGTACTGATCAACAGCCGCACGGAAGCCGTCTTCGGGCATTCGCGCGATCACCTCATCGGCCAGCAGATAGAGATTCTGCTGCCGGAGCGCTTCCGTGCCGGGCACGCAGGCCATCGATTCCGCTACTTCACGCAGCCGCGCACGCGCGAGATGGGCGCCGGCTTGCAGCTGTACGGCTTGCGCCGCAGCGGCGACGAGTTCCCGGTCGAGATCAGCCTCAGCCCCCTGCGCACCGACGAAGGCACGCTCGTGATGAGCGCGATCCGCGACATCACGGATCGGCGCAAGGCCGAGCAGAAGTTCCGCGGTCTGCTGGAGTCGGCACCGGACGCGATGGTGATCGTCGATCGCAGCGGGCGGATCGTGCTGGTCAATACGCAGACCGAGCGCTTGTTCGGCTATGCGCGGGCCGAGCTGCTCGACCAGTCGGTCGACATGCTCGTGCCCGACCGCTTCCGCGCGCGTCATCCCGAGCATCGCACGCGCTACTTCGCCGATTCGCGAGTGCGCCCGATGGGGGCCGGACTGGAGCTGCACGGCCGGCGCAAGGACGGCAGCGAGTTCCCGGTCGAGATCAGCCTGAGCCCGCTCGACACCGAGGACGGCACGCTGGTCAGCAGCTCGATCCGCGACATCAGCGATCGCAAGCACGTGGAGCGCGCGCTGCAGGAGAAGAACGTCGAGCTGGAGCGCGCGAGCCGGGCCAAGGATCAGTTCCTGGCGACGATGAGCCACGAGCTGCGCACTCCGCTGAACGCGATCATCGGGTTCACCGGCACGCTGCTGATGCAATTGCCGGGACCGCTGACGAGCGATCAGGACAAGCAGCTGCGCACCGTGCAGTCGAGCGCCCGGCACCTGCTGTCGTTGATCAACGATCTGCTCGACCTCGCCAAGATCGAATCCGGCAAGGTGGCGATCGATCTGCAGACCGTGCCCATCGACGAGGTCATGCGCGAGGTCTGCGCGTCGTTGCAGCCTGCGGCCGAGAGAAAGGGCCTGGCGCTGAGCCTGCAGCTGGTGGACGCCGGGCTCATGGCGCACACCGACCGCAGGTCGCTGAGTCAGATCCTGATCAACCTGACCAACAACGCAATCAAGTTCACGGAGTTCGGCCAGGTGCGCCTCGAGGCGGCGCGCACCGAGCTCGCAGGCCGGCAGGGGATACGGATCAGCGTCATCGACAGCGGCATCGGCATCCGGCCGGAGGACCAGACGGGTCTGTTCGAGGCCTTCGGCAAGCTTGCCGCAGGCGGCGCCAAGGCGGCCGAAAGCACTGGGCTCGGCCTGCATTTGAGCCGCAAGCTCGCGGAGCTGATCGGTGGGACGATCTCGGTCGCCAGCGAGTACGGCCGCGGCAGCCACTTCACCTTGACGTTGCCGGACCAACCGAGGTGAGCACTCGCATTCTGGTCATCGAGGACGATCCGGCGAGCCTGGAGCTGCTGTTCTACATTCTCAACGCGCACGGCTATTCGGTGCGGACCGCGACGCGAGGTGACGATGGCCTCGCTGCGGCGCGCAGCGACCCGCCCGACCTCGTGATCTGCGACATCCAGCTGCCCGGACTCGACGGCTTTGAGGTCGCGGCGCAGCTCAAGTCCGACAGCACATTGCGGCAGGTGCCCTTGGTGGCGCTTACGGCGCTCGCCATGGTCGGCGATCGCGAGCGAGTGCTGGCGGCCGGCTTCGACGCCTACCTCTCCAAGCCGATCGATCCCAGCACCTTCATGTCGCAGATCGAACCCTTGCTGAAAGAGCAGCTGCGCCTGCGCGGCACGCCGCCGCCGCCGTCCGGCAGCGGTGCCGTGCGCCCCGCGCCGCGAGCCACGATTCTGGTCGTGGACGACACGCCTGAGAATCAGCTGCTGAAACGCAGCCTTCTGGAGCCTTTCGGCTACGAGGTGCTCTCGGCGACCACGGTCGCAGACGCCATGGCGCTGATCAGGCGACGGCCGCCGGCGCTGATCATGTCGGATATCGGCTTGCCGGACGCGAGCGGCCTGGACCTGCTGCGGACACTCAAGGCCGAACCCGAACTTGTCCACATTCCCGTCGTGATGATCACCGCGACGCATCCCGAGCAGTCGATGCGAGAAATGGCCATGCGCCTCGGCGCCTGTCGCTTCCTGACTCGGCCGGTGGACGTCGCCGACGTCCTGCGCGAGGTCGAGTCGGCGCTGACCGAAGCAACGGCGAGTGGAGGCCGGCATGGCCACAATTCTCATAGTTGACGACGATGCCACGGCTCGCGCGCTGCTCAGCACAGTGCTGACGTACGCAGGTCACGAGTTGCACGAAGCACAGAACGGTGCGGAGGCATTGCGCTGGCTGGCGCACACGACACCAGACCTGATCATCGTCGACCTGCTCATGCCGACGATGGACGGCCTGCAATTCCTGCGTCACACCCGCGAGGATCGCCTGGCCGCAGCAGTGCCGGTCATCTTCTATACCGCTTCCTATCTGCAATCCGAAGCGCAGCGCATGGCGGCCGCGTGCGGCGTCGAGCACATCATCACCAAGCCGGCCGAGCCCGAGCAGATCTTCGCCATAGTCAACGCAGCCCTCGGCAAGCAGCAGCCGGCGCCGCGACCGGCCGATTTCGAGACCCAGGATCGATCCCGGGCTCATCTGACTGCAGCCTTGTCGCAGAAGGCGGCAGTCGTCGTGCCACGACTCGAAGCGATGATCGCCCTCGGCCTGCGCCTCGCATCGGAGCACGATCCGGCGCGCCTGCTAGCGGATTTCTGCGAGGCCGCCCGCACGATCGTCAGTGCACAGACAGCTATCGTATTCATCCGGCACGGCGGTGGACCATCACGCTACGTCTTCGTCAGTAGACAGCAGCAGCCGACAGCCTCCCCGACGGCGTTGCAGCCCACGGGTGTCATGTACGAGGACGTGCTGACATTGCGGCGCGGCCAGCGCCTGAGCGGCTTGTCAGGCGACCCGGCAGACGTGGGATTGCCACTCGAGTACGCGCCGGTCACCTCGCTCATGTGCGCACCGGTGCAATCTCCACAGCGAGTCTATGGGTACGTCATCCTGCTGAACCGCACGGGCGCGGATGAGTTCAGCGCGGACGACGAGGCACTCGCGCACATCCTGGCCGCGCAGGTCGGACGCATCTACGAGAACGGCTCGCTCTATCGCGAAGTGAAGCTCTATGCGGAGCGGCTCGAAGCCGAGGTCGTCGAGCGCAAGCAGGCGCAGGAGGAGATCCGTGCGCTCAACGCGGATCTCGAACGCCGCATCCAGGAACGGACCGCGCAGCTCCAGCATGCAAATGCCGAGCTCGAGGCCTTCGGCTACACGGTCTCGCACGACCTGCGTGCGCCGCTGCGAGCGCTCAGTGCCTACTCCTCGATGGTGATGGAGAAGGAGGCGGACGCGCTCAGCGAAAATGGCAAGCGCTATCTGCAGACCTGCATGAAGAGCGCAGCGCGCATGGGCCAGATGGTCGACGATCTGCTCGCTTTTTCCCGGCTCGGCCGCCAGGAGCTGGGCGTGGCGCCGGTCGACATGCTCGCGCTCGTGCGCGAGGCCTGGGAAGAGGCGCTGCAGCCCGGATCGAACGCGCAGCTCCAGCTCAAAACCGTGCCGCCCGCGCTCGGCGACCGCTCGATGCTGCACGAAGTGTGGGCGAACCTGATCTCGAATGCGCTCAAGTACTCGGCTAAAAATCCGCAGCCCTGCGTCGTCATCGAAGGCAAGTCGCTGCGCGGGGAGCTGCAGTACTCGATCCGCGACAACGGCGTCGGCTTCGACATGGCCCACGCGCCCAAGCTGTTTCGGGTCTTCGAGCGCCTGCATGGGTCGCAGGAATTCGAGGGCAGCGGGGCCGGACTGGCCATCGTCGAACGGATCGTGCGCCGCCACGGCGGACGCGCGTGGGCGCAGTCCGAGGTCGGCAAGGGTGCGACGTTCTACTTCGCACTGCCTGCGGGCGGCGCAGCGCCCGCAACTACGTCATTCCCTGAGTGATCCGCCTCACAGCATGACAAGTATCAGGGTTCGCGCACTGCCGGAACGCAGCGCGCGGCCGCTACATGCCAATGCAGATTGCCAAAGCGTGAGGGGCTAATTTCGGTGGCACGCAACAAGTCGATCGTACTGAGCATGACGGGTACGCTCGCCGCGCTGATGGCGGCGATGCTCGTCATGTCGCATCTGTTCATCAAGCGCTTCGACAACATCGAGCTCGCGCAGACCGTCGAGCGTGCCGCGCAGGTTGGGCGGGCCCTGGAGGCCGACCTCAACCAGCTGGCGATGAGCACGCGCGACTATGCCGAATGGGACGACGCGCAGGCGTACGTCCTCGGCAAGGCGCCGAACTTCCTCAGCGCGAACTTCTCGGTGGACTCTCTGCAGGGTATGCACGTCGACGTCGTCGGCATCCTGTCCGCGGACGGCACGGAAATGTACTCGGCGCTCCTGGAAGAATCCGGCGCGCGACTGGCGTCGCCTGCGCCGCGTGCGGTAGTCGAAGTTTTTCGCGAGCTGCGCCGCGACGAGTCCGCGCTGCGCAAGCTGCCATCGACGCGACGGATCGTGGGCGCAGCCGACGGGCTGCTGGCATTCTCGGCCGTCGAGATCCGTCGCTCGGACAAATC
>CADEEJ010000318.1 GCA_902826315.1 uncultured Steroidobacter sp.
CGAAGTTGTTGCACTGGAGCACGACGCCGACGATGTTCTTGCCGATGTCGTGCACATCGCCCTTCACCGTCGCCATGATGATCTTGCCGTTCGTGCGCGACGCGCCGCCGGCCGCCTTCTGCTCCTCGATGTACGGAATCAGGTGCGCGACCGCCTTCTTCATCACCCGCGCCGACTTCACGACCTGCGGCAGGAACATCTTGCCGGAGCCGAACAGGTCGCCGACGATGTTCATGCCGTCCATCAGCGGGCCTTCGATCACCTGCAACGGTCGCTCGAACTGCTGCCGCGCCTCTTCGGTGTCCTGCACGACGAACTCGTCGATGCCTTTGACCAGCGCGTGCTCCAGTCGCTTCACAACCGGCCAGCTGCGCCAGGCGAGGTCCTCGGCCTTGCGCGCGCCAGCCTCACCCTTGTACCGCCCAGCGATCTCGAGAAGGCGCTCAGTGCTGTCCGGCCGGCGGTTGAGGATCACGTCCTCGACGCGCTCGCGCAGCTCCGGCTCGATGTCTTCGTAGATCGCGAGCTGTCCGGCGTTGACGATACCCATCGTCATGCCGGCCTTGATGGCGTGATACAGGAACACGGAGTGCATCGCCTCGCGCACCGGGTCGTTGCCGCGGAACGAGAACGACACGTTGCTGACGCCGCCGCTGATGTGCGCGTGCGGGCAGGCGCGCTTGATCGCAGCCGTCGCCTCGATGAAGTCGTGCGCGTAGTTGTTGTGCTCCTCGATGCCGGTCGCGACCGCGAATATGTTCGGGTCGAAGATGATGTCTTCCGGCGGGAAGCCCGCTTGCTCCGTGAGCAGTTTGTAGGAGCGCTCGCAGATCGAGACTTTGCGCTCGACCGTATCAGCCTGGCCCTTCTCATCGAACGCCATGACGACGACCGCGGCGCCATACGCGCGCACTTTGCGCGCATAGTGCAGGAACGACTCCTCGCCTTCCTTCAGGCTGATCGAATTGACGATGCCCTTGCCCTGGATGCGCTTCAGGCCCGCCTCGATCACCGACCACTTCGACGAGTCGATCATGATCGGCACGCGGGAGATGTCGGGTTCCGCCGCGATGAGATTCAGGAAGCGCGCCATCGCCGCTTCCGAATCGAGCATGCCCTCGTCCATGTTGATGTCGATGGTCTGCGCGCCGCTCGTCACCTGCTGGCGCGCGACGTCGAGCGCCGCGTTGTAGTCGTCCGCTTCGATCAGCCGGCGAAACTTTGCCGAGCCCGTGACGTTCGTGCGCTCGCCGACGTTCAGGAACAGGCTGTCGGCCCCGATGTTGAGCGGCTCGAGCCCGGACAGGCGCAGCCGCCGCTCGATCTGCGGCGGTGTACGCGGCGTCAAACCCGCGACGGCTTCGGCGATATGACGGATGTGCTCCGGCGTCGTGCCGCAGCAGCCGCCGACGATATTGACGAAGCCGCTGGTCGCGAACTCGCGGATCAGCTCTGCGGTCTGACAAGCCGCCTCGTCATACTCGCCGAACGCATTCGGCAAGCCGGCGTTCGGATAGGCGCTGACGTAGACGTCGGCGATGCGCGAAAGCTCTTCGATGTACGGGCGCAGCTGTTTCGCGCCGAGCGCGCAATTCAGGCCGATAGCGAGCGGCCGCGCATGCCGCACGGAATTCCAGAACGCCTCGGTCGTCTGTCCCGACAGCGTGCGGCCGGAAGCGTCGGTGATCGTGCCGGAGATGACGATCGGCAGGTCGATGCCCGATTCGTCCACGGCTTGCCGCGCCGCGAATGCCGCGGCCTTGGCGTTCAGCGTGTCGAAGATCGTCTCGATCAGCAGCAGATCCACGCCGCCTTCGATCAGTGCACGCGCGCCTTCCAGATAAGTCGCAGCGAGCTGATCGAAATCGATGTTGCGGAATGCCGGATCGTTGACGTTCGGCGACAGCGACGCCGTGCGGTTGGTCGGGCCGAGCGCACCGGCCACGAACACCACTTTGCCGGTCTGTGCCGTGTATTCGTCTGCGGCTCGGCGTGCGATCTGCGCGGCCGACAGATTGATGTCGCGCACCAGCTCTTCGGCGCGGTAGTCGGCCTGCGACGAGTGGTTCGCCGTGAACGTGTTCGTCTCGATGATGTCCGCGCCTGCATCCAGGTAAGCACGGTGAATCTCGGCGACGATCCTGGGCTGCGTCAGCACCAGGATGTCGTTGTTGCCTTTCAGGTCGCACGGCCAGTCCTTGAGGCGCTCGCCGCGGTAGTCGCTCTCCGCGAGGCGATAGCCCTGGATCATCGTGCCCATGGCACCGTCGATCACCAGGATGCGCTGCGTCAGCGCCTGGCGCAGGGCGGCGAGTCGTTCGGTTCTAGCGTCGGACATGCGAAAACTCTCAGCCTGCCGCCGCCTGCACGGCCGGCGTGCGGACGTTCAGTGCGTGGCAGATCGCGTAAGTAAGCTCGGAGCGGTTGAGCGTGTAGAAGTGAAACTCCTCCACGCCGTGCTGCTGCAAGGCCTGAACCTGCTCGATCGCGACGGCCGCCGCGATCAGGCGTCGCGTATCCGGATCGTCGTCGAGCCCGGCAAAACGATGCACCAGCGAGTCGGGCACGCTGGCGCCGCAGCGCTGCGCCATGCGGATCATTTGCGGGAAGCGCGTGATCGGCAGGATGCCCGGCACGATGCTCGCTTCAATGCCCGCAGCCGCGCACTTGTCGCGGAAGCGCAGGAACAGCTCGTGATCGAAGAAGAACTGCGTGATCGCCCGCGCCGCGCCGGCGTCGAGCTTCGCTTTGAGATTGTCCAGCTCGAAGTCCGCGTGCGGCGACTCGGGGTGCGGCTCGGGATAGGTCGCGACCGAGATCTCGAAGTCGCCGACCGACTTCAAGCCTTTGACCAGGTCGACCGCATAGGCGAAGCCGCCGCCATGCGGCACGTATTTACTGCCGCCCTGCGGCGGATCGCCGCGCAACGCGACGATGTGCCGAATGCCGTGCTGCCAGTAGTTGCGCGCGATATCGAGGATCTCTTCGCGCGACGCGCCGACGCAGGTGAGATGCGGTGCGGCTGTCAACGACGTGGATTGCTGGATCCGTGTGACGATGTTGTGTGTGCGCGTGCGCGTCGAACCGTCGGCGCCATAGGTCACCGACACGAATCGCGGCTGCAACGGCGTCAGCCGTTGCACCGACGCCCACAGCGTCTGCTCCATTTGCTCGTCCTTCGGCGGGAAGAACTCGAAGGACACCCGCGGCCTTCCCTGCAGCCGGCTCGCGGCCGTGCCGATGCGGTCCACTATCTTGTTCAAGCTCATGCTCGTTGCCTCGTATCCACGACCGGCCGGCGTGCGAGCGCGACCAGCAGGTGAGCGTTTTCGATATCCACCGGATGCACGCGCTGGCAGTCGAGCCCCGCGCGCGCGAACCATTGGCGCAGCGTCGCGATCGGATTCGTCGCGCCCGCCGCGCTCAGTGCGTCGAAGTCTTCGATGACGACGGCACGCCCGCCGTCTTTCAGCGTGCGTGCGATCTCGCTCAGCGCAGCGGCGGGCCGCTGTGCCGTCGCGAGGATGCGATCGACGGTCACCGTGTCGAACAGCGGCCCGGCGAACGGCAGGTCGTACATGTCGCCGCGCTGGAGCTCGCAATGGCTGAGCCCGGCGCTGTGAACGTTCGTGCGCGCGAGTCGTAACGCGTCGCTCGATATATCGATGCCGACCGCTCGCGTCGCATTCGCGGCGAGCAGTTCGAGCAGATGACCCGAGCCGGTACCGACGTCGAGCAGCAAGCCGATCGGTTCGTCGGCGAGCGCGCTCAAGATGAGCGAATCGACGTCGCTCGACGCTGGGATTCGAGATTCGGCCGGCAGCTGATCCGAGGCGCGGCGGGCGCGCTCGCGAATCACCTGCTCCATGCGCTTACGATCACGCCGCAGCAGATCGTCGTCTTCGCGAACCATGGCGAGCAGTTGCTTCACGGTGTCGCGCTCGGACCCGGACGCGGGCGCGCGGTAGTAAACCCAGTGCTGCTCGCGGAAGCGATCCAGCAATCCGGCGTCGCACATGAGCTTGAGATGTCGCGAGACGCGCGGCTGGCTCTGCCCGAGCACTTCGCAGATCTCGCCGACGGTCAGCTCGGCGCGAGCGAGCAGCGCGAGCAAGCGCAGCCGCGTCGGCTCGGCAGCCGCGCGAAGCGCTGAAACGGCAGGCAGGAACGATGTAGGCATCCGGCTCGATGATATTAAGAATATAAGGATGTCCTTATATTCGACCGAGCTAGAAGCCGCAAGGCGGCCAATGGGTTCCCTACGCCCCGCCGGATTTTCACCGGAGCGCTCAACTCAATCGTAAGTATTTGATTTAGTGGAGTGTCTCGCTGCCGTCGGCAGCGGGTGTCGTCGCGAACAGCTGCTCGATGTCCACCGGATCGAAGCGATAGGCCCGGTTACAGAAGTCGCAACGGACCTCGACCTCACCCCGCTCGGCCAGCACCGAACGAATCTCCTCGGCACCCAGGCTGCGGAGCATGCCGATCACACGCTCGCGCGAGCAGCGGCACCGGAAGTAGACGGGCTGGGATTCGAACAGCCGCACGTCATCCTCGTTAAACAGCCGCCGCAGGATTTCGCGATCGCTCAGCGTCTGCAGCTCTTCGCCGCGCAATGTATCGCCGAGCAGTTGCACGCGGCGCCACGCATCTTCGATCTCCTCCGGCTCCGGCAACTCATCGTGCTTGTCGACTTTCGTGCGTGCTCGCACGCTGTCGTCCGACAACCGCTGCAACAGCAAGCCGGACGCGCCCTTCTCGGTCGCGTGCAGCCACAGGCGAGTCGGCAACTGTTCAGAGGACTCGAAGTATTCGCGCAGGCAATCGGCGAGCCCCTCGCCGCTGAGCGGCACGACGCCCTGGTAGCGCTGCGAGAGATCGTCGTTCTCCAGCGTGACGGTCAGATTGCCTTCGCCCGACAACGCAGCGAGATCGCGACCTTCAGGAGCCTCGCGATAGCGCGCGACCGCACGCACGCCGAGCTCACTCGAACATTGGGCGAGCATGAGATGCATCGGCCCCTGCCCTTGCAGCTGCAGGCTCAGCGTGCCTTCGAACTTCAGCGTCGCAGCGAGCAGCACCGACGCGGCGACGGCCTCGCCGAGTGTGTCGCGAATCGCCGGCGGATAGTCGCGATGCTCCAGCAGCGCGCGCCACGAGGCGTCCAGGTGCACGATGTGCCCCCGGATCGGGTAATGCTCGAACAGGAACCGGTGCAGGCAGTCCCGATCGTGCATCCCGTCAGCCCGCCAGCTTCTTCTTCAACAGCTCGTTCACTTGAGCTGGGTTCGCTTTGCCGCCGGTCACCTTCATCACCTGGCCGACGAAGAATCCGAACAGCTTGTCCTTGCCCGAGCGATAGTCCGCGAGCTGCTTGGGATTCGCGGCCATCACTTCGTCGATCGTCTGCTCGATCGCCGACGTGTCGGTGATCTGCCGCAGGCCCTGCGCTTCGATGATCGCATCCGCGTCCTGGCCTTCCTGCCACATCTGCTCGAAGACGTCCTTGGCGATCTTGCCGGAGATCGTTGCGTCCGCGATCCGCGCCAGCAGGCCGGACAACCGGCGCGCGTCGATACGGGACTGCGTGACTTCGATGCCGTCCTTGTTGAGCGCGCCCGACAGCTCGCCCATCACCCAGTTCGCCGCCAGCTTCTCGTGACCGGGAACACCCGACACGACTGCCTCGTAGTAGTCGCCCATCTCGCGGCTCGCGGTGAGCACGCCGGCGTCGTAGAGCGACAAGCCGAACTTTTCCGTGTAGCGCCCGGCCTTCTCGTCCGGCAGCTCCGGCAGCGTCGTGCGCACCGACTCGATGAACGCAGCGTCGAGCGCGACCGGCAACAGATCCGGATCGGGGAAGTAGCGATAGTCGTTCGCCTCTTCCTTGGAGCGCAGCGCGCGGGTCTCGCCCTTGTCCGGGTCGTAGAGGCGCGTTTCCTGCCGGATCTTGCCGCCGCCCTCGATCACCTCGATCTGCCGGGCGACCTCGTAGTTGATCGCC
>CADEEJ010000319.1 GCA_902826315.1 uncultured Steroidobacter sp.
CTGGTGGATATCGTGCTGTCGGTAGCGAACAGCCGATTGCCGACGATCAGCGCGATGCTGCCGCCGGCAGCACGCTGCGACTCGGTGGTGATCCGCGAGAACCCCTGCAGCTCCAGCGTATCGAGCGCCGCGATGCCGATGTTGCCGGCGTCGCCCGAGCCGGTGCTGACGGCACTGACGGCTGCACCGTTCATCATCAGCAGCGAATTGCTGCGGATCGCGATGCCGCCCGGCCCGCCTCCGCCGGCGCTGCGAGCATTGATGCTGCCGCCGTCGATCACCACGCGATCGCTGTCGACGATGACGTCGCCGACGGTTCCGGCATCCGGACCGGCGCTCAAGCTGGATGACTGCAGCAGGCCGCCGCTCGACAGCAGCAACCTGTCGCTCGTGAGCAGCAAGCGGCCGGCCGCACCGCGACTGAACGATGCTGTGCTGATCGACGAGTCGCTCGCGATGTCGACGTGCTCGCCGTCTATCGTGATGCTGCCGGCATTGCCCGCGCCGAACGCGGTCGCGCTGATCGTCCCGAGTTCGCGCATCGTGAGCTCGGCAGCCGAGATCGTCACACTGCCGCCTGTGCCGTTGGGCGCCGCGTTCTGTACCGAGCCGGTATTCGCGCTGATGCGGCTGCCGGACAGAACCTGCAGCGAGTCGACCTGCAACTGGATCGTGCCACCGCTGCCGTAGGTAGCAGCCGGACCGAACGCGCCGAGAACTCCGGTGTCGCTGGCGATCGACGAGCCTTGCCGCAGCACTACGTGTCCCGCGGTGATGTCGATCGCGCCGCCGTTGCCAGGTCCTGCGGTGCTCGAAACGATGCTGCCGTTGCGTAGCTGCAGATCGTCGGCATGGATCTCGATTCTTCCCGCATCGCCGGCGTCGCTACCGATCGAGTTGGTGGTCACCGTGATCGCCGGCGCCATCGCAGCACCACCGGCGTCGACAACGAGCTGATCGGCGGTGATCGACACGCGGCCGCCATTGCCCGAGCTGGTCGTCCCCGCGCTCACTGCTGCCCCGCCGTGCAGCGACACGCGATCGGCGACCAACGTGATGTCGCCGCCATCGCCCGCGGACGCCGTGACAGCCGAGACTCCGCCACCGGTAATGTCGATGGTGCTCGCATGCACGGTCAGGTTGCCCGCACCGCCGGTGCCATCGGACGAGCCCGTGCCGAAGAGGGAGAAACCCGTGTCGATGGTCGCGCCGCCGTTGATCGTCAACGAGCCTGTCTGCACGTCGATGTCGCCGCCGACGCGCGAACCCGCCGCGATTGCAGTCACGGCAGCCGTCGGACCGACTGCAATCTCGTCAGCTTCGATACGGATGGATGGCCCGAGTCCATCGCCGATCGCGGCCGTGGCGATCGCGGCATTGGCGAGCAGCAGGCTGTCCACGGAGATATCGATAACGCTGCCCGTCGCAGCGGGAGCAGTAGCCGCTTGGCTGGAGCTGGCGGCAACCAGCGACTGATCCTCGAGCACGAAACGGCCGCCGCGGATGTAGATGCTGGTCGATTCTTCGTCGAAAACGTTGACGAGCGTCTGGCGCATGCTCACCGG
The DNA here is from genome assembly GCA_902826315.1 of uncultured Steroidobacter sp. Classification (GTDB taxonomy): domain Bacteria; phylum Pseudomonadota; class Gammaproteobacteria; order Steroidobacterales; family Steroidobacteraceae; genus Steroidobacter. Next base: position 1,566 of record CADEEJ010000319.1, read on the forward strand.
CGCCATCGCTGTGAACGAACCGGTGTCGAATGAGCCGTTGCCGAACACGACTTCGCCCGCCGAGCCGACGCCGATCGCGGCGATCTCGCCCTGGTGAACGCTGAGCAAGGCGTTGTCGAATGTCACCGCGCCGCCGGTGAACGTGAGTGCGCTGCCAGGCGCGCCGATCAACGCCGATCCCGTGGCGGAGACCGGACCCACGACCCCATCGACGAAGCCGAAGGCGATGGGCGTCGCGATCGACAGCGAAGTCGCGCTGCTCAGATTGGTCTGAAATCGTTCGCCGGTCGCGAAGCGAACGTAGTCGGCAGTACTCGCGTGCAGCGAGCCCGCGACGTCCAACGAAGCGCCGGCGCCGAACAGAATCCCACGTGGGTTGAGCAAGTACAGATTGGCTGGCGCGCTCAATGAGCCGTCGATGACGGTCGGCGTGTTGCCGGTGACGCGCGCGAAGATGTTGACCAGCCCCGGCGTGCCGAGAAAAAACACTGCTTGCTGCGAGCCGACGTTGAACGCACTGAAGCTGTGAAACAGATTGCCGCCGCGCGTCTGGCCGAGCGCCGGATCGATCACGAAGTGCGGTCCCGGCAGTGCAACCGCCGGACCCAGCGAACCGTCGGTGACGACCTGCGCGTGGGCAATTCCGACGGGCAGCAATATGCTCGCTGCGGCGAGACCCCACGCGCCTGCTCTCGCTCTCATGTGTGCGCTGCTGTCGTTGTTCGAATTGTCGCGAGATGCTACCGGAATGGCTCGCTCGGCAATGTGAAAAATTTCTGCGCAGGGATTCGTACAACCCTCTACGCTTGCGGGTGCGGGTCGCAGATCGACGCACAATCGATCCACATTGCGGAATGGCCGGGCACAACGGCCGCGCATGCCGCAACGAAGTGCTGAAGCGGGGAGATCGTCCATGAAGTCTCGGGCGTTGACGTCGTACGCGGGAATTATGTCGCTTGCGCTGCTGCTCAGCGCGTGCGGCGGTGGCGGCGGGCCGCCGCAGCAACCGCCGCCGCAGCCGCAGACCATTGCCTTCGCAACGGCAGGTCCGATGAGCCTCGCAGTCGGCTCGACGATCGCGAATATTGCGACCGGCGGTGCCGGCACGGGCGCGATCACTTACGCCAGCAGCAACACAGCAGTTGCGACCGTGAACGCGACGAGCGGCACCGCCACCGTGTTGACGGTCGGCACCACGACGATCACCGCCACGAAGGCCGCGAGCAGCGGCTTTACGTCAGCGACCGCGACGTATCAACTCACTGCGACTCCGGGAACCCAGACGATCGCGTTCGCGACGACAGGGCCGATGTTTCTGGTGTTGAGCTCGGCTGGCGACAACGCGGCCAGCGGCGGCCTCGGCACCGGCGCCACGACCTACGAAAGCAACAACACCAATGTCGTGACGGTCAATGCGACGACCGGCGCGGTCACAGCTGCGGGACTCGGCTCGGCGACCGTCACCGCCACCAAGGCCGCCGATGCAAACTACAACGCTGCGCAGGCTAGCTACGTCATCAACGTGCAGAGCGCGGACACCGTACACGCTTGGGTCGGCGAGCAATCGTCGCAGGTCTTCCTTCCGCAGACCGCTCTCGCCAAACAGTTCGGCCGCGCGAAGGTTGCGGACTGCACGCAGGTCGCGGTCGACGAGGCGAATTGCACGAGCGTCGAAGTAACTCCTGTCACCGGAGCTCCGATCCAGGACACCAAAGCCACGCTGACCAGCCCGGCCTACTACGCGATCGTCGACGGCACGAACATCGGCGCGCCGGTCACCGTGAACACGCAGCGCTTCAGCCAGCGCATCCTGCACGGCGCCGTGTTCTTCAAGAACCGCTACTGGGTCATCGCAGGCGCCACGCCCACCCTGCCCGGCGCGCCGCCGCCGAACACGGTACACGTGCCGCAGTCCGACGTCTGGTCATCGAGCGATGGCAAGACCTGGCAGCTCGAAACTGCGAACGCCGCATTCGGTACGCGCTGGCTGCATCAAACGATCGTGTACAACGACGCGATCTGGGTTCTCGGCGGAATTCGCGTCAACAACACCGGCGCCAACGATGTGTGGCGCTCGCAGGACGGCGTCACCTGGACGCAGATCAGCACGAACGCGCCGTTCACCGCATTCGCACCGACCCCGCCGGCACCGGTAACCGTCCCCTCCATGGCGGCGACGGTCTTCGGCGGCAAGATGTGGGTCGTGCGCGGCGGAGCGAGTCTTTCCTCGACGGACGGCGTCACCTGGACTCAGACCTCGGCGAACGGTGCGATCGACGGCGTGTTCTCGCGCGAGTACGCATCGCTCACCGTCTACAACAACAAGATGTGGTACATCGGCGGCTCGAAGGTGCTCGCGCTCACCACCCGGGTTGCGCAGAACGACATCTGGAGCTCGCCCGACGGCATTACCTGGACGCAGGTCACACCGGTCAATCCGTTCGCCGCGCGTCACCAGCATGCGGCGTTCGTGCTCGGCAACCGGCTCTGGGTTTTCGGCGGGCAGCGCTTCAACGGCACTGCCGGACCGCCGCCGAAGGACGCATGGTCGACGACCGACGGCATGACCTGGCAGCAGGAAGCGACGACGACCGAAATAGATTTCAGCTGGCTGATGGGCGTCGTGCAGCAGGCGAATCGCGTCACGCTGATCGGCGGCGTGCTGCGCGCCTATACGAATCAGGTCTGGCAAACGACCGACGGCAACAACTGGCACGAGCTCGCGCCCTTCGACTTCGCGCCGAACCTGCTGAGTCGCGGCGTCGTGTTCAGGAACGCGATCTGGCTGCTCGGCGGCAGCCGCATCGAAGGGCTCGACACCAACGAGGTCTGGCGCAGCAGCGACGGCTTGACGTGGAGCCGCGTGGCGACGAACGGGCAGATCTTCGCGCCGGTCGACAGTCATCGCGCGCTGGTCTTCAACGACCGGCTGTGGGTCATCGGCGGCTGGGACTTCTTCACGGAAGATGGCGGCACCGAAACGTTCAACAACTCAGTGTTTTCCAGTGCGGACGGCGTGACGTGGACCCAGCACACGCCGAGCGGTGCGATCTTCGCGCCGCGCGCCGGTCACGAGGCGACCGTGTTCAACGGCAGGATGTGGGTCACCGGCGGCACCGACAGCACCACTCGGTACGACGACGTCTGGTCGTCGGCTGACGGCGTGAATTGGGTGCTGGAGAAAGACCACGCCGCGTTCAGGCCGCGTTACGGGCACACGGTCGTCGCCTTGAACAACGCGCTCTGGCTGTTCGCGGGGACGGACACACCGGCCGGCGGCACGTCATTCGGTTTGGCGGATGTGTGGCGCTCGACCGACGGGCGCACGTGGACACAGCTTGCGGCGCCGCCGTTCAACGCGCGGCTCGAGCACACCGCGACTGTATTCAACGGCCGCATCTACCTGGCGGCGGGCATGAGCTCGACCGACTATTTCACGAACACGAAATACAACGACGTGTGGTCGACTGTCGACGGCGTGACCTGGCAGCAGGACACGCCGGCGGCAGCATTCAGCGGACGCAACGCTGCGGTCCTGCTGAACTACAACAACCAGTTCTACATGATCGGCGGCTTCAACATCACGCGTACGCACGACATCTGGCGCTCGGACAATGCCGTGAACTGGAGCGCCGCGTTCAGTCATCCGATCAGCGCGCCGTGACGCGCTGACGACGCAGGAGCAACAGCAACGCCAGGGCACCGCACATCAGCACGCCTGTGGGCGGTTCCGGCACCGACGGATTTTCGCGCGAGGTCGTGAAATTTCCGAAGAGGTCGGCGTAGCTGTAGTACTCGCCGTTTTCCACCGGATAAGCGAATCCGACCTTCGGTCCGCTGGCAGCAAAGTTCGGCGCACCATCGGGTGTCAACGACAAGAACAGGCCGAACAGCGCAGCGTTGGCACCGCCGCCGATCGTCGGGCCCGTGCCGGTCAGCTGCAGCCCGTAGTTCGTCACGGGATTGCCCGGTCCGATCATGTAGCTGTACGTGTAGATGCGACCGGCATCGAACACCCACTCCAGCGCGCCCATGCGCAGCCAGCCGGACACCGGCGCGAGATCGAAGTCGTTGACGAGCGCTGCATCGTCGACGAGCCCTGAGTCGTCGAAGGTCAGGTCGAACGAGGCACTCGTGCCGATCGGAAAATCATTCAGCACCTGGCCGAAGATTCCGCTCGATCCCGAGACCGTGCCGGTGTAGGTCGCGTTGATCGGAACGGCGGCAGCGAGTTGCGGCACGCTGCACGCGAGAGTTGCGATGAGCAGGGGGACGAACTTTTTCATTGCGAGCTCCTGTTGATGCGCGATTCCATCTTGGGATTACGCATCGCAGGCCGCTACCCGGAATCTGGGGTGTCGGAAAACCTGTCAGCCCAGCCCTAAGACATTTGGTCACGATTGCTCACAGCG
>CADEEJ010000320.1 GCA_902826315.1 uncultured Steroidobacter sp.
TTTTCCGGCAGATCGGTATCCAAGAAGATGACCGGTAACCGATCGCCTGTATGGCCTTCCATCACATGTAGCCACGCCCTTATCCAAACCTCGCGCCCCTCGATGGAGACCGAGACCTTCGCGTCGAGCGGCGTACAGGTATCCGATGGATTCCAGGGGTCTGGCTCTTCGTGTTGCACACCTTCCGGACTCAAGATCTGCCGGAAGTAACCACGCCTGGCGATGAGGGTGACGCCGACCATGGGCAGATCGAGATCCGCCGCCGAACGCAGGATGTCGCCGGCGAGAATCCCCAGGCCGCCGCTATACGTTGGAAGGTCGGCGCGTACGCCGATCTCCATAGAAAAATAGGCGACTCTCTGTCGCGACAAAAAGGCGCTGAGCATCACCTGTGCTTCCTGCGTCAGGCGTCCACACGCTTCCCATGCTGGTGAACCGATGAGAAGGGAGTGATCCGCTGATCGATCGCCTGCTCGGCTTGCAGCCAGTCTGCAACTTCATCGGCCAGGTCGCCCGCTGCGATCCGCCGCTGATTCAGGTAGTAAGCAGCTTCCGCGATCATCGCGCGCCGCTCCTCGGCAGAAACCGTGCTCGGCTGCGGCGCAGCGTCCGTGCTCGGTTGCTCATGCGATGCACGACGTTTGGAGGAATTGGTGGCCATGATGTTCTCCTGTTTTGGATGTGGATTGCGCCTTGGCAACGGACGGTTTCAGCTGCGGTCTGAGCGTGTCAATCAAGCATGCGAGACAGCGGCCCTTATCGGAAATCCCGTGCCGTCCCGACATGGCGCGGCAGACCGAAGCGAGGCCAGAGCGCAGGGGTAGTTTCCATGTACTTACGATAAACCTCACCGAAACGCTGCAGCGAGTCGCGCTCCTCGGTACGCGCGAGCCGTGCGTACACGATCACCAGCACCGGAAACATCAGCACGGTGAGAAGGGTCGGCCACTGCAGCAGGAAGCCGAACATCACGGCGATGAACGCCAGGTACTGCGGGTGCCGCACATAGGCGTAGGGGCCTGTGGTCGCAACCGTTTTCTGTTCCTGGGCTCGGTAGAGGACGGGCCAGGCGCGCGCTAGCAGCGCAAATCCAGCAAAGATGAAGAGGAAACTCAGCAGATGGAACGGACCGAAATGCGGGTTCAGCTTCCAGCCAAAGAGCATTTCGAGCAGATGTCCGGCATCGTGGCTCAGCCAGTCGACGGTCGGGAATCGGCTCGTCAGCCAGCCCGAGAGCAGGTAGATCGTGAGCGGAAAGCCATACATCTCGGCGAAGAGCGCGACCACGAAGCCGGAGTACAGTCCGAGGCTGCGCCAGTCGCGCGCGTTGAGCGGTTTGAAGAAACTCCAGGCGAACAGAATGAACACCGCGGAGTTCAGCACCGCGAGCGTCCACAACCCGTATCCGTAGTCGGCCGATTGCATGTGTTCTCCGCGGCGGTGCGTTAGTGATGATTGTGTCCGGGAGTCTGACGCTCTGTGGCGCTCGCGGCGTTGGAATCGTCCCCGCGCCCGTGTGGATGCGAGCGGTGCATGAACAGATGCATCAGCGGGCACAGCAGGAAAATCAGATACGGCAGCCAGCCAAGCAGATGAGCGCGATGTTCAGTCACCAGATAGAACGCCGCTACCGCGAGGAAAATGCAGAACGCGACGAGCGTATAGCGACTGCGATGGGGTGCATCGGTCTTGATGATCGCCATGACGTCGATCTCCGGTTGCTCTTACTAGATGAGTATCGCGTGTTGCGGGTTGAAGAAATTGCGGGATTCCCGATGCGCTCTTGTGGGTATTCCGGAAGCGATGCTATCCGGGCAATGACTGATGTCGGATCATCTGGATGGAAGCACCAAGCGCGCATTTTTTTGGACTCTGGAGTGCACTCCAGAGTTTTTTTCGACAACAAGGATGCACTACGCGGAATTTCGCGCCGACATGGAAGTGAGCACCAGCATACTGCAGGGAGCGAGTTGAACAGTGGCCCGATTCTCGATGAACGCAGCGCTCTGCGCATCGGGCGCGTCCGCCGGCGGCGCAGCACTGGTGTTGATCGCGACACGCCAGTCGCCGAGCGCAGGCGGCAGCGCGAAATCGCACGGTTCTGTTGCAGCATTGAACAACAGCGCAATTCGTCCGGGCCCGCTGACTACTACGCAGCCGAGTTGGTTCTTCGCTCCATGCCAATCTGGGGTGCCGCCCGCGGGGCCGAACCAGACGATCTCTTGCTCACTATAGAAGTGGTCGGCTCGCAGCGCTGCGTGTCGCCTGCGAAGTTCAATGAGGCGGCGAACGAAGCCGATCAGGTCGGCGTTCTTCTCGGCATAGGCCCAGTCATACCAGGAGATTTCGTTGTCCTGGCAGTAGGCATTGTTGTTGCCGCGTTGGCTGCGCCCGAACTCGTCCCCGCCGAGCAGCATCGGCACGCCGCGCGAGAGCAACAGGGTCGCGAGCATGTTTTTCACCTGCCGCCGGCGCAGGTCAGCGACGCGTACGTCGTCTATGACGCCCTCCACGCCATGATTGGAGCTGAAGTTCTCGTGGGCGCCGTCGCGGTTGCCTTCCCCGTTTGCTTCGTTGTGCTTGGTGGCGAACGACACGAGGTCATTGAGCGTGAAGCCGTCATGGCTGGTCACGAAGTTGATGCTCTTCAGCGGTGTCGCGCCGTTGCGCTGATACAAATCGGCGCTGCCGCACAGCCGGCTCGCCAGCCGTCCTGAAAACCCTGGATCGCCGCGCCAGAAGCGGCGGACATCGTCACGAAAGCAGCAATTCCATTCTCCCCAGCGTTCACTACCGAATCTGCCCACCTGAAAGGCGCCGGCGGCATCCCATGCCTCCGCAATGAGCTTCACATCGCGGAGGATCGGATCCTCGGCGATCGCTTCCAGGAGCGGCGGATTCGACAACAGCGCGCCATCGCCCCCTCGGCCGAGCACCGCGGCGAGATCGAACCGAAAGCCATCGATGTGAAGGTCAACCACCCAGTGACGCAGACACCGCAAAATCATGGAGCGCACGACCGGGTGATTGCAGTTCAGCGTATTGCCGCAGCCGGTGTAGTCGAGATAGCGGGCCCCATCCTCCGAAAGCATGTAATAGATTTCATTGTCGACACCTCTGAAGCTGTACATCGGACCTGCTTCGCCCGCCTCACCCGTGTGGTTGAAGACGACGTCCAGGATGACTTCGATCCCGGCGCGGTGCAGCTCTCGCACCATGGTCTTGAACTCTCTGAGCGGCGCCTCGAGATCCGGGTCCGATGCGTACGCCGAGTGCGGAGCAAACAATGCAATCGGGTTGTATCCCCAGTATTGAACGAGACCGAGCCCTCTGCCGATGATGTTTTCGGTTTCGAATGCCTGAACCGGCAACAGCTCGACTGCGGTGACGCCGAGCGACTGCAGGTACGGTTTTCTTTCGACCACTCCGAGATATTGTCCGCGATGAAGCACGCCTGAAGAGACATGCTGGGTAAATCCGCGCACATGCATTTCATAAATGACAGTGTCACTCCAAGGGCGACGCGGTGAAGCAACGCCCTGCCAGTCGAATTCGTCTCGGATCACGACGCTGACAGCGCGACGTCGAAAGGATCCGGGCACGCGCGCGTCGCCGGAACGAACCTGCTGAATCGAAGAGTGCACGATCACGCGCGCATAAGGGTCGAGCAGCAACTGTTGCGGATCAAATCGTGCGGCAGTTCCGGAGGGCTCAGGGCCGAGCGCGCGGAGCGCATAGCAGCGTCCGCGGAGATCCTCAGGGATGCGCACATGCCAGATATCCCCTGTGCGATGGCGTATCGGAACTCGCAGCGAGGGGGTGGGTGCGTCGGGGGCTTCGAACAGCCACAACTCCATTTGTATGGCATGACGGCTGAACACGGCGAAGTTTGTACCGTCACAGCAGGTATGTGCGCCAAGCGGCCACGGCTCACCTGGATGCAGCCCTTCGGAAGCCCGCCGTTGAGGCAGGCAGCTACTGCCGGGCGACGTCATCGAGCTGCTTCGTACTTCCATGTGCCGTGCGCCAGAAGGACCGTCAACACGATGGACTCGCGCCGATCGGCGCGGCGAACCGCGCGAACTGCTCCGCCAGATTCAGATAGGGGGCGACCGCCGGCGCGCGTGCTGTCGTCACGCGCAGCGCCGCGGACCGGGTCAACACTTCCGCCACGCGCCTTGGCGTGCCGAGATCGCTCCAGCCGCACTGCGGTACCCTCAACACCCGCAGAGAGGCAGCCTCCGGCTGTGCAATATGGCGTGAAAAATCGAGCTCCGGGAGTGCCTCGTAGACGGCGGAGAGCTCCTTGTCATCTTGCACACGGCGCGTCTGTCGCACCACCCGCTGCAGACGGTCAACGACGTCTGGACACTGACGCTCGATGAGTCTCAGCAGAGCGCGTGCACGCGCAATGAGGATGAAAACATTCCACAGACCGCCCTCATTCATGAGCGATTGCGCGGCGGCGACTGACGGCTTCTCGACGAACCGGCAAACCTCATACATGCCCTGGCCGCACGGTTTACCCGGAACAATGTAGCCGAGCTCATCGTCCGCAAACTCAGGATCGGCGCCCAGCAGAGCGAGCCCGAGCCGATCATGGTCCATTGCGCTCAACCCGTCTTGCAACGAGCGCTGCAGTATCGGTTCATGCTGAACGTGATGGTCGGAAGGCAGGATGACGATCCGCGCATCTGGATCGCGCTCAAGAATGTGTAGCAAGGGCAGGAGGATGCCGTTCGCTGTTCCGAGGTTGCGCGGCTGGACGATGACATTGTCCGGCTGCAGTGGCGCAAGGCACCTGTCCCACCATGCTTGATGATGTGCGGCGACGATCACGCAGATCCGCTGCGTGGGGACGATGCTCTGCGCGCGCAAAATGGTCTCGTCGAGAAGCGAGCGCTCACCGCGCAGCGAGCAGAACTGTTTTGGCACAGCGAGCCCGGTTTCCGTTGTGGTCAGTGTCCGCAGGCGGCTACCCTCGCCAGCGGCCAGCACCAGGGCCCACGATTCACCCCGCCCGTAAGCCGTGTGTGCTCGGATAGTCACAATCGCTCCCGCGTCCGGTGGGTACGCCAAGCAAGCTACACGCATGCACTGCTATCAACCATCGGCGTTTCCCTAGGGCGTTACGGGGCAGTGCGTACTGGAGCGCACTCCAGAGTTTCGTGGACTCGCCTAGCAGCCAAGTCGAAACCTTGACATTCCCATAATGGGAAGGTCCATCATGGGTCATGGTCACACAGGCACACTCACCAAAGCCGCGTCGCGCCAATGCGCGCGAACTGGCCGTTGCCAGAGAGCAGGGTTACTACAGCATCGGTCGCGCGGCCGAGATCAGCGGCGTCAGCGCCAAGATGATCCGGCACTATGAGTCGCTGGGGCTCATTCCGAAAGCGAGCCGCACGCTCGGGGACTATCGCGTGTACTCAGCGGCCGATCTGCACGCGCTGCGGTTCATTCGTCGGGCGCGGGATCTGGGGTTTCCGATCGCGGAGATTCAGGGGCTGCTTGGGCTGTGGCGCAATCAGCGGCGGGCCAGCGCCGAGGTCAAGCGCCTCGCCTTGAGGCATGTTGCCGGACTCGATCGCAAGATCGAGGAATTGCGGTCCATGCGCGCGACACTCGCAAATCTGGCCGCGCATTGCGATGGTGATGCGCGCCCGCACTGCCCGATTCTCGATGACCTTGCACGACTGCCGGCATCAGAGTGAGTCAAAGGATTCCCCATATGAAACACGATCACACGCACGGCGTCCAAACGGAATCAGGTGCACGGGCATCGGCGGGACAGCACACGTATCACTCGCATGATGCGCATCGAGCACAGGAATCGGAGGGCTCGGCGGTCAGCCTCAAGGATCCGGTGTGCGGTATGGCAGTGACCGAGGGCTCGCCGCATTCGGCCGAGCACGGCGGAAAGCGATACGTGTTTTGCTCGGCGGGCTGCCGCGCGAAGTTCGTTGCGGACCCG
>CADEEJ010000321.1 GCA_902826315.1 uncultured Steroidobacter sp.
TCGTTCATCTCGGTGAGCGTTTTGCGGCGCCAATAGCCGTCTTCGAGCGGCGCAGCGTCCGCCTTCGGATCGCGCTTGCGACGCGAGCGCTCGTAGTCGAGCAGCGTGGTTTTGTTGCTCATCGCTCGAAAGCCCCGACTAGTTCGATGTGCGGGCTCCAGCGGAATTGATCGACCGGCGTGATCTTGGTCAGCGTGAAGCCGTGCTCGATCAGGACTTTGATGTCGCGCGCAAAGCTGGCCGGGTCGCATGAGACATAGGCAAGCTTGCGGATCGGCGCGCGGGCAATTTGCTCGGCTTGCTGTCGCGCGCCAGAGCGCGGCGGATCGATAACGGCCGCATCGAACTTTTTCATTTCGAGCGTGGAGAGCGGCGTGCGCAGCGGACACATCTGCGATGCTGAGTACGGTACCTGCGCCGACCACAAGCCGGCCGTCGAACTGGGATCTTATGGCTTCGATGCTCTGGTGCGCTTGCGGCGCGTTAAGAGGTACTTCTACGCACAGAAATCCCGCAACTTGCAGAGCCTCGGCGATGGCGACTGCCTCGTGGCGTTGGACACCGCGTAGAATCGCGATCAGCGGCATATCCGCAAGGACTCGCGACCATGACATGGCAGCGCTCATTGACGGGCTCTGCATTTCCACAGCCGCCACAATCCTCGCGCCACCGCGTGATGTCCTGCGACGCAATCGATCCTGTCGACGCCGGCCGCTGACAATGCAGTTCGGTAGAGGCTCTCGAGCTGGGTCGAGGCAATCAGTGTCAGAGTTCGAGCTCCGGTCTGTCGCAGACCCTGAGCCACTTCGTTGCCGATCAAGATGCCGGAGAGGTATGCGGCATGTGCCGCTGCGGGCCGGTCCTTGAGCAACGCTCTGGTGCGCACAGTGAACAACGAGTGAAGCAAGTCCAGATCCTGGAGCGAAGTCTGCACGCCCTCGACGAAGGATCTTTCATCCTCCGCTGCCGCTTCCGGTTGAGTGTTGCGCATCCACAGACCGAGACTCGAATGCTGTCGCAGCACCGCGTACAGCTCGCCGGTCATATACGTGCGGAAATGTTCGACGCTGCCGTCGCGAACGAAGACCCATTTACTATGGGTTCCCGGCGTCACGATGCACTGTGTGCCCGTTGCAGTCGACACGCCAAACAGCTGTGTTTCCTCGCCGCGGATCACGTCGAATGTGCCTGCCGCGCCGGTGAAGGAGACACCGCCGACGAGGATAGCCTTGCGATCACCGATGTCGACAACAAGCGCGCTTGCCGCTACCTGATCGATTGCCGTCGGGCAGCGGCTGTACGCTGCCTCGTACCAGCCATTGCGACTGCCGATCATTCCACACAGATACAGCGGTGACTCTGCATGCTCGATCAACCAATCGCCGATGAGTTGATGGAGGGCTGCAGCGAACCCTCGGGATTCTATTGCCAGCACGCCCTGCGAGCTCTCGCGCTGCTCGAAGATGCGCCCGTCCTGGCCGATCCGATAGGCGCGCAGATGCGTCAGACCCCAGTCGACGCCGATCAGTTGGGTCTGCGCGAGCGTGGTGTTGGTCATGCCTGACTGTGAGCGAATACTGAGTGGCGTGCGCCGTAAGAAGAACTGCAGCAGTCGAGTTTGTTGCGGTTTCCAGTGTTCACGGCAGCGGCGCAGGCCGACGTGACGGCTTTCCGGACAGCGCTCGATCGACCTCATCTGCTGCCAGTGCCTGTATCCGCTCGGCCGACTCATCCGAGAACCACGCTGCGTGCGGCGTCAGGATAACATTGGGAAGTACCCTCAACCGGGAATCGGCAGGAAGCGGTTCCTGCTCGAACACGTCCAATGCCGCGCCACCAATGCGGTTGGTCTCGAGCGCATGCTCGAGTGCCGTCGTGTCGATAAGCGCACCTCGGGCTGTGTTGACGACAACGGCTGAGCGCTTCATCACCGAGAGCCGCGACGCATTGACGATGTGCCTGGTCTGTGGCGTGAGCGGTGCATGCAGCGTTAGCACGTCCACACGCCTGAACAACTCGTCGAGGTTCGACGGGGTCGCGCCGAGCGCCTCAAGCTCCTCCGCGGTAGCGAACGGATCGCTGACCAATGCTGTGAACCCGAAGGGCCGAAGTCGCTCGTACACCTGTCGCCCAATCCGACCAAAGCCGATCAAGCCGACGACTGCTCGCGAAAAGCTCGGCATGGGTGCGCAGGCTGACGAGGCGTCCCAATCGCCGGCGCGAACGGCGCGATCGAGTGCAACGATTTTCCTAAGCGCTGTCAGCATCAAGGCCGCCGTATGATCAGCGACCTCGCTTGTCGCATAGTCCGGAATATATGCGACGCGAACGCCTCTGCGCTCTGCCGCTCGCAGATCGATGTTGTCAAGTCCCAGCCCGTAGCGGACGACCAGCGAATTCGGTGCCATCTGCGATAGCACCGCGTCCGTGATCCGTGCGTATTGCACGAGCACCACATCGGCCCCGGTTGCAGCTCGGACCACTTCTTCCGGCGTCTTGCACTCGGCAACGAAGAACTGCGCTCCGTGCCGCACAGCAATGGCTCGTTCTTGATCTAGATGAGGATAGGTCGCGTCTGTCACGACAACTTTCGGCATAGTCGGCAACCACTACGAGGTATGGAGCGATCCTTGCGGCGTTGTTGGAGACGAGATGTCCGGTTCCCGGCCTCACAAGGCTAGCCGACGCACTTTTAGTAAGACCGCCTTGCTTGCAGATCTGCTCCCTGCCAAAGAACCAGGGGTCGCTGCGGATTCAGACTCGCTCGGCTCCTGCATGCACATTTGCATGTATCTGCGAATGCATAGGTGCCTTCGCGGGCATCGCGCGGGCAGTGAAACTGGCCAGTGTTTCAGGAGGGATCGAGTGAACGGCGCAACCGGTCTTAATCAAATGGTGAACACGGAGAGTTGCGATGCCATCGTCCCATAACGTCGTGCCCCGGGCCACGAGAGCTGCAGCCCGGTGGCGCTACCGAGTCGTTCCATGACCGACCGTCTCGTAGGCAAGACTGCGATCGTGACCGGCGCTGCTCAGGGAATCGGCTTCGCCATTGCCGAATGCTTTGTTGCTGAGGGCGCGCGGGTAGCGATTGCCGACATCAACCGCGATAGAGGCGAAGCGGCTGCGGCGCGGCTCGCGAGCGAGGGTGCCACTGTCATCTTTGAGGCCGTCGACGTCGCCGATCAGGCCTCGGTAGATCCAATGGTCAGTCGTGTAGTGCAGCGAATCGGGGCGCCGGACATACTGGTCAACAATGCCGGTATTGCTGTGTTTCGCAATCCGCTCGAAACGACCGCCGGAGACTGGCAGCGCTGCTTCTCGGTCGACCTCGACGGAGTCTGGTACGCCAGCCGGGCTGTATTGCCCTACTTTCTGGAGAAGGGCAAGGGCGACATCATCAATATCGCCTCCACGCACAGCTTCAAGATTATCCCTCACTGCTTTCCGTATCCGATCGCGAAGCACGCAGTGCTCGGACTGACTCGAGCGCTCGCGATCGAGTATGCGGATCGGAATATCCGGGTAAATGCAATCGCGCCTGGATACACCGCCACGGAAATCGTAGAGCGGATATTTGCCGAGTCGCCCGATCCCGCGGCCACGCGTCGAGCCACCAACGCTTTGCACCCGGTGAAGCGGATCGGACGTCCGGAAGAGATCGGATGGGCAGCGGTTTTCCTCGCCTCAGACGAGGCGCGCTTCATGACAGCCGAATGTATCGTGATCGATGGTGGTCGCTCGGCTTTGTTCCATGAGTGACGCGGTGGCCAGTCGACTTGTGGCGCTCAAGCCCGGCTCAGGTAGCCTTCCATGAGCTGTCGGATCACGCGCACGCAGATCAAGGGTTGGCAGGCACTGACGCTTGCCAACTCGGCGATCGAAGTAACGGTGCTGCCGGAGAAGGGCGCGGACATATACGCCTTCGTGGATGTTGCCACTGGCATCGATGTGCTCCTGAAGACGCCATGGGGTCTGTTGCCGCCGGGTTCTGCTGCCCTTGCGGGCAGCAACGGCGAAAAATTTTCGGAACACTACGCAGGCGGTTGGCAGGAACTGCTGCCTAACACGGGACCGTCCTGCACCTACGAGGGACGCCATATAGCCATGCACGGCGATGTTGCTACGGTCCCCTGGACGGCGAATATCCAGCACGAAGCGGCAGGGCGTGTCGAGATCGAACTGGAGGTAACTTGTGAGTTCCCGCAGCTGGCGCTCACGCGACACATGAGTCTGTCAGCTTCCTCGCCGGTACTTACCATTGTGGAGACAGTGCGCAATCTCTCCGACCGTGAGGTGTCGTTCCTATGGGGCCATCACCCCGTTCTGGGCGCACCATTTATCGAAGCGGGGTGTCAGATGCGAGTAGCAGATTGTATGGTGCATACACCTGCAACTGCGTTCGACCCAGCCAACTCAGCCTACGCGCCCGGTCAGTGCGCGCCTTGGCCTCATATACAGGCGCTCGATGGCCGAATGATCGATCTTCGAGTAATTCCGGGTCCCGAGGCCAATATTCATGATCACGCCTGTCTGACCGAACTTTCACGGGGATGGGTCGAAGTTGAGAATTCTTGCCTCGGACTGGCGTTCAGTCTGGAGTGGGATCGGAATGTTTTTCGCTGGATCAATAATTGGCGTCCTTTCGGCGGATCGCATGCGCCACCGCTGCAGGGCATCTATGGCATTGCTCTGGAGCCGTGGGTGGCGCGGGCGAATCTGGCCGACGCGATCGCGGCTGGCGCGGCGTTGTCGCTGGTAGGCGGTGGTACGCTAAGCACATCGCTGCGGGCCGAACTGCGCCACACGAGTAGCCGTGCTGAAAACGGCTCGACTGGTCATCACCCTGTGAGATCGAGCTAGCGCAGGTGAGCCGTTCGCCAAGAGTGGAAGTGTACGTTCGGCAACCCGCGCTGTTGGGCGAAAGCCCGCTATGGTCACCTGCCGAAGAAGCGCTCTACTGGCTCGACATCGGAAACAGAAAGGTCTTCCGTCACCGGCACGCGAACACGCATCCTGAGGTTTGGGGGTTACCTAGCCGTCCGGGATGCATCGCAGAGTTGCCGTCGGGTAGTGTGGCGATCGCCATGGGCGAAGGAGTACACCGGCTGCAACCCGCTTGCGGTGCGATCGATCTCCTCTGCGCGGGTCCCACAAGGCGGTCGGCGACGCGATTTAACGACGGCAAAGTCGACCCACTTGGCCGACTGTGGGTCGGAACGATGCAAGACAACTTCGGCGTTGCCGGTGAATCAGTGGCCGTAGAACGCTCGGATGGCGCGTTATTCAGGTTCAATACGGATGGCGGCGTGGACACCGTGGAAGAGAACGTTGGCATCGCCAATACCCTGGCTTGGTCCCCGGATGCGCGCTCCTTTTACTTCGCAGACAGTCTACGCGGACAGATATACACCTACGATTTCGACCTTGCTTCGGGAGTCGTACGCAACAAGCGCTTGTTCTTCGAAGCACTCGATCTCGGCGTTCCGGATGGTTCGGCGATCGACGCGGATGGCTGTCTCTGGAACGCTCGCTGGGATGCAGGAGTGATTCTACGCATCACACCGTCTGGCACCGTCGATCGGTCAATCCCAGTACCCGTCCCCCGACCGACGTCATGTGCCTTCGGCGGTCCAGCCCTGGACACGCTGTATGTGACCTCAGCGCAACTCGGGCTGACCGCTGAACAACTCGCCCGCTGGCCACTTTCGGGCGCTGTTTTTGCAATCGAGGGTGTGGCGCCAGGCATGCCGGTGGCGAGATGGGCCTTGGATTTCGTTCGCCCGCATTGCTGACGTGCGGGGTGCAGGGGGACGTCGCTTGGCATGCGTGGGTTGCAAGTGGTCGGAGGGGAATTTAGGATTCGCCCCCAGTTCGGGACGTGGCGCAGCCTGGTAGCGCACTTGCATGGGGTGCAAGGGGTTGCGAGTTCGAATCTCGCCGTCCCGACCAATCACTGACCCCAATTCAT
>CADEEJ010000322.1 GCA_902826315.1 uncultured Steroidobacter sp.
GCGCAGTCCGGTTGAGTAGTGCTCTTCAGGACAGAGAGAAAATGCCTGTCGCGTAAGCGATTCGTAAGCGACGAGCGGAACTATGGAATGAAAAGCGTGGCCCCGCCTTCCTTTGGATCGCGCTCTTTTGGAACCGGCAGGGTGCATCCGTAAGCGCGCCAGATGTCCTGGGACTTTTGCGCCAGCCTCGTGTCGGGCAGCGAATTGAATAGCAGTTGGACCTGCCACGGCTGCGAGGACACTGGAGGAAAGAATAAGACGATCGCGTTGTAGTCCGCACTGATGTTCCAGACAATCGTGCGCCGCGTGCCGGGATGGCCAGGGACGTCTTTCGAAGCTGCGGCGCCTTCGGTGATCGCTATGCACGGGTGGCCCAGCTCATCTATCACTGCGGAGACCTGCCGGTTGAATGCATCCTCGGCAGCAGCCGCATCTTCGAATCGCATGAAGATCTGCCGGCGAATGAGCTGACCCGTCATCTCGCAGAAATACGTCAGCTGCGCGGGGTCGCCTCGGAACTCACGCTTCGCGTTCACGATCGGGGTATGGGGATGCTGAATGACCTCTGCATTCAGCGCCAGCTCGCGCGTCTTGATAGCCGGGCAAGTGTCTTTCGGGTCGAGCGCCAACGACTCCGAGGAGTCTGCGGCTTGAGCAGCAGTTACGCGCCCAACACACAGCAGAGCGATCGTCAGAGCACAGCTGGTGCGCATGGCTACTCCTTCAGATCCAATACGAAAACATGTTCACGAAGAATTCCTTCGTACGCTGCCACAAGGAGCGCCGCTCCCAGCGAGCGAGCTCGACAGGCCGCGCGGCCTGCTGATCCCGCTGAAACACTTCTTCCATCCGCTGCGCAGTATCGCGACTGATCACGATGGCGTTGACCTCGTCGTTGTGCAGGAAGCTGCGCATGTCGAGATTCGATGAGCCGATGATCGAGACTGTGCTGTCGATGACGACGCTCTTCGCGTGGAGGAGGGCGTCCTTGAGCTCGTAGATCCGCACACCTGCTTTCAACAGTCGCGTGAAAGTCGCTTGCGTCGCATTCAGCACGATCCGCGAATCGGTGAATGACGGGACGATGAGCCGGACATCGACTCCGCGCTGTGCGGCGTCGCTCATCGCAGTGAGCAACTCTTCGTTCGGTGCGAAGTAGGCGTGTGTCAGCCACAGGCGCTTGGTGGAGCCTTTGAACGCAGCGAGATACGTGCCGTAGAGCGAGCGGTCATCCGATTCGCTGTCGTTCGCGACGATGGTCACCAGTTCGTCGCCGGCTGGTGCGATCGTCGGGAAGTACTTGGCATTGCCGCGTACCTCGTCCGGATCACCCGTCTGCCCCCATGATTCCGCGAACAAGGTTTGCAGCTGAGCGACCGCCGGACCGTCGATCTCGATGTGCGTATCGCGCCAGCCGTCTTCGAGCCCTTGCTCGGGTCCGGGTCTGCTGGTCGAAGCGCTCTCGTAGGTAGAGTCGATGTTGATGCCGCCGGTGAAGCCGACTTTCCCGTCGACCACGATGATCTTGCGATGGTCGCGGTTGTGGAAGTTCCAGACTTCCGGCGTCTTGACGACATTCATCGGCCGGAACTCGCGGACTTCGATCTGCTGCTGGCGCATCTTTGCGAAGAACTCGGGCGGCGTTTCGCGGCTGCCGAGGGCGTCGTACAGCACGCGCACTTCGATGCCTTCGCTGCGCCTTTGCGCGAGCAGATCTGCGAACCTTTGACCCACGTCGCCGGCACCGAAGATGAACGTCTCGACGTGAATGTCGTGGCGCGCCGCGCGCACCGCGGCTTCCATGGCCGAATAGGTTTGCGGTCCGTCGATCAGTACGTTCACGCGATTGCCGGTCGTGAGCGGCGCGGATGAGTAGCGACGGATCGAGTCGACCAGTTCACGGGCGGCTGCATCGTCTTTGTAGCGTTCGAGCGCCTTCTGCAGGACCTTGTCGCTTGCGTCCTCGGACAGCTCGCGCTGCCGCGCGACGATCGGCGGCATTTGCCCGGGCGGCTCGACACGAGGGTTCGGTGCGACGCAAGCAGCGCAGAGAACCAATGGAAGAATTACCCAGGTTGCATGCCGCACGCACCCACAACCGACTGCTTGTCAGGAAAGTTCCACGTCCTATAGTAGGCGCCATGCGCAACCCGACCTTCCTGTTCGTATGCCTCCTCGGCCTGTCGACTGCAGCGATCCCCGCTGACACGCCTCGATCTCCGGCCGTCAACGGCGATCGTATCCAGCAGCACATCACCGACTTGTCGAAGTTCGGTACCAATCCCGAAGGTGGCGTCAGCCGTGTCGCATTCAGCGACGC
The DNA here is from genome assembly GCA_902826315.1 of uncultured Steroidobacter sp. Lineage (GTDB taxonomy): Bacteria > Pseudomonadota > Gammaproteobacteria > Steroidobacterales > Steroidobacteraceae > Steroidobacter. The sequence continues at coordinate 2,321 of CADEEJ010000322.1, forward strand.
CGACATCGCAGGCCGGGACTACGTCAAGAAGCTCATGCAGGACGCAGGGCTCGCTGTGCGCATCGACACGGCAGGCAACATCCTCGGTCGACGCGAGGGCAGCAACGCGAAGTTGCCCCCGATCCTGATCGGCTCACACACCGACTCCGTTCCGGGAGGCGGCAACTACGACGGCGACGTCGGCGTCATCGGCGCGATCGAGGTCGCGCAGACACTGCAGGAGCGCGGCGTTCGCCTGAAGCATCCGCTCGAAGTCGTCGTGTTCGCGGACGAGGAGGGCGGCACGGTCGGCAGCTTCGCGATGATCGGCCAGCTGCAAGCCGCTGCGCTCGACCTGATGACTCACAGCGGCAAGACGATTCGCGATGGCATCCGAGCGATCGGCGGAGATCCCGATCGGCTTGCTGAAGCTGCGCGCAAGCCGGGTGACTTGAAGGCGTACGTCGAGCTGCACATCGAGCAGGGCGCGATTCTCGATGAGAGCGATATCGACATCGGCGTCGTTGAGGGCATCGTCGGCATTCGCTGGTGGGATGTGACGATCGAGGGCGTGCCGAATCACGCAGGCACGACGCCGATGAATCGCCGGCGCGATGCGATGTTGAGCGCTGCCGAGTTCGCGCTTGCCGTCAATCGCGTGGCGACGTCCATGCCTGGCCGACAAGTCGCGACGGTCGGCAGGATTCGCGCGGAGCCGGGCGCACCGAATGTCATTCCAGGCAAGGTGGTGCTGAGCCTGGAGATTCGCGACCTCGCCACCGACAAGATGACAGTCGTGTATGACGCCATACGCGCTGAAGCGGACAAGATCGCGCAGGCGCGCCAGACACCGTTCACCTTCACTCAGCTGAAGGTTTCATCGGAGCCCGCGCCGACCGACCAACGTCTCCAGCGCATCATCGCGAAAGCCGCGAGCTCGCTGAACCTCACGAGCAAAGTCATGCCGAGCGGAGCAGGGCACGATGCGCAGGAGATTTCGCACATCGCGCCGACCGGAATGATCTTCGTGCCGAGCGTCGGCGGCGTCAGTCACTCACCCAAAGAATTCACGTCGCAGCAGGACATGGCGAACGGAGCGAACGTGCTGCTGCAGACGGTGCTCGCAATCGATCGCGGCGAGCTGCGCTGAGCAGCTGACAGCTGCAGCTTTTACACCATTGACCGGGTGGCGGCGCGGACGGATGATTCGGCGCCGCATTTTTCTCCATCACTCACTCTCTGGAGATAGTTACATGACGCGACTACTCCTGGCGCTCGGCGCCGCTGCTCTCATTTCCTTCCACCTGCCGGTTCTCGCACACGACGACAACGACAACGGTCGTCATGGGCGGGATCGCGTGAAGTTCGAGCTGGTCGAGACAACGATTCCCGAGATCCGCGAGGCGATCCGTTCCGACGTGCTCTCCGCGGAACGCCTGACGCGGATGTACCTGAAACGCATCGAGGCGTACGAAGAAGCGGGTCCGCACATCAATGCATACCTGCATATCAATCAGAATGCATTGCGCGAGGCACGGCAGCTCGATGCGCTGAACGATCGTCATCACGGCTGGCCATCGCGCAAGCCGCTCTTCGGCGTGCCGGTGCTGCTGAAGGACAACATCGACACGTCCGACATGCCGACGACCGCGGGCAGCGTTGCGCTCGCGGGCTCGCTCCCGCCGGATGACGCTTTCATTACAAGGAAGCTGCGCAACGCCGGCGCGATCATCCTCGGCAAAGGCACTCTGACCGAGTTCGCGAACTTCCTCGCGGTCGGCATGCCGACCGGGTACAGCTCGCTCGGCAACTTCGGCTTCAATCCCTACGATCCGCGCGTCGATCCGCGTACCGAGCCGCCGAACAACGACGGGCGCCCGGTGCTGCAGACAGGCGGCTCGAGCTCGGGACCAGGCATCGGTGTGAATGCGAACCTGGTCGCCATCGCAGTCGGCACCGAGACGTCGGGATCGATCCTGAGTCCGGCGAGCGCGAACGGCGTCGTTGGCATCAAGCCGACGGTGGGTCTCGTGAGCCGTGACGGCATCATTCCCATCACCGCAGATCAGGACACGGCGGGCCCGATCACTCGTTCAGTGACAGACGCCGCGATTCTTCTCGGCGTGCTCGCCGGCTTCGATCCGAGCGACCCGGCGACTGCTGCGTGCCTGAAGCCAGGGAATTGCTTCCGCGACTACACGAAGTTCCTGAACCGCAGAGCGCTGCGCGGAGCGCGACTCGCGGTGCCGCCAGTGCCTGCGAATCGTCAAGCGATCATGGATGCAGCGATTGCAGTGCTGCGCGCGCAAGGCGCGACGGTTGAGCTGATCGACACATATGACGTGCGCATCGGCGTGCCGCAACTCGGTACATGTATTGCGAGACCGCTGCCGACGGATCTCACGTGCTCAACGGTGCTTCTGTATGGCTTCAAGCGCGATCTGAATGCGTACCTTGCAGCCACGCCGGCAGCGCCCTCTGGAACGCTCGCTGAAGTCATCGCATTCAACAACACGTTCGTTCCGCCGATGAAGTACGGACAGATCATCGCGACGGGTGCGGAAGCGTTGGACGTCTCTCCCGGCAGCGCCGACACGGCTCGCTACATCGCGGATCGTGCAGAGGACCTGCGCCGCTCGAAGCTCGCACTCGATGGCGTGTTCAACGGGCCGGATGGCAAGCAAGGAACGAAGGACGACTTCGACGCGATTCTTCACCTTGGCAACGCGAATGCGAACGTAACGGCGAAGGCCGGTTATCCGAGTGTCGCAGTGCCGGGCGGCTTCAATGCGCTGTCGACGTTGACGCCGGCCGATCCGCCGATCGCCGTGCCGTTCCCGTCGGACATCACGTTTGCGGGGCGCGCGTTCTCGGAGCCGAAGCTGATCGCGTTGGCGTATGCGTTCGAGCAAGCGACGAAGCATCGCGTGCCGCCCGCGAGCACGCCGCCGCTGCCGAGCGACACGATTCGCGGACGACATTAAACTGCGTTCATAAGGCTGGGGCGCGGTGAACCTGCCCTGCGAACGGCTGACCAATGGCATACGGAAGGCCTGTTGCCGTCCGCAGAGACAGGAGATCGATCATGACCATTAAAGCCTTGCCGATCGCACTCGCCATTTCGGCGCTCGCGATCACGACCGCCAACGCTCAAGCCGCCAATCTCGATCAAATTCGCATCGATCGCCCGGTCGTGCAGGTGCTCTCGCGCGATCCGGCAACGGAAGCGCCGGTCGAGAACGTCACAGTGGTTGCACACGTCATCCCCGATCCGGATACGCTGACGATCGATTCGGGTGTCGTGCTACTGAACGACTACATCCGCCAGGCTGCTCGCGAGGCCTGCTTCAGGGCCGACCCGATGAATCCCGATGACGGCACGTGCTATCGCAAAGCTGTCGCGTCTGCGAAGCCGCAGGTCAAGGCGCTCGTCGCGCGCGCGAAGCTCGAGAAGGTCAGTGGCGAGAGTGCCGCGTCCTAACGACGCGCGAGGCATTTCTCGTAACGCTCGTCGACCCGCTTCGCGAACCACTC
>CADEEJ010000323.1:0-3599 GCA_902826315.1 uncultured Steroidobacter sp.
AAATTTCAGCGTTTCCCCGAACGGGAAACGGCGGTTTAGCGGAGGTAGTCGAACAGCGAGAGCTGCGCGATCTTCGAATAGCTCGCCTGCGCGGCCTGCAGGCCCACCAGCTGCTGATTCATGCGCGAGATCGCCTCGGCGTAATCGAGGTCGCGCAGCTGCGAGGTCGTGCTCTCGAGCTCGACCTTGCGGTCGGCAAGCGCTTCCTGAGTGCCTTCGATCGCCGACAGCCGCGTGCCGACTTCGGCTCGCACGCTCAGGAAATGATCGCCGGTCTGGTCGAGCTGCTGCAGGACCGTTGCCATGTCGGAGTTGAAACGTGCGCGATCGGCCTGCGTCGCGGTCGAGGATTCGAGTGCGTCGGCGAGATTGCCCAGCGTTGTGAACACGTCTTCCGTGCGGCTGCGCGCGATCGAGAACGTGTCGTTCTGTGCCGGCATGCCGGTCATGCTGATGTTCGCGCCGTTGAAGGAAATCGTGCTGTTCGCAGTGTAGGTGCCAGTCGCGACGACGGCGGCTGCACTGTCGACGATCTCGTAGTCGCCGGTCGCGGAGGTGAAACGCAACGTGTAGTCACCTGCCACCCACTGTGTCGGATCGACGAGCGTGCCGCTCGCGATCACGCCATTGCCGCTATTACCTGCAGTTGCCGTCGTCACGAACGTGCCGTTGCCCTCGGTCACCGCCATGAACACGTCGTTGCCCGAGTGGCCGTCGACGATGCGTTGATCCGGCCCGATCTGCAGCGCGCGGTTGCCCTGGTCGCCGAAGTAGGCGATCGAGCTGCCGGTCTGCGCGAACGGCTGCGTCAGTGTCGCATAGCCGGAAAACAGGAACTCGCCATTTGCGTCGCGCCGGTTGGCGATGTCCACCAGCTCTTTCAAGCGGCTGCGAACTTCGGTGGCGAGCATGCGGCGGCTCGCCGGGTCGACCGAGGCGTTGTTGCCCTGGACAGTGATCTCGCGCACGCGCGTGATCAGCGTGTTCGTGTCGGCAAGTGCCTGCTCTTCCAGGGTCAGGCGATTCTTCGCCATGTCGGCGTTGAGCGAGAACTGGTCCGACTCGGACAGCGCGCGCTGCAATTCCATGATGTGTACGGCTGCGACCGGATCGTCCGCGGGCGTCTGCACGCGTTTGCCGGAAGCGATCTGCTGCTGCGTCCTCGACAGCACCGACTGCTGGCCGAGCAAGGCGTTCAGCGCGGCGTGGTGGATACCTGCAGTCGAGATCCGCATGGGATTAACGCTCCGTGGCGGCCAACAGGGTCTGGAACATGGTGTCGGCGACGCGGATCAGCTGCGCCGCCGCCTGGTACGCCTGCTGGTACTTCAGCAGGTTCGCGGCTTCCTCATCGAGATTCACGCCGGACACCGCTTCCTTCGCGGCGAGGCTCTCTTCATAGACGACGCTCTGCGCATCGCGATTGACCTGTGCCTGACGCGTGGCGACGCCGACGCCGCCGACGAACTCGCCGACTGCCGAGCCGAGTGAGGTCGTGCCGCCATTGAGCACCGGGGACTTCAATGCGTCTGCAAGTAGCAGCGCATTGCGGTTGTCGCCCGTGCCGGACGTGTTGTCGCCGACATTGAAAGTGTCGCCGACCGCCGGGGCGCCGGAGATCTGCACGCGCCAGCCATTGACGTCGATGTTGCCGCCGGCGGTGTACGCGAAGCTGCCTGCACCATTGATCGAGTACGTGTTCGCGCTCGTGAATTCGATAGTTACGGACGTGCGCAACTGGGCGTTCGTGCTGTCGAGCACTTCGCCCGCGGAAATCGCGCCGGAGCCGGAATTTCCAGCATCTGCGCTGCTGCGGATCGGCACCGCCGCGGCGATGCGCGACGCGTCGGCGACCAGGACGTCCATGTCCACGATCGCGCCACGCGTCGGGCGGATCAGGAATGTGTCACCGACGTCCGCGGCGCCACCGACCTCGATTTCGAGGCCGTCGGCGACAAACGGATCGGCGGCTGTACCGGTGCCGGTCATCGGAACCGAAGCACCGGTGAGGGAGTCTCGCAACTCCCAGCCGCCGGCCGTCATTTCGAGAATGTAGTCGCGGCCGGTCAGTCCGCCGACGTCTGCGCGCGTCGCGGTAACTGTGCCGCTGCCGGAATTCAGGCTGTTGTCCAGCACTTCGGTGCCGCCGACTGCGAAGAAGTCGCCGCCGAGCGCGCCCGACAGGTCCATACCCTCGCGGTGCTGTGTGTTCACGACGTCGCTGAGCGCAACGGCGATGCGGCCGAGCGCGTTGTGCGCCGGATCGAGCTGTTCGCTGCGGAAATCCAGCAAGCCGCCGAGGGCACCGCCGGAAATGTTGCGACTGATGTCGACCGAGCTGCCCGGTGTCTCCAGGGCGACGGCGAGCTGCGTGGAATCGAACGGATCCTGGATCGTCGTGAGCTGGTTCACGTCCGCGCCCAGCACGAGCGGCTGGCCGCTGCCGACGAACACGTTGACGGTGCCGCCGTCCTGCACCACCGCGTTCACGGAAATCTTCTGCGACAGCTGATCGAGCAGGCGGTCGCGCTGATCGAGCAGGTCGTTGGGCGGCTGGCCGCCGGTGCGGGCGATGCCCGCGGTGATCTCATTATTGAGACGTGCGATGCCCTGCGCGAGCGAGTTGACCTCGGCCACCTCGCCCTTGATCCGCGCGTTGATCTCGTTGCCGATCTCGTTCAGGCGCGAATCGAAGAATTTCAGGCGCTGCTGCAGCGTATTGGCCTCGCTCAGCAGTACTTGCCGCGCGGGAATCGACGCCGGCGAGTTGGCGACGCTCTGAAACGCGTTCACGAACTTCTGCAGCGTCGCGCTCAGGCCGGTCGACGAGTCGCCAAACATGTTGTTGAGGCGCTCGGCGTTGGACGCGTAGATGTCGAGACTCTCGAGATTGCTGGCGCTCGAACGGGTCTGCGCAGCGACGAAGCTATCGTAGACGCGCTGAGTGGTCTGAACGTTGGCGCCCTGCCCCAGCCAGCCGTTGCCGTAGGGCTGCGCCGGACGCGTACCGATCAGCACGCGCTGACGGCTGTAGCCGTCGGTGCTGACGTTCGAGATGTTATGACTGGTCGTATTGAGCGCGCGCTGGAAAGCGAGCAGGCCCGACACGCCAGTCGAAAGAAGGTCAGCCATTAAAGTCTCTCTCTACTGGTCGTTGACGGCCCGGCCGCAGCGAACTTGAGGACATCGGATCGCGCGCGCACCTCGTCGGCGACGGCCGCGATCTTCTGCGCGTAATTCGGATCGGTTGCGTAACCGCCCTGTTGCAACGCCGACGCGAACGCCTCGACGTTGTCGCCCGCGCCGCGGGCATTGGCATAACGTGAGTTGCCGCCAATCAGTGCTGCGTAATCACGGAAGCTGTCAGCCGGCGAGCCGTAGGCGCGGAAGCGCTCGACCTTGCGCACGGCGACCCCGTCTTGGAACTCCAGCGTCGGCACGTTGACCGTCGCGCCCGACCACTGACTGCCGGCCTTGATGCCGAACAGGTTGAAGCTGCACTCGCCGTTCGCATTGCACGGCACCGACTTGCCCCAGCCGGTTTCGAGCGCGGCCTGGGCGAGCAAGGCGTTCGGGTCGACGCCGAGCTCGCGCGCGGC
>CADEEJ010000323.1:3699-5833 GCA_902826315.1 uncultured Steroidobacter sp.
CTGCATCGCGATCTGGTCGTCGAACATGTCCTGGTACATGTCGGCCTGGTCGCTGCCGAACAGAGAGTCTTCGCCGAAGCTCTTGTTCGCTTCGCGCATGCTCTTGAGCAACATCTGGGTGAACAGGCTCTCGAACTGGCGCGCTGCTTCCTTCAGCGCGGTCGGGGCCTGGGCCTTCGCGTCGTTCTTCAGGGCGGCGATGCCCTGGAAGTCGGCGAAGAAGTTGATGTTGGTCGGAGCCGTCATGACTAGATCACGATGAGCTCGGCTCGCAGCGCGCCCGCTTCCTTGAGCGCTTCGAGGATCGCGACGAGGTCGCCCGGTGCGGCGCCGACCTGGTTCACGGCGCGCACGATCTCGTCGAGATTGACGCCGGCCTGGAATACGAACATGCGTGCTTCGGACTGCTCCACCTTGATGTCCGTGCGCGGAGTGACGACCGTTTCGCCCTGCGACAACGGATTCGGCTGACTGACGTCGGCACGCTCGGTGATCGTCACGGACAGCGAGCCGTGCGCAACAGCAGCCGGCTTGACGCGCACCGCGGAGCCGATCACGACCGTGCCGGTCCGCGAGTTCACGATTACGCGCGCCGGCGCATCGCCGGGCTCGATCTCGATCGCTTCGAGCGTCGATAGATAGGCAATACGCTGACTCGCATCCGTCGGCGCTTGCACGCGCACCGACACCGCATCCATCGCACGGGCCGTGTCGGCACCGAGCAGGTTGTTGATGCCATCGGTGAGGCGGGCAGCCGTCGTGAAGTCCGGCGTGTTGAGGTTCAGCACCACGTAGGGCTCACTCGCGAAGTTCGTCGCGACGGAACGCTCGACCGACGCGCCGTTCGGCACGCGGCCCGAGCTTGGAACATTCAGCGCGATGCGCGAACCGTCCTTGCCGGAGACGCCGAAGCCGCTTACGACGAGGCTGCCCTGCGCGATCGCGTAGACCTCACCGTCGATACCACGCAGCGGAGTCATCAGCAGGCTGCCGCCACGCAAGCTGCTCGCGTTGCCAATCGAGTCGACAGTGATGTCGATCTGCTGACCGGGCTTCGAGAACGCCGGCAGATCGGCACGCACAGTCACGGCCGCAACGTTCTTCAGCTGCGGATTGACGTTCGCAGGAATCGTGACGCCGAACTTCGCGAGCATGTTACGAATGCTCTGAATCGTGAACGGCGCCTGGCTGGTCTGGTCGCCGGTGCCGTCGAGGCCGACGACGAGGCCGTAGCCGACCAGCTGGTTGCCGCGCACGCCGGCAACCGACGCGAGATCCTTGACGCGTTCCGCCTGGGCGGCGTTGGCCGCGAGAAGCGTGAGTGCAAGCGCCGCCAGAAAATGGACCCGAGTAGTGAATGCTTTGTTCATTGCAGGCTCAGAACGGCAGGAACGGCAGGTTGAAGAACCGCGCCAGCAAGCCCGGCGAGTTGGCGTTGGCGATTGCGCCCTTGCCGCCGTACGCGATCATCGCGTCCGCGACCTTGAGCGAGGAGATCGTATTGTCCGGGTCGATGTCGATCGGCCGCACGATGCCCTGGATGCGCACGTACTCCTGGCCCTGGTTGATCGAGATCCACTTCTGGCCGCGCACCAGCAGATTGCCGTTCGACAAGCGCTGCGCAACTGTCACCGTGATGTCGCCTTCGAGGCGGTTGCTCTGCGTGCTCGCACCTTCGCCATCGAACTCGGCGCTGTTCTCGACCGACGCGCTGAGAATCTCCGTGCCGTGAGCAGTGACCGGCCGGCCGGCAATCGTCGGACCCGGCAGATCGATGTTCGTCGACTTGCTCGTCGACGTCGTGGAGCTCTTGGAAGCGTTGGTGCGCTCGTTCAGACGAATCGTCAGTGTGTCGCCGACACGGCGCGCCACTGCGTTCTCGAACAGCGCGACATCGTGCCCGGCCTGGTAGATCGCGCCGTTCCCCTGTGCCGTCGTCGGCACGGGCTCCGGCCACGTAGCCGAGTAATTCGGCTCGCTGGGCTTCGAAACGCAGCCTGCGAGCGCAATCATGGCGCTCGCAGCGATGATCCGACGCATGCTGTTCACTGTCTTCATCACAACTGGTTCGTCACGTATTCGAGCATCTGGTCCGTCGTCGCGATCGCCTTCGAGTTCATCTCGTAGGCGCGCT
>CADEEJ010000324.1 GCA_902826315.1 uncultured Steroidobacter sp.
ATGAGTGATCTGGCGCGGCCGGAGGGATTCGAACCCCCGACCACCTGGTTCGAAGTTCGCGGGAATACTACCCGCCCATGTCCGCTCGAACCCGCTCTACTTGGTTTTTCAATTGTTTGGCGAATCGTACACTCCTCGCGAATTCGCCTGAAACCGCCTTGTTCCGAGTGCGCGTGGTCACTCCTTGGTCACTCCGCGCTCATTAGGGAACCTTGCTCGTGCCTCACGCCAGCTTTCGTCAAGACACTGTTCGCAGCCTCCCGTACGTCGGGCGAGGTGGCAAGCATCAGTGCATCTACTGGGAGACGAGTTTCGAATGCTTCGGCGTTCGCGTCTTTCCGAGTGGACGGCGCACCTATGTCTATTCCTACCGCGTGCAAGGAAGGAAGCGTCTCGGAAAGATCGGCCGTGTCGATGTGCTGACGCTTGATCAGGCACGGAAGAAGGCTAAAGCATGTCTTGGCAGAGTTGCCGAGCGTGAAGATCCGCAGCAGCAAGCGGACGCAGAGAAACAAATCCCGACGGTCGAGCAACTCGTCGACGCCTACATTAAGGAATACGCTAAGCCGAAAAAGAAGACCTGGGAGGACGATCAATCGACCCTCACGCGCAATCTGCTGTCGACTCACAGGGCGGCGCTTGTGACGACGATCACGTCTGCCGAGATCTCAGCCATTCACGTCCGCATCGGCGCAACACATCCCTACGCTGCGAATGGTTTTCTCGATGTGGTCCGCAAGATGTACAACTGGGCGAAGAAGCCCGCGAAGCTCATTCCAAAGGACTACGACAACCCAGTCGCGAGCATCACGCGGTTCCCGCAATACAAACGGCGACGATTTCTCACGACGGTCGAGATGCCGCGCTTCATTCGGGGGCTCGAAGCAGAGCACAGCGACTACGCACGTCACGCGATCTGGATGCTGCTGCTCACGGGCCTGCGGATGCGTGAGATTCTGAAGGCGAAGTGGGAGCATGTGGACTGGGACCAGGGAACTTTGTTCATCGGCCTCACGAAGAACGGTGAGCCGCTGCTGGCGCCGCTTTCTGATGCAGCGCTGGCGCGACTCAGAATGATCCCGCGCATCGCAGGAAACCCACACATCATCTGCGGGCAAAAGCCCGGCAAGCACCTCGCGCATCTGCACGCCGCGTTCAAGCGCGTGAAGAAGCGCGCAGCGATCGAGAACCTGCGCATTCACGACCTGCGGCGCACAGTTGGATCGTGGCTTGCGCAGGCTGGCGTCTCGCTGCATCTGATTGGCGATGTGCTCAATCACCTCGACACCTCAACAACGGCAGGCTACGCGTACTTCCAGACGCAAGACCGCCGCAAGGCACTCTCGGACCACGCCGACAAGGTACTGCGACTCGGAGCGCCTCATTTGCTGGAGCAGGCCAAGCCTGAATCGATTGTGACTAACTCGCTCCTCTTGCCAAATCCCGATACACATTACGCGGCGACGTGCGCAGATCAGGCGCGGCATCGGCACTACTTCGGGCGCGAAGCGCTCTATGCGCTTGTCTGGCCGGCGCCTGTCATGGAGATCGCCGGACGGCTTGGTGTTTCTGATGTGGGGCTCGCGAAGCTTTGCCGGCGCGCGAACATCCCGTTGCCCTACCGTGGCTACTGGGCGCGTGTGGAAGCTGGCCAGTCTCCGCGGGTCTTAGCACTGCCGCCTGCGCCAGAAGGGTTGCCCGAGCTTCTTCGGATCAGAGGGACAAAGCCCGCTGGGACGAATTCTGCAGGCGGTGTATCGGCCATCGACGCCGACAGTCACGCAGTTGCTGCCTGAACTCCATCCGTTCTTCACACGCGTGTGTCCGAGAAATGGGGCTTCCGGGATCTCCGGATAGTTCGTGGAAGCGTCAACGCGTTCCATGAAAGCTGTCTCGCATGCCCGAGAACCCGACAACTTCCGCTTCAGCCTACCTCAACTGCGAGCAGGCTGGTGCGCATCTCAATCTGAGTCCGCGAACGTTGGAGAAGCTCCGAACGATAGGCGGCGGCCCGCGCTTCCGGAAACTCGGGCGGCGGATCGTGTACAAGATCGTCGACCTCGACGCTTGGGCTGAGTCTCGTGCGTGCGAGAGCACGTCTGATCCCGTGTACACGGCGCTGCGGGCTTGTCGCCTTCCAGATCCACACGTTGCCGAGGATCGGATTCGTCGGCTATTGGCGCTGCGTGCCGAACTGACGCCGTGAATTACGTGGATTGCTCCACGAACCACGTCGCCGCGGGCGGCATGCCGACCTTCTCATAGGGGGCCTGCAAGCGGTCGCGCAATCCAGGAACGCCTGTTTGACGTCTTCTGGGAGGAAAGGACGGGCTCTGGAAAGATGAGCGACAAGCCGCAACCGAACGACCGGCCCGACGCCGCTGTTGCCGGTGACGAACAAACTTCTTCGTGAGATCGCCCGCGATGCCGTCAGAACGGGTCGAATGCCGATACATCGCCCAGACGGGATCTGGGGAGGGCAAGGGACTGGCGATACATGCGCCGTCTGCGGCAAGACCGTAAGCCGGGACGGGCTGGCATTCGAGCTCGAATTCAAAGGAGACGGCGGCAGACCCGAAATCTACCACATCCATATCCGGTGCTTTGCAGCCTGGGAATTCGAGTGTCAGAGCTTCTTGCAAGGAGCAGGGGACGGCGGCACGATTTCAGCCCATGAGCGCAACTCCACGGAACAACGAGGGCGTCAATGAGAGCAGCGGCACGTTGGGCGACCTGCTCTATGTCGACGAGACGAAATCACGCGTGTCGGAACAGGAATGGCTCAGCCTGGTCAACCGCATCGCGAGCGGCGAGCAGGCGGCTCTCAAAGACCTTTATGAGCGCACGTACCGCCTCGTATTCACCTTGATCATGCGCCTCGTCGGCAACAGGGCTTCGGCGGAAGAAGTGACGCTGGATGTATTCCATGAGGTCTGGCTTCGCGCAAGTACGTACGACGAACGCGGTGGGTCCGTCATCGGATGGATTATGAATCGGGCACGCTCACGTGCTATTGACCGTCTGCGCTACGATCAACGCAAGAAGCGTGTTGCTCCTGACGGAGCTGCTCCAGACCCGCAAGTTCCCGATAATGAGAGCTCTGTCGATGATGGCTTCGAGCGTAGTCTGCGGGCTGCCCTGACCACACTTGGCAATGAGGAACGTCGAGCGATCGAACTGGCCTATTTTTCAGACCTCACCTACGCAGAAGTCGCAGGTTACCTGAATGAGCCCCTCGGAACGATCAAGACACGAATCCGTTCTGGACTCATGAAGCTGCGACGAGCCATGGCGGCAGGAGTAAGCGCCCGATGACATCCGAGTCGGATGCGGAACGATGCCCGCAACTGAACTCGGTGGCGGCGTACATCACAGGGGCGCTGCGGACGGGTGAAGCATCCGCTGTAGAAGTACACATCGCTCAGTGCGTGCAGTGCCAAGAAGAATGCGCGGCGCTGAGACGAGTGGTTGATTCCCTCGAAGATTGGCGGGCGGAGATGCTCCGGCCAGCTCCCTCGCTATGGGATCGCCTCGTAGAACGCATAGACGCTGTCGAAGAGGCGCAGCCAGTCGACGCAGCGCAATGGCGAGAACCCGATTGGGAAGACGTCGCGCCGGGAATCTCCTGCAAATTGCTCTCGAACAATCCCCCGAGGGATCGAGTCACGATGCTCGTGCGATTAGCCCCGGGCGTTAACTATCCGCCTCATACGCATGCCGGAGCGGAAGAGCTGCACCTGCTCAGTGGCGACCTCCGGATCGACGATCGAAAGCTCTATCCCGGCGAGTACAACAGGGCCGAACGCGGGACGGCCGACAAGCGTGTCTGGAGCGAAACCGGCTGTACCTGTCTGTTGATCACCTCGCCATCGGACGTCCTCGCCTAGTCCCTCACGATGCCAGACTCCGGATAGTTCCGCGGAAAGACAACGCGGAATGTGGTGCCTTGGCCGATAGCCGATTGCACTTCGATGCTCGCATCGAGCAGTTCGCACAGGCGCTTTACGATGGAAAGCCCGATCCCCTCCCCGGGTGGGAATCGTCCACCGGGCGACGGCGGCGACTGCGATGTCAGGGTCGGTGCTGGATCGGCAGAGCGCGACGCGGCGTCATCGACGGCGGAGTTCGAGTGCTCCTCGATGTCGCGGGCAGCGTCCGTGGCATCGCGAAGCACCCTTCTGATCGGCGTTGCGGGTGACCGGAAGCCCGGGCCAGTGTCCTGCACACACAGCGCCCATTGCTTGGCGTCGCTTCCTTGCTCGCCTGGGTCCCACGTGATGAGTATGCCACCCGACTGTGTCACCTTCAGCGCATTCAGGACGAGATTCTGCAGAATGCGCTGCACCTTGATCGCATCGCCCTCTACGAGCAGCTCAGGCGGGCCTTCGCACTTGAGAAACAGGTTACGGTCCGCGGTGAGCGGACGCGTCGACTCGCAAAAGTCCTTGATGAGGCGCGCCGCATCGAAGGGTTTGACGTTGCGCTGTTCCTGCCCCGCCTCCAGGCGCGCCTGATCGAGCAGGTCGCTTAGCAGTTTGTTCAGGGACGTGCTGGCAGCAGACAAGGCTGCGGAGACCTGATTCCGCTTGATGTCAGGCAGACCTTCCCTATTCAGAACGGCGGAGGCACTGGCGATGACGTGGGCGCTGCCGCGTAGATCGTGGGCCGCTTGCCGCAGGCTCTCGGCACGTTCCATCTCCAACGCCTTGAGCTCGCCGATTGCGCTTTCGAGATCGTAGAGTCGGCTGGCGGCTTCACTCTGCTGAAGTTGCGCGTAGCGTGCGGCACTGGCGCAAACGCCTTCGCTGGCCAGCCGCGCCAACTCGCGACGGGCGATCGCCGGCACGTCCGAATCGACGCTGAGATGCTGTTTACAGTAGCGCTCCAGCTCGGCCAACAAGCACAAGTGCAGATGTCCCCACTCACGCATGGTCTCGGTGAGCTGATATCCCTGTTGCCAACGATGCGTGCCGTGCTCCGCGGCGCTCTCGCGTTCATCGTTGCGGGCTTCCAGTTTTTGCAGCGGACCGTCAGCCCGCAGTCGGTCTTCGAATGCATCCAGGACATCGGGAATGTGATCTACGAACTGACTTCGGGTGCTTTTGGCGGCACTATTCAGCTCCGGATCCACATCGATTGCGAGTCGCCATGCATCGAGAAGCGCGTTGCGCCGGCGAGCTAAGTGATTGGCGAGCGCAGCCAAGTGCGCCCGCACAGAAGTAGGATGATTCACGGCCAGGTTCCCCCGAATGATTGCAGCCCGCGTGGAAAGTGTGCGCAGATTCTTCACGAGAACTCCAGCCCGGCTTGGCCGTTGCGATCGGCCGGTGCTGTAAGCGAAGACCCTTCGCCTGGGCGGAGATTGACTACATGGTCACGCATGAAGGGTGCTGATCGGAGCTATTCATGCCTGTGGACCGTAGACCGCACGTCCTCTTCGTCGAAGACGAGGACACGGTGCGTGAACATCTTGCTCGGGCCCTGTCCGACGAGTTCACCGTCGAAACGGCCGCGGGCGGTGCAGCGGCCCTGAATGCGATTCTGCGTACTCGCCCGGACGTCCTCGTGACCGATCTCGTAATGCCGGGCATGGACAGCGTCGAACTATTGCGCACGCTGCGCGCCACTCCCAGCACCTCGACCATTCCGGTTCTCATGATCTCGGGGCGCGCGCCGGAGGCGTTGCGCATCGAAGCTCGAGCGCGTGTTCGAAATGTTCTCGCAGATTCGTAACGGTCAACCACACGCCCAAGGCGGACTCGGCATTGGCCTTGCGCTCGTCCGAAATCTCGTGGAGTTGCACCAGGGAACGGTG
>CADEEJ010000325.1 GCA_902826315.1 uncultured Steroidobacter sp.
GCTGCTGAATGCCGCGGAAGTGCTCACCAAGGGCGTCGAGGTCGAGATGATCTATCGGCCGGTCGCCAGCACCGACCTGTCGTTCAACGGTTCGCTCGCGTACACCGACGGCAAGTTCGACTCGTTCCCGACTGCACCGTGCTATCGCGGCCAGACCGCGGCGACCGGCTGCAACGGCAACATCCAGGACATGTCGGGCAAACAGCTGCCGTACGCGCCGGAATGGAATGTCAGCCTGAACACGCACTACGGCATGGATCTCGGCGCGAGCGGGCTCGACCTGCTGCTCGATCTCGGCGTCAGCTATCGCACCGAAGCGCCGGCGAACTCGCCGGACGATCCGGCCACGTACCAGGATGGCTATCCGCTGATCAATGCCGCGATCACGCTCGCCTCTTCCGGCAACCGCTGGCGCGTGTCGCTGTTCGGCAAGAACTTGACGGATGAGCGTTTCGCCACGCGCATTTTCACGACGCCGAGCACGACGGGCGTTGGAGCGTATGCGCAGTATGTGCCGTACGAGGCGCAGCGAGTCGTGGGCTTGTCGCTGGAAGCGAACTACTAGCGCAATTTGTGTCATCGCTGATGACACAATTGTCTCATCAGCGATGAGACTTTTCCGACGCGAGCTGGGCGTACAGCTCATGCAGCTTGTGCCTGAGCAACTCCCTGGACGGGAGCACGGTCTGGTACTCGGCGACGAGGGTGGGCGAGGCAGTGCGGGCTAGCGCGTACTCGACCACCTCGTCGTCCTTGGTGGCACAGAGCAGGACGCCGATGGACGGGCGCTCGTGCGGTTTCCTCACGTCGCGGTCGAGGGCTTCGACGTAGAAGCCCAGCTTGCCGAGATCCTCGGGACGAAACTCACGGACTTTCAGTTCGAACGCCACGAGGCAGGCAAGCCCTCGATGAAAGAACAGGAGGTCGATGGCGAAGTCCTGCTTGCCCACTTGCACCGGGTACTCGGAACCGACGAAGCAGAAGTCACGGCCGAGCTCCGCGATGAAGCGGCCGAGGTTTTGCAACAGCGCGCCGTGCAGGTCGGGCTCGGAATGTCCGTCGGGCAGTCCTAGAAATTCGAGTATGTAGGCGTCCTTGAAAGCTTCTTCTGCGGCGGGATGAATTTGTGTCACCGCTGGTGACACCTTCTTGCTACTGGGCGAGGCGCGTAGAACCGCCCCGCTGCGAATCTGGCGCTCCAGCTCGCGCTTGGTCCAGCGCTGCTGGACAGCGGCGAGCGTGTAGAACTCGCGGGTCTCCGGGGGTTTGGCCAAGCTTAGAATGATGAGGTGATGCGTCCAGGGCAATTGTCTCACCAGTGGTGAGACAATTTCGTTGCCGCGGTATGCCTCGTAGAATTGACGCATTCTGAAAAGATTCGGCCGTGTGTAGCCACGCAAACCGGGATATCGGCGTGCGATGGCAGCGACTAGGTCATCCACTACGCTATCGCCCCACTGCGCGGACTCGATTTTGCAGCTGATGTACTCGCCGAGCTGCCAGTAGAGACCGACAAGCTCGGCATTTACGGCCTGGTATGAGCGCCGTCGCGCGCCTTCGATCAGCGCGAGCACTTCGTTGAACTCACCCGCTCCGACTGTCGCCTCTCGGGCCGGTGTCGGGTGCGAGTTCTCTCTGCCGGAGCGCTTCCGTTTCATCTTGCCTTCCGTGGTGACGTGTTCAATCTGCTTGGCGTGGCTACAGTCTCGAGATTCGCACTATGAATCCCGTCCGACGGTGCCGCCCCGCTTCGTCTCTTCCATCACTCGACGAAGATGGACGGAATCCAGCTTGTCGACGGCATCCTCCATGACCGATGCGACCACTTGCGCGGTTTCTGCGTGCACGACGGCATCTTCGCCCTCCGAGTACAACAGAACTTGATACAAGCATTTCTGCACAGCGTGCGCGCTCACGAGCTTCGCTCGTTCTGCGGCGATCGCCTGTTCAAGAGCGCGCGGCGCTCCGTTACCATCTGGTGTAAGCATGTCATCCTCCTCAGAAGGGTGGCGTGTCAGGCGTTCGGCGGTGTTCAAGCACCGTCGGACGCCGCATCTTCACTTCAGAACTTCAGGTTTCTTTCTCCTTCGGACTTTCAGCGGAAACGTTCGGCGCATGTCGCGCAGGCAGCACTGTACATCCGCCCAGGACGGCAGCGGCTGCGCATTTCTATGCGAAACGCTAGTTTCTCGGCGGGACAATTAGATTGATTCGAGAGACAGCAAGAAGCGATTCGGGGTCGTCACAGCGACACCGGCGCTCAGCACTTCGTCGAGCATCTGCTCGAGCGCCGCGCTCGCTACCGTGCCCCACCCTTCGCCGTCCAGGCCGTGCAGTACGAGGACCAGCCAGCCGTCCTCTTCGCCCATGAAGCGCGCGAGCCGCTCATGTGCTCGCAGCTCCGCATTCGGTGGACCGAACGTCATGCAGTCGACTGGTTTACCGCGCGACCACGCTGCCCCGTCGTTACGCCCAGCGTTCCCTAGCGCCATGCGCGCGCCGAGCGTGTGCTCGCCGATCCACTGCACGATCGGCGCGGGCGCGGCCAGATACGCCAAGTGATACAAGGTTTGCCGCGGATCGAATCCCGGCAGCTCGCGCGTGAATGCATCGAGCGTGCGCTGCACGCTGGCCTGTGCATCCTCGACACTGATCTTTCCCAAGTGCTCGTGCGCATAGCCGTGCGGTGCGACCTCGTGCCCGGCCGCGACGGTCTCGCGCCAATACGCCCAATCGGCGATGCGTGCGCCGCGGATGAACGGATCCTCGGCGAGCTCCGGTGCTGCGAGCACGCAGAAGCACGCAGCGACGCCGCGGTTCGAAAAGATGCGCGCGATCGAATCCGCTGAAGCGCGAAATCCATCATCGAAACAGAAGCTGACGGACTTCATGCCAGCCGCTCGTAGAAATTGCGCGTCCAGACGTGCTCGCGACGGATCGCTTCGACCGTCGCCGGCGACAACGGTCCGCGCTCGGCGGCGTTGACCGCAGCATCGACGAGCTGTGGGTCCGGCATACCTAGCGTCGCGGCACTCACACCCGGCACCGAAAGCACGAAGCGCAGCGCAAGCTCGGCGATGCTGCCCGCTTCAGCAGGAATGAAACGACGCGTCAGCTCATCGAGCCGCGCCCGGTACTGCTCGTACGGTGCATGCTGCAAGAACCGGCGGGCGCGAAAGTCTTCAGCGCTGAGCATTCCCGAAAGTCCGCCGCTGTCGTAGACACACCGCGCGATCACTCCGACGCCACGCTCGCGCGCGAGCGGCAGCAGCGCCGACATCGGCCGCGATTCGAAGACGTTGAAGATCAGCTGTACACCGTCGATGAGCCCGGCGCTCACGATCTCCAGCAGTGCATCATGCTCGTGATCCTGTGCGCTGATGGCAATGCAACGGATCTTCCCCTCTGCGCGCAGCTCGTGCAGCGTGTCGAGCCACGAACGCTCGTGCGTCCACAGGTAGTGCCACTGGTGCAGGTGAACGATATCGAGCTGCTCGACATCCAGCGCCCGCAGGCTCCCCTCCACCGACTCGCGGATACGCTGCGGCGCATATGCGTCGGCAATCGGGCAATGGAAGCGATATGCGTCGCGGCTGGCCGAGTGCAGCTTCGTCGAAATGCTCGGACGCGGCCCACGCCAGGCGCGCAGCGTCGAGGCAATCAGCTCTTCGGATTTCGGATACACGCGTGCGGTGTCGATCAGCGTGACCCCGCGCTCCAGTGCGCGTAGCAAAGACGGTGCGACGCTGTCGCGGATCTGCGGGTCGGCGGCGAGCGTCATCGCGCCGTAGGCGACAGCGCTGACATCGAGGCCGGACTTGCCGTAGCTGCGAGCGTCCAAGACGTCTACCGCTTGCGAGCTTCGATCTCGGCGACGATGCGCTCGTGCTCGCCGCGCCGCATCGGATACAGCGCGATCGCAACGATGCCAATCACGATCCCGAGCGCCGGGATGAGCACCATGACGTTCTTCATGCCAGCGAGCGTCTGCGGGCTCTGCACGACGTTCGGCACGTAGCCGACCCAGTCGAGCGCCCAGCCGAACAACCCGGCGCCGAAGCCGAGCGCCGCCTTCATGAAGAACTGCGCGAAGCCGAACACGAACGACTCGGCGCGCACGCCGGAGCCGCCGCGATCGATCGAGGCGCTCCGCGACTGGATCAAGGCACACCCGGGCCGGTTCACCTACCTCGCGCCGCCCGACTTCACCGGCTCGTGCTTCCTTCGCCACGTCCTCTTTCACTTCGGCGGCGGCGCGCGAGCGTTCCAGGGCGGCTTCGACGAGGCGCTCTACACTCGCGCCTCAGCCGCAACCGTCGACTACCTGAACGAGATCGAGCCCTATCTGTGGCGAAAGGGTGAGACCTATCCGGCGACGCCGAAGGAGGTCGACCGGCTCTTCGCCAACGGCGAGATCGATTTTGCGATGAGCTACGGGCCGAGCTTCGCGTCCGAGCGCATCGCGCGCGGCGAGTACCCGGCCACGGTCCGAACGTTCGTCTTCGAAGACGGAACGATCGGCAACTACAGCTTCCTGGCGATCCCCTTCAACGCGCCGAACGCGGCCGGCGCGCTCGTCGCGATCGATTACCTGATGTCGCCCGCCCACGCCGTCGAGAAGTCTCGCGCGCTCGGGTCGGTCTTTCCGATCCCGCTCGATCGCCTGTCCCCGGAAGAGCGCGCGGCGGTCGAGGCGCTCCCTCGCGGACCGGCGACGCTCTCGGACGCCGAGCTCTCGTCGCATCTCGTGCCCGAGGCCGACGCCGAGTATCTCGACCGGCTCGAGCGCGACTGGCGCGAGCGGGTCCTCAAACGGTGAGCGCCTCGCTCCAGCTCGTGGAGCTTTCGGCCGGGTACGGGCGGACGCCGGTGCTCGATCGCGTTTCGCTCGACGTCGCGCCGGGCGAGTTCGTCGCGCTCGTGGGCCCTTCGGGCTGTGGGAAGACGACCGCGCTCAAGGTGATCGCCGGGCTCGTCGCGCCCACGTCGGGCGAGGTTCGCTTCGACGGCCGGAGCGCCAACGCCGTACCGGCCGAGCGGCGAGGCGCGGCGATGGTCTTCCAGAAGCCGCTCCTCTTCCCCCACCTGACGGCGGCCGAGAACGTCGCCTTCGGGCTGAAGATGCGCCGTGTCGCGCCCGACGAGACGAGGCGTCGCGTGGACGAGGCGCTCGCGCTCGTCCAACTCGACGGGCTCGGCTCGCGAAAGCCGAAGGAGCTCTCTGGCGGGCAGGAGCAGCGGGTCGCGCTCGCCCGCGCGCTCGTGACCGAGCCGCGCGTGCTGCTGCTCGACGAGCCCTTCTCGGCGCTCGACGAGAACCTCCGCGTCGAGATGCGCTCGCTCGTGCGCGCCGTCCAGCGACGGTTGCGGACGACGACCGTGTTCGTAACCCACGACCAGCGCGAGGCCGCGCTGCTCGCAGACCGGATCGCGCTCGTCCTCGACGGTCGGATCCGCCAGGTCGGCCCGCCGCGCGACTTCTACACCGCGCCGGTCGGGCCTGACGTCGCGCGTTTCTTCGGGTGGACGGTCCTGACGGAAGGCAGGGCGTTTCGGGCCGAGCGGGCGCGCGTCGTCGCGAGATCCGAAACCTCGGACGGGCCCGTACACCGGGTACACGCAACTGTCTTGGAGTGTGTAGATCTCGGCACCCGGGTCCGGTTCACCGTCAGGCTGGACTCGGGCGAGATCGTGGACGTAGAACAGCCGTTCGGCGACGCCGACGGCGAGGTCTATGTCGAGGTTCCGAGCGACGGCGTCGTCTCCTTCGGCCACGAATAAACACGGATCGCACGAATAGGA
>CADEEJ010000326.1 GCA_902826315.1 uncultured Steroidobacter sp.
GCGCGCCAGGTCTGCAGGAACACGATCACGACGATGACGACCAGCGCCAGCGCTTCGAGCAGCGTTTCGATCACGGCCTTGATCGAGTCGCGCACGAATACTGTGGGGTCGTAGACGATCTCGTACTTGATCCCTTGGGGAAAATTCTTGCTCAGCTCCTTCATGGTGGCGCGAACCGCGTCCGACAGCGCCAGCGCATTCGCGCCCGGCGCCTGCGCGATCGGGATCGCAACTGCGGATTCGTTGTTGAGCAGGCTGCGCAGCGAGTACTGGCCCGCACCGAGCTCGACGCGCGCAACGTCTTTCAACGTCGTCGTGCCGCCGTCCGCCTCCGTCTTGACGACGATGTCGCCGAACTCCTCTTCGGTGACCAGGCGACCCGACGCCGTTACGCTGAGCTGATACTCCGTGCCGACCGGCGCGGGATCCGCACCGATCACGCCCGCGGCGACCTGGACGTTCTGCTCGCGAATGGCGCGCACGACATCGCCGGCGGTCAGCCCGCGGCTCGCGATGCGATCCGGGTCCAACCAGACGCGCATCGAGTAGTCGCCGGCGCCGAACAAGCGCACTTCGCCCATGCCCGGCAAGCGCGCGAGCACATCGCGGACCTGGAGCGTTGCGTAGTTGCGCAGGTAGACGGTGTCGTAGCGCTCGTCGGGCGAAATCAGATGCACGACCATCAGCAGGTCGGGCGAGGCCTTCTTGGTCGTCACGCCGATGCGGCGCACGTCTTCGGGCAGGCGCGGCGTTGCTTGTGCCACGCGGTTCTGGACCTGCACCTGCGCGTTGTCGATGTCAGTGCCAAGCCGGAAGGTAACCGTAAGCAGCATCGTGCCGTCGCTGGTCGCCTGCGAAGACATGTAGAGCATGTCCTCGACGCCGTTGATTTCCTGTTCGAGCGGAGCCGCGACGGTCTCGGCGATCACTTTGGGATTCGCGCCCGGATACTGCGCGCGCACCGTCACCGATGGCGGCACGACCTCGGGGTACTGGCTGATCGGCAGCCTCCAGACGGCGATGGCGCCGACCAGGAAGATGACGATCGACAGGACCGCGGCGAAGATCGGGCGATCGATGAAGAAACGCGCGAATCTCATGACTGGCCTCCGGCCATCGCCAGCTTCGTCTCGGCGATCTCGCGTGCATCCATCGCGGTGCGCTCAGGCGCGACGACCACACCGGGGCGGACGCGCTGCAGGCCGTTGACGATCACCGTCTCGCCCGGCTGCAAGCCCTTGAGCACGATGCGCAGTCCGTCCTGGAGGCGGCCGACTGTCACCGGTCGATAGACGACTTTGTTTTCCGCGTCGACGACGTACACGAACTTCTGGCTCTGGTCGGTGCCGATCGCGCGGTCATCGACCAGCACGGCCTTGTACGAGTTGTGGCCGAGCAGCTTGATGCGCGCGAACAGACCCGGCGTCAGGTAGCCGTTCTTGTTCTCGAACGACGCGCGCGCGCGAATCGTGCCGGTGCGCGGATCGACCTGGTTGTCGACGAACGTCATCGAGCCCTGGTGCGGATAGTCGGTTTCGTTCGCCAGTCCCATCTGCACCGGATTCGCGACGTCGCGCGAGCTCTGCCGCTCCCCGCGCAGCGCCAGCTCCGAGTACTTGAGATAAATCTGCTCGTCGCCCTCGAACGTGACGTAGATCGGATCGATCGAGACGACTGTCGTGAGCACCGCCGCAGCGTTCGATCCACCCGTCACGAGATTGCCTGCAGTGATCGCAGCTTTTCCGACCCGACCAGTGATAGGCGAGGTGATGCGCGTGAATTCGAGATTGAGCTTGGCGGCATCGACTGCGGCACGCGCAGCGGCAACATTCGCCGTCGCTTCGCGCGAGGCATTGACGCGCGTGTCGTACTCTTCGCGCGAGACTGCTTTGATGTCGACGAGCTTCTCGCTGCGCGCTGCGTCGGAAGCGGCAAGCTCGGAACCAGCGACGGCCCGTGCCAACTCAGCTTCGGCCTTCGACAGCTCGGCGCGATACGGACGCGGGTCGATGACGAACAGCAGGTCGCCTTTGCGTACCGTGCTGCCTTCCGTGAAATTCACGCTCTCGATGTAGCCAGTGACTCGCGGCCGCACTTCGACCGACTCGACTGCTTCGAGCCTGCCGGTAAATTCGTCCCACTCCGTCACATCGCGCTCGAGCGCGGACGCAACGGAAACCTCTGGCGCGGGCACCTGCCCTGTTGCGGTCGCATCGCCGCCGCAGCCGCTCAATGCAAACAGTGCAATCAGCAGCACGCCGGACACGGCGACTGCGGAAGTCAGTGCACGAATTCTCGATTGCGGCATAGCCATCACTCCTGGAAACGTGGGCGCACTGTAGAGACCGCGGCCCCTGCGACCAATCGGGTTGGCCGCACGACATTGATGAAAACCAATCAGGAATCGCCCCAGTTATGACGATATGCCGCGAGGTCGAGGACCCCGCAATTACCTGATGGTATTGGCCGGACTACGCGACGCGCGTAGTTGTCGACGATTGCGCAGGTGCGGGATGAGCAGCGGCTTGTGGGAACAGGCCGGCGACGAAATCGATGAATGCCTTCACTTTCGCAGTCGCCTGGCGGTGCTGCGGATACACAACGGACACGGCGCGGTACGAGTCGGCATTCCAGTCCTGCAGCACCGGCTGCAGCAGGTCCGAGGCGATCTGCGCCTCGACGGTGAAATCGAGCGAATGCACGAATCCTGCGCCGCTGATTGCCGCGGTAACCGCGGACTGCGGATCGCTGAACGACAGCGCGGCGCGCGGCAACAACGTGTGCTCGACGCCGTTCTTGCGATACGACCACTCGCGGATCTGATTCGTGCCGAGCCGGAACATCGCGATGCAATGCTCGGGCTGCAGATCTTCCGGCGTGAGCGGTACGCCGACGCGCTGGATGAATTCCGGCGAAGCGCAGGTCACGACACGGAAGCTGCCGACGCGGCGCGCGATCAGGCTCGAATCGCTCAGGTCGCCGACACGCAGCGCCATGTCGATGCCTTCCTGCACCAGGTCGACGACCCTGTCATTCATACTCATCTGCACTGTCACTTCGGGGTTCTGTGCGATGAAGCGCGGCAGCGCCGGCACGATCAGCAGCCTGCCGAGGGACACCGGCACCTCGACGCGCAGCCTGCCGCGCGGAACCCCGCGGGCCTCGGTCACCTCGCTCTCGGCCTGGTCGAGCTGGCTGAGGGCCTCGCGGCAGCGGTCGTAGAAATTCGTGCCGAGGTCGGTGAGGCTGAGCGAGCGGGTGGTGCGGTTCAACAAGCGCGCGCCGAGCCGCTCTTCCAGCCGGCTCACGGCCTTGCTGATCGCGGAGGGGGACATCCCCAGCGTCTGGGCGGCCGCCACGAAACTGTGGGCCTCCACCACGCGTACGAATGCGACGATGTCACTGAAACTGTTCAAACGATCCCCATATTCAAAGAAGCGTCAAGGAGCCCGCCAAAGGCTACCCGTCGGCGCTCATTGTAGGCGGCGGATTGCTGATTTGGATGCACGAGGAAGTTGCTCCGGAAGGCGTTTACCCGGACGGTCGGGCCGCCTAATCTATCGCTCCAGAATTTGTCAGGTTTTACGAGTGACGGTGCAACCATGCTGCTTGTGACGGATGTGACGGGTGCTGTGAGCAAGGCGGTCCTCGCCGAGCTCGCCAACGGTTCCGCTCCCGTCCGTGCGCTGTTGCAGCCGGGCGGCGAGTTGCCTGTGCAGGCACCGAACATTCAGGCGGTGCACGTCGATCCGACGGATGACGTCAGTTTGCAGCGGGCTGTGCAAGGTGTCGAGGCGATCTTCCTTGCCTGGCCGTTCTCGCCGCAGCTCGCCGAAGCCCACATGCGCATCGTCTCCGCCGCAAAGGCTGCCGGCGTTCGCCGCCTCGTGCAACTGTCGGGTGTCGGCGCCGATCCGAACATGTGTTGTGCGCGCATGCTGCGCTGGTACGGCCACGCGGAAGTGAGCGTCGCCGCGTCGGGCCTGGACATCACGCGCTTGCGGCCGACGAACCTCCTGCAGAATCTGTTCGAGTTCTCGCACTCGATCGCGCAGCAGGGGCTGATCTCAGGACCGTTCCGTTCGACGAAGTGGACTTGGGTCGACGCGCGCGATGTCGGCGCAGTCGCCGCCGTCGCATTGCGCGATCCGGCGCACATCGGCCGCACTTACACGGTGACCGGCGCGGAGTCGCTGAGCTATCCGCAGATCGCGGAGCGCATGAGCCGCATTCTCGACAAACCGGTGCGCTACACGGATATCACGGCGAACGAAGCTCGCGGCTGGCTGCAGGGCAAAGGCCTGTCGCCGGTGATGATCGAAGCGAAGCTCGAGCTGTGGGACGCGTGCGCGTCGAACCTGATCAACGCGCCGCCGACGCAGGTCGTGAAGGAATTGACGGGGCGCGAGCCGCGCAGCGTCGATGAGTTCCTGCGCGATTACAAGAAACAGTTCCTGACTGCCCAAGCAGCCTGACCTGACAGCCTGACCACAGCCTAGCCGGTCAGCTGCGGTGTAACCGCAATCTCCACTGCTCTGTTGTCGTTATCGACGGTCGTGATCGTGACCGGCCGTCGCCACACGCGCGCGACGTATTCCAGCACCTTGCGTGCGCGCTCCGGATCCAGTCCGCGGCCATCGGTCGTGTGGTCGTGCAACAGTTCGAGTTTCCCGTCGACGTGCACACGCGACGCGGCGACTGTCGGCGCACCGAATGCGTACTTCGGCGCGAGTAGGGCTTCGTGCAGCGCCGGTAAATCCATCTCTTGCACCGTCAGCGTGCCGGTCGCCGGGCCCTTGAAGCGGAACAACTTCAGCTCGGTTGCCAGCTCCTGCGTCAGGTGGTTGCGCACGAACCCGAAGTCGTCGTCCTCGCACATGATCTTGCGCGCGGCCTCGAGCCCCTGTTCCTCGACGATCTTTTCCCAGATCGAAAAGCCGAGGTGATACGGATTGGTCGAGAGCGCGACGCCCTCGCCGCTGGCGCTCGGCCGCACGACGTCCGAGTGGCACTTGATGGCGTCAACGTACGCCGACTGCGGCAGGAAGTCAGCTTCGCGCAGCAGCCGCGCGTGCCAGTACGAGGCCCAGCCTTCGTTCATGATCTGGCACGCGAACACGGGATAGAAGTAGAACGACTCCTCGCGCACCGCCAGGAAGATGTCGCGCTCCCACGGTTCCAGCTCCGGTGCGTACTGAGCGATGAACCACAGCAGGTCGCGCTCCGGGTGCGGCGGCACCGGTGCGCGCTTCGCCGGCCCGCTGTGTTGCGGGCGCGCTGTGTCGGGGCCCAGCGCGGCGAAACGTCGCGAGAACTCGTCGTTCGGCGGCGCGCCTGGCTGCGCCACCAGCTCCGGATA
The DNA here is from genome assembly GCA_902826315.1 of uncultured Steroidobacter sp. Lineage (GTDB taxonomy): Bacteria > Pseudomonadota > Gammaproteobacteria > Steroidobacterales > Steroidobacteraceae > Steroidobacter. The sequence continues at coordinate 5,360 of CADEEJ010000326.1, forward strand.
ACGCGGACGGCGCAAGCCTTGATCGACGTCGATGTGCTGCTCGAGCGCGAGCGCGGCATCGAGCACGGACTCGACGCGCTCCATCCCGTGCTCTTCGATCGCCATGCCGATCGTGCGCGCATGCGCTGCGGCCTGCTCGACGATGTGCTCGCCGACCTGGTCCTGGCTGCGCCGGAACAGCATGTTGTTCGTGGAGAAGTCCGCGTGGCCGAGCACGTGCGCGGTGACCAGCACGTTCTCCGCGGCACTGTTGCTCTTCGCGAGATACGCGCGCCCCGGATTGCCCGGGAACACGACCTCGAACAGCCGCGACAAACCCATGCGGTGCTGGATCAGCTGATAGATGTAGCGGACGCCGAACGACCAGTGCGGCATGCGCACCGGCAGACCGTAGATCGCGATCTCGG
>CADEEJ010000327.1:0-4380 GCA_902826315.1 uncultured Steroidobacter sp.
AGCTGACCTAGCTCGCGATCGGCGCGACGTTGCCGGATGGCGCTGACCAGGATCGTAATGAACAGCAGCACGGCGATGCCGACGATGAAACCGTGCAGCTTGCCGGACTCGTACCAGCCGATGCGCGCAGAGACGATCGGCGGGAACAGACCCACGACATGTGTGGCGCGACCGCCATCGTCACCTTTGAACGCAGCCAGTGCATCGGTGTTCAGCTGGCGGAATACGCCGTCACCGACTTCGACCCAGCGCGCCGGTTTCCCGAAGATGTCGCCCATGAGCAGCGTGCCATCCGGCATTGGGGTGACCGCATCGTCGCCGAACGCGGCGAACACTTTCTCGAACTTCGTGTACGAGTGGCGCAGGGTGCGATAGGTGCCCGCGTATCGAGCATTCCGCTTCGCTGCGTCTGCAGGCGGCTTGACCACCGGCAACTCCGCCGGGAAGTAGTGCTTGAAGAACGCGCGCTCCAGCTCGACCGAGGTGCGGCCGCCCTGGCCGCCGGTGTTCACCGTCGCGAACAGGCCGATGCCGGTTTCAGGCATCAGGCTCAGCACCGAGTGGAAGTACTGCGTGTCGCCACCGTGGCCGATGATGCGATGGCCATTGATGTACGTTTCGTAGAAGCCGAGCGCATGGCCGTTGAGCGCCGCATCGGGGCTCATCACGCGGCTGTGCATCAGCTGCGCAGTCTCGGGCTTGAGGATGTGGCCATCGCCGAGTGCGCCGTTCTGCAGGTGCGCGAGCATGAAGCGCGCCATGTCTGCGGCCGTCGAAGTGAGCGAGCCGGCAGGGCCTGCGGCATGAATGAACTCGAAGCCGTGCGATTTGAATGTGCCGGCTTCGAACGTGTAGCCACCGGACATGCGCGGTGCCAGCGACTCCGGCAACGGCTCGCCGAAGGTGCTGCGCTCCATGCCGAGCGGCTGGAAGATGTGCTGTGCGACGTAGTCGTCGAACGACTGGCCCGAGACGGTCTCGACGATGTGGCCGGCGAGCGCCGTTGCCCAGTTCGAGTACGACGCACCCGTGCCGTCGCTGAAGTCGGTCGTGGGCGGCCGTACGCGTGCCGGTTGATGAGCCGCCAGCCACTTGGCTAGCGGCAACAGGTCCTCGGCTTTTTCCGCGAACAGGTAGCCGACGCCGCCGTCTTCGAAGCCGGCCGTGTGCGTCATCACGTTGCGCAGCTTCACCGGCTCGGGGTACGTCGCGTCGACCTTGAAATCTTTCAGGTACGTGTTGACGTCGGCATCGAGATCGAGCTTGCCCTGCTCGACCAGCTGCATGATTGCAGTCCAGGTGAACAGCTTCGAGACCGAGCCGGGACGGAACAGCGTCTGCGCCGGATCGACTGGCGTGCGCTGGTCGGCGTCCTCGTAGCCGTAGCCTTTCTGGAAGAACACCTGGCCGTCCTTCACGACGACGACCGCGGCGCCCGCGACCGGTCCCGCTTTCATCTGCGAAGTCATGAAGCCGTCGACGAACGCCTCCATCTCCTCGACGGTGGTCGGTCCGTGCGGCGGGAGCGGGCGTGCCGCGTGCTCATTCGCCTTGTAGGCCAGCGAGTCCGAGCCTTCGCCGCCCTGCGCATGCGCGAGCAGCGGCAAGGCACACAGTGCAACAGCCAACGATGTGGCGATACGGGTGCTCATTCGAATTCCCCTTTTTCTTGGGCGTTTTTCTAGTCGTCAGAACGCATAGCGCAGCTCGACACCGATCTCGCGCGGCCGCACGAGGTTCTCGCGGCTGCCGAACGACGGTTGCTGAGTGTTCACGACACCGCGCTCGTCGAAGATATTGTCGCCGAACAGATCGATCGCGAGCGGTCCGCGTTGCACCGACAGGCGCACGTTCGCCTTCTCGTACGCGTCCTGCCGCAGCACGACGCTGGCCAGCGGCTCGTCCTCGGTCGGTGCCGCAAACTTGAGACGCACGTTGCCCACGTACAAGTAGTCCGCGCGGAGGAAGGCGGTCCAGCTCGTGCCGATATTGAAGTTGTACTGCACGCCGGCGCTGCCGTTGAACTCCGGCACGTCGGGCAGGCGCTCGCCGGTCGTGAAGATCGAGCTGCCGACCAGGCGCTCGAACTCGCTGTTGTTGACGGAGAGGGCCAGGTTGAAGCGCCACGCGTCGAGCGGCTGCGCGAGCAGTTCGAGCTCGACGCCGTCGCCCGTGACACCGCCTGCGTTGAAACCGTTGCTGAAGCCGCAGCTCAGCGTCACCGGCAGCTGCACGCCTTCCCACTTCTGTCGATAGACGGCGGTGTTGATGCCGACGCGGCCATCGGCGAGCTGCGACTTCAAGCCGACTTCGTAGTTCCACATCGTGTCGGGCTCGGTGAACAACCCGAGGCCGAGTGCCTGGGCTTCGGCCTGACACTGATCGGGTAACAGCTGGTTGACCTGGCCGGCGCGGAAGCCGCGCGAAGCCTGTGCGTACGCAGTGACTGTCTCGCTCGGCTCGTAACGAACGTATGCCGAGGGGTTGACCTCGTCGTACTTGTCGCCGATCGGTGGGCGCGGCGTGGTCGGGCCGCCGATCAGGAAGCCGTCTGCGGCCGCATCGAAGCTGGTCAACTCGCCTTCGATGTAACGGGCGCCGACGCCGACCGTCCAGCGAGCGGTGACGTCGTAGCTGAGCTGCGTGAAGATCGACTTCTGCTCCTCGTCGGAGAATTTCGCGAGCGGCGCGTCCAGGCCGAAGTCCTGGCCCGCGAGCACCTGGAACAGGCACGTCGGACAGGAGTAATCGGGCACGAACTGCGAGAACTTCGCTTCCTGGTCGAGGTAGTACACGCCCGCCAGCCACTGGAACGGCTGCTCGCCGCGCGACTGCAGCCGCACTTCCTGCGTGAACAGCTCGCCTTCGCTGCGGTCGTGCAGCGCCCAGGGCAAGGGGAGGCCGACGGCGTCTTCGGCGAGGAACGTGATGTCCTGGTTGGTGAAGCGCTTCATCTCAGTCCAGCTGCTGGCCGAGACCAACGACACGGCGTCCCAGTCGTAGTTGGCCACCAGCGTGTCGACATCGAGGCGCTCGCCGTCGCCGCCGGCCTCGTACACATCCAGCCCGCGGCTCGTCTCGTAGTCGCCGGCGCTCGGCAAGGTGGACGATTCGCTGTCGCTCGAGACGTCCTGCGTCGCGTGCAGCAAGTCGAAGCGCAGACGATCGGTCGCCTGCCAGGTCAGCGCCGCGCGCGCACCCCAGGTTTCCTCGGAATTGATGTCGCGGCGTTTGAATGCCCGAATCGCCGGGACCACCAGCGTGCCGTCGTCCAGGCCGAACGCGGAGCTCCAGTCGATCTCTGGCTGACCCGCAAACGTGTTGTCGATGTAGCCGGCGACGTCGTCCTTGTATCCCACGACGCGCAGTGCGAGCTTGTCGCTCACGAGCGGCATGTTGACCGTCCCCTCGACGTGATAACTCGTGTCGTCCGAATGCGCAGTGGTGAAGCCGCGCACGCCGACGTCGCCTGCGAACTCCTGCAGGTCAGGCGACTGCGGAATGATGCGGACAACGCCGGCCAGCGCGCTCGCGCCGAACAGCGTGCCTTGCGGCCCGCGCAGCACTTCGACGCGCTCGATGTCGACCAGCCGCAGGTTCGGCTTGCCGCCGAAATTCGTCAGCACGCTCGTGACGGTCTCGCCGAAGTAGGTGGCGGTGGTGGAGGGCACGCCGCCCTCCGAGGCGCTGATGCCGCGGATGCGGATCGTGCCGTGGCCCGGGCCGCCGTCCTGGAAGTACACGCCGGGGATCGTGTTCAGATAGTCCGCGTAGTTCGTGAAGCCGCGCGCCTGAATGTCCTCGGCAGTGATCGCCGAGACGGCGACGGGCACGTCCTGAAGCAGCTCCGAGCGCTTGGTGGCGGTGACAATGATCTCCTGCAACACCTGCAAATCGCGCGGCGGCGTCTCGGCCGCAGTGGCCAGCGGCGCATGCAATGCAGCGGTCGTGAGGAGCGCGGTGAAGGGCAACGAGACGGAGCGGCGGACGGCGATCATGGAATTTCCCCCTGCGTGGAGCCTTTCGGAGGCTTTTCTGAATTTAGCTTAAATTCTCCATATGGGCTAATTTTTCTTTTGGTACTATTTTTCTCATGAGGAAGATCTTGCAACTAGTCGCCCTCGCCGTCGCATCGATTGCAGCCACTACCGCCGCAGCGGCCGAGGAATTCGCCTACGACGTCGTGGTTCGCAACGGCCGGTTGCTCGACGGCCTCGGCAATCCGTGGATGCGGGCGGACCTTGCCGTCAAAGACGGGCGCATCGCCCGGATCGGCAGCATCGACGGACGCGGCCGGCGCGAGATCGATGCACGCGACCGCTACGTCTCGCCGGGCTGGATCGACCTGATGGATCAGTCGGGTGAAGTCCTGCCGCGCAA
>CADEEJ010000327.1:4480-5729 GCA_902826315.1 uncultured Steroidobacter sp.
TACAACGGCATCTACGCCAGCCACATGCGCGACGAAAGTGCCCAGTTGCTGACTGCAATCGGCGAGTCGATTCAGATCGGCGAGCAGGCCGGCATCCAGGTGGAAGTGTTTCACTTCAAGGGTGCGTATCAGCCCGGCTGGGGCCAGCTCGTGCCGCAGGCGATCGCGCTGATCGACGGCGCCCGCGTACGTGGCGTGAACATCGGCGCCGACATGTATCTGTACTCGGCAGGCGGCACCGGCCTGGACATCACGGTTCCGAACTGGATTTGGGAACGCGGCATGGAGCGCGGCTTGAAACAGCTGCGCAGCCCGCGCATCCGTGCGCGACTCAAGCGCGAGCTGCAGGCCGGCTCGCTGCCCGGCTGGTCGAACCTCGTGCACGCCTCGGGCGGCTGGGACCACGTCGTGCTCGCGAACGCCTTCAATCCGCGCTACGACGCGTATCGCTACAAGAGCATCGAGTACATCGCCAAGGAGCTCGGCCGCGATCCCGCCGACGTTGCCTGGGACATTCTTCTCGAAGCCGCGCCGAAGAATCGGGCGATGGCCTTGTTCTTCATGATGAGCGAGAGCGACATCGAGACTGCGGTCAAAGCCCCGTGGATGGCCTTCGGGAGCGATGCGGCCGCGACTGAAAAGCTCGGCGACATGGACGCTCTCGGCCTGCCGCACCCGCGCTCATACGGCAACTTCCCGCGTGCGATCGCGGAGTTCGTGCGCAAGCGCAAGGTGCTCACGCTCGAGGACGCGGTCCGCAAGCTGACGTCGTTGCCGGCAACGCGCATGCACTTGTTCGATCGCGGCGCGTTGCGCGAGGGACTGTGGGCGGACCTGACGATCTTCGACTTCGAGCGCATCCAGGACAACGCGACGTATGACAACCCCGTTGCCTTGCCAACGGGCATCGACTACGTGCTGGTGAACGGTCAGATCGTCGTCGACGAGGGCAAACACACGGGCGCGAAGCCGGGCAAAGTCCTGCGCGGGTCAGGCTTCAGCCCGACTCCTTAGCCTTTCCAGGTATCCCCGAACACCCGCAGCAGGTTGCTGCCGAGGATCTTCTCGATGCGCGTGGCGCTGTGGCGCCGGTCGGCGAGCATCATCGCGAGCGTCGCGAGCCGGCGCGGCGTGTTGAGGTCGTTGGCAAAGAGATAACCCGTTTCTGTTTCCCACGGTGCCCCGATGCCGGCCTCGCGCCGCTCGCGCGTATTCTTCGCGAAGGACTCTTTGTACTTGTCGTCGACGA
>CADEEJ010000328.1:0-3458 GCA_902826315.1 uncultured Steroidobacter sp.
AGGACCTGACGATACATGTCGACCCACGATTACAAGTCCGCCGAACGACCCGCTCCCGACAAAGTTCTCACCGACATCGCCGATTACGCGCTGTCCTATCGCGTCGACAGCAAGGCGGCCTACGAAACCGCTTACTACTGCCTCATGGATACGCTCGCCTGCGGCTTCCAGGCGCTGCAGTACCCGGCGTGCACGAAGCTGATGGGCCCGGTCGTTCCCGGCGCGGTGCTGCCGGGCGGCGCGCGCGTGCCGGGCACTTCGTATGAGCTCGATCCCGTGCAGGCGGCATTCAACATCGGCACGATGATCCGCTGGCTCGATTTCAACGATACGTGGCTCGCCGCGGAGTGGGGTCATCCGTCGGATAACCTGGGTGCGATCCTCTCCGTCGCCGACTACCTCTCGCGCAAGAGTGCTGCGCAGGGTGCGAAGGGTCTCGTCGTCCGCGACGTGCTCACCGCGATGATCAAAGCGCACGAGATCCAGGGCGTGACTGCGTTGGAGAACAGCTTCAATCGCGTCGGGCTCGATCACGTGCTGCTGGTTCGCATCGCTTCGACGGCAGTCGCCACCGCGATGCTCGGTGGGACGCGCGATCAGGTCATCAACGCAGTATCGAACGCCTGGATCGACGGCGGCGCGTTGCGAACCTATCGCCACGCGCCGAACACCGGTTCTCGCAAGAGCTGGGCTGCCGGCGATGCGACGAGCCGCGCCGTGCGCCACGCACTGATCGCCCTCACCGGCGAGATGGGCTATCCGTCGGCGCTCAGCGCCAAGACCTGGGGCTTCCAGGACGTGCTGTTCAAGGGCAAGGCGCTGTCGTACCCGCAGGGCCTGGGCAGTTACGTGATGGAGAACGTGCTGTTCAAGATCTCGTATCCGGCCGAGTTCCACGCGCAGACCGCAGTCGAGGCCGCGATGACGCTGCACCCGCAGGTCGCGAGCCGCCTGGATCAGATCGAGCGCGTCGTCATCGAGACGCAGGAGCCGGGCGTACGGATCATCGACAAAACGGGCAAGCTCGCGAACCCGGCGGACCGGGATCACTGCATCCAGTACATGGTCGCGATCCCGCTGATCTTCGGCCGGCTCACTGCAGCGGACTACGAAGATTCGATTGCGAACGACCCGCGCGTCGATGGGCTGCGCAGCGTTATGCAGGTGCGCGAGAACACTCAGTTCACGCAGGACTACTACGCACCCGACAAGCGGTACATCGGCAACGCCGTGCAGGTATTCTTCCGCGACGGCAGCTCGACGCCGCGTGTCGCGGTGGACTTTCCCATCGGTCATCGCAAGCGCCGTGCCGAGGGCATGCCGGTGCTGGTCAAGAAGTTCGAGGCCTCGGTCGCGGCGCATTACACGCCGAAACAGACCGAATCGATCAAGGCGCTGTTCGCAGACCGCGCGCGCCTCGAGCAGATGCCGGTGCAGGAGTTCGTTGCGGGGCTGGTCAAGAATTAAGAAGAAGCGGCTGGTTCGCCAGCCGCCCGCTTGAAGGGGTTTCTGGGGATGTCCGCCACGTTTCGCACGTTGGTGATCGGCGCGAGCGCCGCGAGCCGAAGTCTGCTCGCGCGCCTGATCGACGGCTCCGACATCGTCATCGACGACGTCGTCGCGCCGGAGCAGCTGGTGGCGAGCGTCGCGCGCCGCGCTCCGGATCTGTTCGTCATCGATGCCGAGCAGGATGCAGAAGCGCTGACGATGATCTGCGGGCTGCTCAAGGCAAATCCCGCGACCTTGTTGCTGCCGCTGCTGGCGATCGCAAAGTCCGCCAAGCAGCGGCTTGCGGCCTTCGAGGCAGGAGTCGACGACTTTCTCACTCACGCGGTCCGGCGTGAAGAATTCCTGGTGCGTATCCACGCGCTGCTGCGTGTGAGCGCAGCGCGCCGGCAACTGGCGGCCGAACAGCTGTCGCAGGAGGTTCAGCAACGCGAGCTGATCCGTGCGGCGTTCCGCCGTTACATCTCGCCGAAGCTCGCCGACAAGATCCTGTCCGATCCGCAGCTGCGCGAATTCACGCTCGGGCAAACACAGGTGCGCACCCGCGCAGCAGTGATGTTCGCCGACATGCGCGGCTTCACCGCAATTTCCGAACAGCTGAACCCCGTCGAAGTCGTCGCGCTGCTCAACGAGTTCTTCGCGCTATTGACCGATATCACGTTCGAGTACGACGGCACCGTGTTCAACATGGCGGGCGACGGCCTCATGGTCGGCTTCGGCGTGCCCATCGAGCAGGCCGACGGCAGCGCCCGCGCGATCGCCGCTGCCCGCAACATGCTCGACAAGTTCGCAGTGCTCGCCGATCGCTGGCGCGAGCGATACCACGTCGAAACCGGGCTGGGCATCGGCATCAACGTCGGCGAAGTCATAGCCGGCAACGTCGGCTCGGCTGCGTACATGAACTACACGATCATCGGCGACACGGTGAACGTCGCGTCGCGGCTCGGTCAGCGCGCGCGGGCAGGGGAGATGCTGTTCTCCGATGCCGTGAAGCATTCGCTCGACGAGCACGGCGTGAGCATCGGGGCATTGCCGTTGCCGGCGCTGGTCCTGCGCGGGCGGTCCACACCGATCGACATCTTCTGCGTGCCTTCCGTCAGTCGCCTCGACTTCCGGCCGGCCTGACGGTACATTCCAGGCCATGCCTCTTGCGCGCACACACGTGTTTGCTTTTCGATTTACCGGCCCCGGCCTGTTCCAGGCGTCGGGCGTCGCGATCGTGCGCTAGAAACTCCAGCTTCCTGTCAGTCCACCTCGCGTAGCCCAGACCGCCTGAACCGGTCCGGGGGGTTCGCATTCGTCCGCCGCCGCTCGCGGCACTCCGAAACGAACTTCGCAGGTGTCGAAATGACTACGCAACTTCTCGATTCCCATGCCTACGGCCGACTGCTCGCGCTGCGCGACCTGACGGATGCAGCGCTCGGTCCGCATGCGATGCAGCTGCTCGTGCAACAGGCGCTCGATGCTTTGCGGGCAGCCTGGAACTGTCCCGTCGTCGTGTATCGCGCACCACCGGTGGTTCCGGCCACCGATAACTACGATGACCTCGGCTATCCACCGGAGGGAGCAGCTCGCGACGCGCGCTATACGCGCTACCTCACGCCGGACCTCCTCCTGCGCACGCAGACATCCGCGATGGTTCCGCGAGCGCTACGCATGGTCGCGCCGGCTCGTTACGAGGACGTGCTGCTCGCGTGCCCCGGTCTGACGTATCGGCGTGACGCTATCGACCGGCTGCACGTCGGCGAGCCGCATCAGCTCGACCTGTGGCGAATCTCGCAACGTCCGCTGACGCGTGACGATCTCGTGGCCATGATCGAAGCAGTCGCGAGTGCGATGCTGCCTGGCGTGCAGCTGCGAATGGATCCTGCCGCGCATCCGTACACCCTCGACGGGCTGGAGGTCTACGGCAACGTGCAGGGACGCTGGGTGGAGATTCTGGAATGCGGTCG
>CADEEJ010000328.1:3558-5715 GCA_902826315.1 uncultured Steroidobacter sp.
GGCATCGAGGACATTCGCGCGCTGCGCTCCACGGACCCGCGCATTCAGGCGCAGATGCTCGATCTGGAGCCGTACCGTGCCGTGTCCTCGCAGCCGCCGATCTATCGCGACTTGTCGGTCGCCGTAGCGGAGGAGGCGAGTGCCGAAGAGCTGGGCGACCGCGTGCGTTCCAGCCTCGCAGCCACGAGTGGCAGCATCGAGTCCGTCGAGGTGCTTTCCGAGACCTCCTACCTCGACCTGTCGCTGGCCGCCCGCAGGCGCCTCGGTATCTCGCCGCGGCAGAAGAACGTGCTGCTGCGACTCGTCATTCGCGACCTGGAACGCACGCTGACGTCGGGCGAGGCGAACGAGCTGCGCGATGCCGTGTACGCCGTGCTGCACGAGGGCAGCGTCAGGACATGGGCGTCGAAGGAGATGCAGCTATGACGCGTAAGCGCCGGCTGGCCAATTACTTGTTACGTTTCGGTTTCAGCTCGCCGTCGCCGATCTCGTAGTCGTCGAAATCCGACAGCTGCTCGGCGGTCTGGCGCTCTTCGCGGATGCGCTCCAGGCGCCGCCATGCAGGCTCGCCGGCTTTGACGACGGCCTTCTTGCGCTTGTCGAGATCCGCCATCAGATGATCGACGTCAAGGTCGTCGGAGTCGACGGCACTGCCGTCGTCCTCTTCCTCATCGAACTCTTCGGATTCCGGCTTCTCGCTCATCGCAGAAGAGAGTGCGTCTTACGTCGCGCGGGTCGTGGAGTTGGCGACTATATAGAAGGTCGCGTGCCGTCCCGCAATAGCGACTTTTGGGCAACGTGCGACGCGTCAGGCAATGAGTTGATTGAGCTGGAAAATCGGCAGCAGCATCGCGAGCACGATCAGCAGCACGAGCCCGCCCATGATGAGGATCATCAGCGGCCCGAGCAGGCCGACCACGGCGCCGAGGATCGAATCCATCTCGCGCTCCTGGTTGGTGGCGGCACGATCCAGCATCGTCTCCAGGTCGCCGCTGGTTTCGCCCGACGAGATGAGGTGGATCATCATCGGCGGAAACATCTTCGAGGCGCCGAGCGAGCGGCCGATCGGTGCGCCCTCGCGCACGCGCGCGGCGGCGTCCTGCACGGCGTCGCGCATCGGCAGATTCGTCACGACCTCGCCGGAGATGCGCATCGCTTCCAGGACCGGCACCGCGCTGGAGGTGAGCGTCGAGAAGGTGCGTGCGAAGCGCGCGGTGTTGTTACCGCGGACGACCTTGCCGATGAGCGGCAGGCGCAGCAGGAAGGCGTGGAAGCGACGCCGTGCCGCCGGGTCGCGCAGCCAGCGGGTGAACGCAAAGGACCCCAGCACGAGCGCGACCAGCAGCAGCAAGCCCCAATTGCGCAGGAAGTCGGAGAACGCGATCAACACCTGCGTGAGGAACGGCAGCTCGGCCTTGGAGTTCTCGAACTGCTTGACGATCTTCGGCACGACGAACGTCAGCAACATCGCCACGATCGAGACGCAGACGACGAACAGCAGCACCGGGTAGAGCATCGCTGTCAGCGTGCGGCTGCGCAGCTGTTCGCGGCTCTCGGTGTAGTCCGCGAGGCGTTCGAGCACCGTATCGAGATGTCCCGATTGCTCGCCGGCCGAAACCGTTGCGCGGTACAGCTCGGGAAACACGGCCGGGAAATCCGCCAGGCCGTCCGCGAGCGCGTGACCTTCCATCACTTTCGCGCGAACGCCCATGATGATGCTGCGGATACGCGGACGCTCGGTCTGTTCGGAGACAGCGAGCAGCGCTTCCTCCAGCGGCAGGCCGGAGCGCACCAGTGTGGAGATCTGTCGCGTCATGAGGGAGAGGTCTGCGGCGGAGATGCCACGACGAAGCGAAAATTGCTTGCGCTCGCGCCGGTTCTCCGTCTGCAGCACTTCGTTGACCGCGACGGGCAGCAGGCTCTGGTCGCGCAGCATCTGTCGGACTGCGCGTGCGGTGTCGCCTTCGAGAACGCCTTTGCGCTCCCGCCCAGTCGCATCGACCGCTGTGTATTCGAATGCGCCCATATTTCTCCGGTCGAAAGCGGCCAAGGCCCTTTCGACGAAACGCCGGCAAAAGGCGCGGCTTTTACCGCCTCGCCGCTCTAATCCTCGCGCGTCACGCGCAGCACTTCTTCGATCGTGGTCACGCCGGAGAG
>CADEEJ010000329.1:0-1676 GCA_902826315.1 uncultured Steroidobacter sp.
GTCGCTTCGCGCGTTCCGGCTGCACTTGAACATGGATCATGCGCATCTTGAACTCCAACGCCCCGACTGAGCCGCGAGCAACGGCGCCTCGCGCGTGCAGCGCGTTGTTAGCAGCGCGTTAGCCTTCACTCTAGAACTACCGCCTTGATCGGAGTTCCGTCCGGCAAATCCTTCGTTTGTTTGTAGATCTGAGCCAGAAACGAATAGTGGACTGCAAGGTCCGTGGGCTCAACATTCTCGAGCTCGTACTTCCCGCCAAGAAGCGGCGGAACCTTGAACCCGTAGCACTGGCTCGGAGTCAAGTTCATCCCCACGCCCCGGCATTCATCTACTAACGGAATCATGAGCCAGTTGTTGGCATTGTCTGCTGTATCCAGCAAGTCAGCGAAGTGAGAGCGGTCATTGGCGACGCGCGTCAGTGTCCCCGCGCCGACGTCAAGCATATGAACTGAGTTGTCATCGTCAGCGACGATGAATACGTCCCCGAATCGATTCACCAGCCAAAGCGTGAAGCTCGATGGGAGAGGCGGTATCCAGTCGCCAAGGTGCGTCGCCCAATCCTTGTCCGCCTGATCGATGAGGTAGTCGTTAATGTTCATGGCCTTCGAAGGCTCGCTTCCTGGTCAAAGTACCACGCGGGACTGTAGCGCTTATCGGCAGAATAGCTGCGCCACTCACCTATGAGACTCGGGTTCACTCGTAATTCTGCAGCAAGCACTGCTGACGACTGAACGGCAGGTAGCAATCGTCTACTCACAACCAAGCGCTGGCGGCCCTTCTCTTCCTGTACACGCAGGTGTTGGTGTCACCTTCAGCAATCCATGCGCCTGCAGCGGTGGACGTGACGTAGGTTTTTCCCAAGCTTGTCCGGACACCTCGTATAGGTGAGATGATGTATCACATAGGGAGCATGTGGCGACGGCGATTGGCGCGTCGAAGTTCCAGAGCCACAGCCATACGGCGAACGAACCAAGGTCGACCAAGATGAAAGACACGCAACCCGATGTGCACGAGCAGCGCGTGGCGCTCAGCCGCCGCGACTTCATCCAACTTGCGGCAGCAATGGGTGCGTCGCTCGCCTGGGGCGGTGCCGCGCGGGCCTCGCAGACCAAGTGGACAGAACGGCGCGATCTTTTTCCTGAAGGAGTGGCTTCGGGCGATCCGGATCCGACCAGCGTCATCCTCTGGACACGACGTCCGTTCGAACGCAGCGATCGATCGCTGCTGACGGTCGAGGTTGCCGAGGACGCAGCCTTTCGGCGTGTCGTTTCGCAGGCCTCTGTCCCGGTTTCCGCCGCCGCCGACTGGACGGCCCGAGTGCTGGTCGGCGGGCTCAAGCCGGCGCGGGAGTATTGGTATCGCTTCATCGACCAAGAGGGCAATGGCAGTCGCATCGGCCGAACCAGGACAGCACCGGCGCCCGACGATTCACGGCGCGTGAACTTCACCTTCGTCAGCTGCCAGAGTGTCAATGAAGGCAAGCTCAACGCGTACCGGCGGATGATCTTCGAGGATGAGCGCGCCGCGCCCGAAGACCAGCTCGATTTCGTGCTTCACCTCGGCGACTTCATCTACGAGGTCGTTGAATATCCGGACGAGGTGCAGACTCGATACGACCGCAAGATTTACGAGGTCGCGCGCATTCCCGGCGGCGAGAAGGTCGGCAACTTCCACAT
>CADEEJ010000329.1:1776-5714 GCA_902826315.1 uncultured Steroidobacter sp.
GACGTTCCGATCGAGAAGTTCGACGACAACGGCCTCGGGGTCGAGCCGAACAACCTGACAGCGATCCGCAGTCTCATCGCGTATCGCGCGCTTCGGTATGGTCGGCACCTCGACTTGATCATCACGGATCAGCACAGCTACCGCAGCGAGGATCCCACGGGCGATCCCGAGCTCGAAAAGCTTGGCGGCCCCGAGTTCCTCGGCATGTTCCCCGAGGAGGCGATGGAGATTCTCGACGGCGGACGCGCATTCAATGCAGGCAAGCCGCCTGCAGAGATCGCCTTCGGTGAAGTTCGGGTTGCCAATCCACGCAAACAGGCGCCTCCACAAACCATCCTCGGAGTAGACCAGAAGGCGTGGCTCAAGGAGCAGCTTGGCAAGTCGTCGGCGACATGGAAGATCTGGGGCAACTCTTTAGGTACGCTCGACTGGCGAGCCGACCCGCAAAACCTGCCGGCGGGACTCACGAAGTCGTGGCCGAGCGGTTATGCCAATCTTGGCGGCGGCGATCACGGCACCGCCTACGTCGAGCGGGGCGAGATCTACGATTTCGTCCGCGACTCGAAGATCACGGGCTTCGCGATCGTGTCGGGCGACCGTCACAGCTTCTGGGCCGGCTATGCCGCAAAGGCGCTGCCGCCGAAACAGTTCGAACCGGTGGGTCTGAGCTTCGTTGCAGCTTCGCTCGCGAGCCCTGGCGTCATGGAAGCCTATGAGCACAGGCTGGCAAAGGACCACCCGCTCCGTCCCCTTTTTCTCGCTGACCGGACCGATGCAAAGCCCGAGTGGACGTTCAACATGTTGCTGAGACACGGCGTCCGCTCATCGCTCGCCTATGCAAAGACGCGTGACTTGCAACAGGCGCGGGCCCTTGCCAATCGCGAGCTCGCCCCGCATCTTGAATTCGTCGACCTCGGCGCTCATGGCTACGCCAAAGTTCGCCTGACTGCAGAAGAGATGCGTACAGAATTCGTGTGCATACCAAGGCCGATCGAGCGCAGCGCCAGCACTGATGGCGGAGCCCTGCGTTATCGAATCGCGTATGCCGCAAAGCTTTGGCGGGCAGGTGAGCGGCCGCAACTCGTGCGCGAGGTGCTTGAGGGCGATCCTGGACTCGGCTGAATCGCCTCGGCTCTCCGCGATGGGCGAAACACGAGCGAGCCGACTCAAAGGTTCCACGAAGTCTCCGCTACTTCTCATTTCTGAGCACCAGGTCGTGACTACGCAGGTCGAGCGTTGACGTAGCAACTGCACCTGGAAAGGATGGGGCGCTTTTGTACGGATGAGGAGTGCACCCATCATGATTTCCTCTCGACTGAGTGCCTGCGCGGGCGCCGCGCTGATATTCGCTTCGGCGCACGCAGCGGCGCCTTCGCTTCCCGGCGCAATATTCACCACAGACCAGAACGGCACCGCAGTCAACGGCAATACGAGCTATCTCGCCAAATGCGGCTCGACCGGCGTGTATCTCGACGGGGGACCAGGTCCGCACGCACCTCCTGGCGCAGCCAGCCTCCGCGACGGTGACTATTTTTTCCAGGTCACGGATCCCTCCGGCCAAACTCTGCTGAGCACGGATCCCGTGCGCGAGCGTTGCATCACCGTTTCCGGCGGTGTCATCACCGGCAATTGCCCAACCGGCACGCATCAGACCTACGTCGATGACGATCAAGGCAGCATCGGAGCGCGCACCGTCGAGCTGTGTGCTGCGCCGGACGTCGCGTTTCGCAATACGCCCAACAACAGCGGCGTGTACAAGGTGTGGGTCACGCCGGTCGGCGACGGCACTTTCGCGGGCGGCGGATTCGTTGGCGACTTCAGCCGCATCGATAACGACTGCGGCGCCGTGCCGGGGTGCTTCCACGGCTTCGTAGCGTCGCGCTCGAAGACCGATACTTTCAAGGCTCACGACAGCGGGACATTCTGCATCACGGTGGAAAAGGAACTGGTCCAGGCAGGGGTCGAAAACCTGCCGGGGGTCGGCTGGAGGATTCTGGTGACAGACTCCACCGGTATCACCAACTCCTTTTTTACCGACCAGCAAGGAACGACTGGTAGCCAGATCTGCGAGCTTGCGCCGGGAAACTACACTGTCGAAGAGGAAATCGTGCGCGGCTACACCCAGGTCGGCGTGTTCCTGAACGGGATGCCCGTCAGCGGCACCAACGTTCTCGTCACGCTCGGCTCGGGCAGCGGCAGCGGCGATCAGGCGGTGCTCTTCGTGAATCGGCGACTCACGGGAAGCTGATGCCTGATCGACTCGGCCGCGCAAGAGCGGGCCGAGTCTAATCTGCGCGAGCGTTGTCGAGAAACGAGCTCCCTGCGCTCGCGAGCAGGGCAGCGTCGGATACCGCGATGAGCTTCGCGCCGGCCAACACGGCCTTGCGTGCTTGATGGCTGTCAGAGACGACGGTCAGTTGCGGCTTGCGCTGCGCCCGCATACGCTCTTGCGCACTCTCGATGAGCGTGCGAACTCTTGCGTCCTGCATGCCTGCGCCACTACCCAGAGAAAACGCCAGATCGTTGGGGCCGAGTGCGACGTAGTCGAGCCCGGGCACGGCCATGATGGCGTCGAGGTTGTCGATCCCCTGCTGCGTTTCGATCAAGGCAGCGGTTACGGTCATCTCATTCGCGTGACGTGCGTAGTCCGCCGGCGATCGGGTCAATCCGTAGTTGGCCGCGCGCGATCTCGCGGCGGCGCCACGGGTTCCGTCAGGACTGAATTTTACAGCGGCGACCAGCGCACGGGCATCCGCTACTGAGCCGACACTCGGCGCCAGAATGCCGATCGCTCCCACATCCAGGTAGCCTTCGATCACCGAGGCTTCGATCTTCGGGACACGCACCACGCAGGGAAGGTTCGCGACATCCGCGGCACGCACCAGCTGCCGACAGACCTCGTGATTCAACGGCATGTGCTCCGCATCGAGCAACAGCCACTCGAACCCCAGATAACCACAGAACTCGATGAGCTCCGGACAGCAAAAACTCAGGTGCACGCCCCAGGCAGCTCTATCCGTCGAGCGCAGGACGCTCATGCGTCTGGCGGACATTGCAGAATACTCTTGTCGAGATCTTTCACATCGACGCAGCCGCACAGCTGCAGAGCACGTGTGAGCTCGGTTCTCAAGATGTCCAGCGCTTTGCTGACACCCTCCTCTCCCCCGGCGCTCAGCCCGAAGAGATAGGGCCGTCCGACAGAACACGCTCGTGCGCCAAGCGCCAGCGCCTTCAGCACGTGGACGCCCCGCCGTATCCCGCCATCGAGAATCACCTCGATGCGATGTCCCACCGCGCTGGCGATCGCGGGCAACACTTCGATCGGCGCCGCCGCGCCATCGAGTTGGCGACCGCCGTGGTTGGAAACGATGATCGCCGTCGCACCCACATCGGCCGCCCGGCGAGCGTCATCGACAGACATCAGGCCCTTGATGGCGAACGGCCCGCCCCACGCACCGATGATCTTCTCGACATCCTTCCATGAAACCGAGGGATCCAATTGCTCGCCCAAGTACTGACTGTGTGCGAACAGGTTGTTGCCACGCGTCCGCTGCACGAAATGGGGCATGGACAGCGAACCGTTGAGCGCATGCCCCAGCAGCCATCCCGGGCGCAGGGCAAAGCCCATCCCGGCACGCAGCTCGCGCTCGCGTTTGCCGCGCACGGCGGCATCGACTGTCAGACAGAGCGCCGGATAGTTGGCCCGCTTACAGCGTTCGATCAGTTCCAGGGTGACACTGCGATCCTTGAACAACAGCACCTGGAACATCTTGGCGCCGCTGCTCGCCGCCGCGACTTGCTCGAGACTGCTGGTTGCCGCAACCGATAGACAATAGAGCGTGCCGGCCTTTGCGGCTGCGCGCGCGACTGCGAGCTCGCCCTCAGGGTGATAGAACCGCGATGCGCCTGTCGGCGAACAGAATACCGGCCACTCGAGG
>CADEEJ010000330.1 GCA_902826315.1 uncultured Steroidobacter sp.
TTGCAGAGCGTCTTGCGACCGATGCCGAAGCAAGAGCAGACGATGGGTCCCGTGTCGGCTCGAGGATCCGCGGGCTGGCCCATGAGCAGCCCGACCCGCTCCGCGTCGCCGATCCGATCGCGCTCGAACAGGCTTGCCAGCCACGTGCGCGAAGGCAGGTCCGGTCGCGGCGACAGGTACACGCACGCGGTGATCCGATCGTCCGTCAGGAGCGCGCCGCGAAAGACGTGAGCAGCCGGATCCGAGTATTCGACCCAGTCGGCGTCGTCTGCTGCGTTGAGCAGCCGGCGTGCCCACAGCGACCAGTCACGCGGTGCCTTTCTGCCAGCGATCTCGTAGCGCAGATGTTGATTGCCGCGCGCAAGCGTCCACCACGCCACGTCCGGGCTGGCGATCTGACTACGCGTGAGCACGAAGCCATGCCAACGAACTGCGAACGTCATCACGCGCGCAGGCGTGTGCTTGAACTCGGGCTGGCCTGAAACCGGATCGACGATTGGATTGACCAGCGTGCCGACGCGCGCGTCCGACGAGAACGCACCGTTCCAGTGGATCGGCACGAAGATCATGCCGCGCGGCATTTCGCCGGTGATGCGCAGGCGCACGATGATGGATCCCCAGCGTGTAGCGACTCGAACGAGCTCCCCCTCGCGCGCTCCCGCGAGCAAGGCATCCTGCGCATGCATGTCGACATAGGGCTCGGGCACGTGACTGGTCAGGCGCGGCGCGTAACCCGTGCGCGTCATCGTGTGCCACTGGTCGCGGACGCGGCCCGTGTTGAGCACCAGGGGATATTGCTCGTCCGGTGCGTTGACCGGCGGGCGCGGCGGCGTCGCGATGAAACGCGCTTTGCCATCGGGATGGAAGTAACGCCCGTCGCTGAACAAGCGCTCGGTGCCCGGGTGGCGCAGTACTGGAACGGGCCATTGAATCGGAGCGAGCTGATCGTAGCCGTCGCGGGTCAATGAGCTCAGGCCGCTGATATCGAAGGCGCGCCCGCCATCGTTCTCCGCGCCGGACAAGGCCGCGTGTTCCACGAAGATCTCGTGAGCCGAGTCGAACGCGAAGGCCGCGTGATGTCCCAACCGCCGCGCGACCTGGCAGACGATCCACCAGTCAGGCTTCGCTTCGCCCGGTAACGGCAGGAAGGCACGCTGGCGCGAAATGCGCCGATCGGAGTTGGTGACCGTACCGTCCTTCTCCGCCCAGCCGGCGGCGGGCAGCAGGATGTGCGCGAGCGCAGTCGTATCCGTGTGCTGGATGCAATCGGAGGCTACCACCAGCTCACAGCGTCGCAACGCTTCTCGGGCCCGGTCGGCGTCCGGCAGGCTGACGATCGGATTGGTCGCCATGATCCATACCGCTTTGACGCGGCCGTCATGGATGGCGTCGAACAGATCGACGGCCTTCAGTCCGGGCGCGCTCGCGATGGCGGGGCTGTTCCAGAATTCCTGCACGATACGTCGATGCTCGGCGCTCTCGAGATCCATGTGCGCCGCAAGCGTGGTCGCGAGACCGCCTACTTCGCGCCCGCCCATCGCGTTCGGCTGGCCGGTCACTGAAAACGGGCCCATGCCGGGGCGACCGATGCGGTTGGTCAGCAGATGACAGTTGATGATGCTGTTGACCTTGTCGGTGCCGGCCGAGGATTGATTCACGCCTTGCGAGAAGATCGTCAGCGTCTTCTCAGTGCGCGTGAAAAGGCGATAGAACTCGACAACCGCATGCTCATCGATGCCGCAGGCTTTCGCGACGGCACGCACGCTGCCGGCCGTCTTCTCCGCCACGTTCAGCGCACGATCGATACCACTCGTGCTGTCCGCTACGAACTGCGTTGCCACTGCGCCATGCTGATGCAGGAACGCGAGCAGACCGTTGAACAACCAAACGTCAGTCCCAGCGCGCACAGGCAAATGCAGATCGGCGAACTCGCAGGTTGCCGTGCGGCGCGGATCGATGACGACGATCCTCATGTCCGGCCGCTCCTGGCGTGCGGCCGTGATGCGCTGGAACAGGACCGGATGGCACCACGCGGTGTTCGATCCGACCAGCACGACGAGATCGGCGAGCGCGAGATCGTCGTAGCAGACCGGCACCAGATCCTCGCCGAACGCGCGCTTGTGACCGGCCACGGCTGACGACATGCACAGGCGGGAATTCGTATCGATGTTGGCGCTGCCGATGTAACCCTTCATCAGCTTGTTGGCGACGTAGTAGTCCTCGGTCAGCAGCTGACCGGATACGTACAGCGCGACGGCGTCGGGTCCGTCGCGATCGATGATGCGGCGGAAGCCGTTGGCGACGTAGTCGAGCGCTTCATCCCAACTCCTCCGCTCGCCGCGGATGTGTGGATAGAGCAGCCGCCCTCCCCGTTCCAGCGTTTCGCCGAGGGCCGAGCCTTTGGAGCAGAGCTTGCCGAAGTTGGCGGGATGGTCGGGGTCGCCGGTGATTTCGATGGATGGAGACCCGCCGATGTTGACGGATGGGTCCCCGCTTTCGCGAGGATGACGCGGCGGTTGCCGCGTCACCAGCACGCCGCAGCCGACTCCGCAGTACGGACAGGTTGTGCGAATCGGCTGCGCTGTCATTTCCCCAACGTCGAGGCGAACAGCAACTTGTCGCGCGGGACGGCCGCGATATGGAAGGCGCGCATGGGAATCGTGCTGAAGCTGATGAGTCGTGGGCGCGTCGCGCGGTGTTCCATCTCGGCCGCTCCGTGTGGTCGAACGGAGCGTTGCAAGCGCGGTGCCAGCGGAGGAATCAGGAGGTTGGGACGTGATTAGCGAAGTTCATGCGCACCGCTGGTGCGCGTGCGCGATTGTTGTTGACCCAAAGTGGTGCGGAACCGGCTGTTCAGCCCGCTCGCATCCGCAGAATGGTTTGCACTTCGATGGGTTCTTCGTACTGACGAAATTCCGTCGCCTTGTTCAGTACTGCACTCATCGCCATCCGGTCGGCAAGCTCGTTGCCTTCCGTTCCGACGTGCGCACTGACGTGTGTCAGCGTGAGCTGTGGCCGAATGCTGGAGTAGAGCGCGTAGGCGGTCTTGATGAGATCGAGGTTCTTGATCTCGCCGCCGCTCTTTTTCCATCCCCTCTTCTCCCAACCGGCAGCCCAGGTTGCGATACAGCTGATCGCATACTTCGAGTCGCTGAGTATCTGCACGCTGGACCCCGTAGCGATCTCTCGTTCGGCGAACAGCATGGCCTGGTGCAGGGCTGTCAATTCCGCCGTGTTGTTCGTGCCGGCCGGGTTGTAATGGCCATACCAAAGCTGCGTGACCAGACCTTTCCGGTAGATGGCCATGCCCGAGCCTGCATTGCCGGGATTCGGTTCGCACGCACCGTCGCAGTAAATTTGCACATCGAACTTCTCGGCATCGGTTGCCGAAGGAGCCCGGATGGTCGATGGCTTCGCCGCTGAAGTTGTCCGCCGCGGCATTCCCGCCTGGAAGGCGCGCTCAGCCTCCGCTCGAGTCTTGAACGACTTGTAGCGCGCGCCGGCAAACTTATCGACCAGCGCTCGCGTCGTCGCCCAGTCCGAAAAAATGCCGGTCTGTCGGCCTGCCCACACCACGTAGAACTTCTGCGCCACGCTCACAGCTTCCTGTTCGCTTTTACGTCCCAGCCGCCCACTATTGGCGGAAGCCCCGTGCCCTTCGGTCCGATCGGACGGTATTCCCAGCGGATCTTGGCAAAGTGCAGCGTCACTTCTTCCAGCAGCGCTGCGCCCGCTGGGCTCTTGGCAAGCGTCTCGAACGCAAGTGGGGACTGAGTATCGGTCGTCGCACATTGACCGGCATGAGTTACGACGACGTCTTCGAGCGCGACGATGTAGAAATCCAATGGCGCGCGCCGGAACGCGAAACGCGCGCTTGCGATGTGGAGGCCGGATGCGCAGGCCAGAGCGATGGGGATTGAAGCGGTGTCGAGCAGCTTACGGAAGCGCACGCCGGAAAACGTCGCCTTGCCAGCGCCGCCGCCCCCGCCGCCACCGCTCGGCACGGTGGAATCGATCGACTGGTCGTAGGAGACGACCTCGATTTCCTTCTCATGACCCTTGGTCGTGCTCTCGCCGTCGATGCCGGAGAGCTGGAGGAAGATGTCGAAGCCGGCCATGGGGAACTCCTGTGAGTCGGGGCGGTGAGACTCTCATGCGGGAGCGCGAAGATTCAACTGAAAGAAGCAGAACCAGACGAGGACCGCACTTGTACAATCGCGCCCGGGACTTCGCACTCGAGGCAGGTGTTCGGCAGATGGAGGCGGTCAATTCCAAGGGGATCAGGTGGATTCGCTACGACGAGCGCGCGCGCACTCTCGATGTGGCGTACCCGAACTCGGGCGAGTATCGATACTTCGACGTGGGGCCAGAAGTGTACGCGTGGCTCGTGAGAGCTGAATCGAAGGGGAAGTTCGTGAACCGCCTCGTGAAGGAGAGATATCGGTACGAGCGGCTTGATGGTGGGCAGGCATCGGGCGGAGAAGAAGATCTGGAGCAATTGCTTCGAGATTCGTTGCAGCCGGCGAAGAGCGAGGACGACTGACGAACGACCGTGGGAGCGGCGGCCGTCGAGCACGCGGGGTGGAGCTGAGCCCGGCCTGAAGCCGGGCTCACCCCAGGATCTCAGTTAGTCGGAACCTGGATCCGCACGACGTCCTTGAGCACGCCATCGAGGCCGCCGAAGACGGTGAGCTTGTCCACCTTCTCCGTGACCTTTTCCAGCGTCTCCAGTTCCTTCAGACGCAGCAGCGTCGGGTTCTCGTCCATGAGACGTGCCGTGTTCAGAAGCGAACGCGTTGCCGCGGTCTCTTCACGACGCTTGATCAGGTTCGCCTGTGCGACCTTCTCAGCCTCCACGACGCGGTTGAGGATTTCCTTCATCTCACCCGGCAGGATCACGTCCTTGATACCTGCGCTGGCCAGCTTGATGCCGTGCTGCTCGATCTTGCCGCGCGCCGACGCCTGGATCTCGCGATCCAGATCGCCCTTGGCGCCCAGCAGCTCATCGAGCGTCCGGCCACCAATCGCCTCACGCAGTGCAAACTGCAGTTCCTTGTAGATGTACTCCACGAAGTTCTGCAGCGCCTCACGTGCCTTGAGCACATCTTCCACCTGCCACAGCGCAGTGAGGTTGACGCGCAGGCTGACCTTGTCGCGGGTCAAAATATCCTGACCCGAGACTTCCATGGTCTGCACACGACGCTCGACATGCTCGACCTTGAGCACGCGCTGGAACTTCCAGAACACGTGCAGGCCCGGCTCGAGCAGCTTGACGAACTTGCCGTCCACGATCAGCAGCGCGACCGACGTGTCGGCCACCTCAGCCGAGCAGACGGCGTCCGATGCTGTCGCCAGCAGCGGCTGCTTCGCTCGGGCAAGCAGCTTGGCCACGCTGGCCGGCACCTCGAGATCGCCGTTCAGATCGATCTTCTCGACCTTCACTTCGATCGGGCCCTTCCAGTAAAGCTGGCGCTTGCCCGGCGCGAGTACGCCCGCCAGCTTGCCGTTCTTGTAGACAAGACCCGTCTCGCTGTCGGTGAGCTCAACGATATGGAAGTACTTCTCCATCGTCGCCCGCGCTTCCTTCACCAGGAAGTCCACGCGCGCGTGATCGAACTCCGGGACCGTGAGGTCATAGAGTTGCGCCTGTACGTCGCTCATCGGCGCGATGAGCCAGTGCTTACCCGGCTCCAGCACACCTG
>CADEEJ010000331.1 GCA_902826315.1 uncultured Steroidobacter sp.
GCGAAGCCCGTGAGCCGGTTCTTGATGTACGTGGCGTAACTGATCTTGCTCATCTCGCCGTCGCTCACGACGTCGACGCCGGCTTCCACTTGCCGGCGCACGACTTCGCGCACGGCATCGGTGATGACAGAGTTGCCCGCATCGGCCGCTTCGCCACGATCGCGCGCGAACAACACGTCCGTCACGGCCTGCGAGCGCGGCAGGCTGCCGACGTGCGTGACGAGGATTCGCTCGCTACTGGCTTTCAAGCGCGCGTTCCTCCTCAGCGATACATGTTGTTCGAGCGGTGGTCGCCGCCAAGCCAGCGCTTGAGCTCCGCGTGCGCGTCCGCCCGCCGGGTCGAGTTGATCTTCTCGACGTCAGGATGATCGACCGTGAACTCGACGATCATGCCGTCCGGATCGACGGCGTACAGCGAGCGGCAATAGCCATGTTCGAGCACGAACGTTCGCGGCTCCGTGAACCCGGCCGCGTGCAGGCGCTGCTCGATCGCCTTCTGCACGTCCGAGTCGACCTTGAGCGCGATGTGATGGAACGGCGTCTCCGGCATCTTCGGCCCGAACAGCTCCTGGTCCGACTTGTTCGCGAACTGGAAGAAGGCCAGCGCGCCGCCGTCGCCGAGCCCGAAGAACAGGTGACAATACGTGCGCTCGGCGCCGAACAGCATGTCCGACTCGCACCACGTGGCCATCAGCGGCAGGCCGATGATGTCCTCGTAGAACTTGCGGGTCTCTTCGAGATTCTTCGAGACGTATGCCGTGTGGTGCAGTCGCGCCGGCAGTTTGCGTGCGGTAGCCATACTCGAGCTCCTGGTCAGAATCGATAGGCGAGGTCGACGCCCCAGCGTCGCGGCAGCGCCTTGAACACGAAATTGTTGCTGTAGCCCGGGTTCGGGAAGAACTGCGGACCCGGCGACCACTCGGCGTTGTACTCCTCGTCTGTCAGGTTCTTCGCCCATGCGGTGACCGACCACGACTTGCCGTCGAGCCCGACGCGCAGGTTCAACACGTTGATCGTGTCGCGCTCGGTGAAGTTGTCGGGATAGAACCACGTGGGGCCCGTGACGTCGAGATCCGCGCGCACGAACGCGCTCGCACCGCCGAACGCCGCCAGTTCCTGACGATACGCCAGGCCGAGGTTGATGCTGTACTCCGACACCAGCGGCGCCTGGTTGCCGACGTCGCTCGCGGCGCGGCTGGATTCCTTGATCTCGCTATCGGTGTAGCCGAGGCCGAGGTATGCGTCGAAGTTGTCGGTTACGCGCGCTCGGACTTCGGCCTCCAGACCTTTGTAGTCGACGTCGCCGAGGTTGCCGAGGTTCTGCGTGCTGGTGCCCGGGTCGAATACGAAGAAGTACGAGCCATTGGCCTGCGTGTAGTACAGGCTCAGATTCGTGGCGAGCCGCCGGTCCATGAACTCGCCCTTGAAGCCCGCTTCGTACGTGTCGGCCGTCTCCTTGTCGAACAGGTCGTCGATGCCGGCGATGTTCGCGGCGCCGACGCCGGTCTGATTGAAGCCGCCGCTGCGGAAGCCGCGGCTGTAGCCGATATATAGCGTGCGATCGACGGTGGGCTTGTAACGCAGCGTCACCTTCGGCTGCAGCTCGTCCCAGGTGTTCTTGCGCACTTGACCCTGGGTTGCCGACGCTGTCGGCAGGAAGGCTGCAGGCGTCTCGGTCGTGTTCTCGCGCTCGTCCTCGTCGTAGCGCAGCGCGACCGAGCCTTCGAGCCGGTCGGTGATATCGAAGCTCAGGTCGCCGAAGATTGCCCACGCGAAGTTGTCCTGCGAGTCCGCCAGATAGGTGAACTGCCGGCAGCGCGGCGGGAAGCAGTTGGTCGGAATGTCGAACCTCGTCAGCGGCGTGCGGCGCACTTCCGGCGCGATGCCGTCGCCGATGTCGATGACGTTGCCGGTCGAGATGTAGCGATCGGTGGAGATCGCATACGCGCCGAAGATCCAGCGCACGGACTTGTCGGCCGGTGACGTGAAGCGCAGTTCCTGGCTGAAGGCGTCGACGTCGAGGAACTGATGCTGCGACTGGTCGGCCTGGAAGAACTGGAACAGCACCGATTCCGGGATCGGCAGGAAGTTGAACTGGTCGCCGGTGAGGATCTCTTCCAGCTTGTCGTACGCGGTCACGGACGTGATCGTGCCGAAGGACGAGTTCCAGTCGAGCTTCAACGATGCGCCCGAAAGCTCGCGGTCGTTGACGCCGGGATTGTTGACGCGCACGGGCAAGTGCGTGTCGTTCACATCCCCGGTGATGTTGAAGTACAGCGCTTGCGTCGAGACGTCGGAGATGTACGCGCGCAGGTCCGCGCGGAATCCGTCGTTCGGCTCCCACACGAGCAGACCGCGTGCCGACAGATCCTCGTACGGATCCGCTTCTTCGCGCAGGAAAGGATTGTCGATGTAGCCGTCTGTATCGAGATACGAGACTGTCGCACGATATTTCACGGTGTCGCTGATCGGTCCGCTCAACGTCGCGCCGACGCGATAGCCCGGACCGGAATCGTAGCCGGCAGAGACGCGGCCCTCGAATTCGTCGGTCGGCTGCTTGCTCGTGATGATGATCGCGCCGCCGATGGCATTGCGGCCGTACAACGCACCCTGCGGGCCTTTCAGTACCTGGATGCTCTCGATGTCGATCAGCTCCTGGTTGAACTGCGACGGGTTGGCCATTGCGACGCCGTCTATGACCACTGCGACCGAAGGCTCGCTGTTGCGTGCCTGCGAGATGCCGCGCACGGTCACGAACGACGTGCCCTGGTTCTGCGTCTGCACCAGGGTCATGTTCGGCGTGAGATCGATGAAGTCCTGCGGCCGCTCGATGCCGGCGGCTTCGATGTCCGCCGCAGTGAATACATTCACCGCGACCGGCACGTTGAGCGAAGCCTCGTCGCGCTTACGCGCCGTGACGATGACTTCCTCCAGGCTGGTCGTAGCAGCTGGCGTTTGTGCCGGCAGATCCGGCGCCGTCGCGCAGAGTGCAGCCAGGCACGCAAGCATGAGTAGACGTTTGTTGATGTTCATCTGCGATCCCCCAATCACGCCAGTTCATTGCGTACGATGCGCGCCCCCTCGACCATGGCGCGCAACTTCGCGTCCGCTACTTCCCGCGGCAGGTACTTCATGCCGCAGTCGGGAGCGACGACGATGTTCTTGGCATCGACATGCGGCAGCGCGCGGCGAATGCGCGCTGCGACCTGTTCTGGCGTCTCCGGAGTCATGTCGGAGAGATCGAGCACGCCCAGCAGGATTCTTTTGCCAGTCAACTTCGCGAGCACGGCGCAATCCAGGTTGGACTGCGCAGTTTCGATCGAGACTTGCGAGCAGCTGCAGCCCGCGAGCTCGGGCAGGAACGAGTAGCCCGACGGCCGCTGGTGAATGATCGCGGCGTAGCCGAAGCAGATGTGCACAGCGACCGTGCCGGTGACGCCTTCGAGCGCGCGGTTGAGTGCTTTGAGTCCGTAGGCGCGTGCCTCTTCCGGCCGCGCCTGCATATACGGCTCGTCGAGTTGCACGATGTCCGCGCCGTGCGCGAACAGATCGCGGATCTCCTGATTCACGGCCGCCGCATAGTCGAGCGCGGCCAGCTCGCGACTGCCGTCGTAGTATTCGATCTGCGCTTGCTGCGCCATCGTGAATGGGCCCGGCACCGTGACCTTCGCCAGGCGCTTCGTGTGCTGCTTCAGAAACAGCAGGTCGTCGACTTGCACGGCGTGCTTGCGCCGGATGGGGCCGACGACGCGCGGCACGGGATTGGGATGACCGCTGCGATCGAGCGCCGTACCGGGATTGTCGACGTCGACGCCTTCGAGAGCCGTCGCAAACCGGTTCGAGTAGCTTTCGCGACGGATTTCGCCGTCGGTGACGATGTCGAGCCCGGCCTGCTCCTGCGCGCGAATCGCGATGACGGTCGCATCGTCCTGCGCTTGCGCGAGCCACTGCTCCGGGATGCGCCATAGCTCGCGTGCTCGCACGCGCGGCGGGAAGCGGCCCGCGAGTTTCGCGCGATCGATCAACCATTCGGGTTGCGGATAGCTGCCGACGAGCGTGGTTGGAAACAGCATGATGTCTACCCGGTCTCGCCTGCGGTCAACGGCCAAGGCGTGCCTGACGAGAGCGCACGGCGAATATCGGCACCGTGCTCGTCCAGAAGCGGTGCGGTCGTCACTTGCGTCGCGCGCGCGCCGTCGAATTGCACTGCCGGGCGGACGGCGTGTTTACCGCCGTGTGCATGCTCGACCGGCACGACGAGACCCAGGTGCCGTACCTGCGCGTCCTCTACGACCTGGTCGATGCGATTGATCGGCGCAAACGGCACGTCGTTCGCGCCGAGGCGCTCGACCCAGTGCTGCAGCGGTTGGCGCGCGAACTGCGCATCGAGTGCGGCGCCGAGCGCTTCGTAGTTGTCGATGCGGCCCTGCCGCGTGCGGAAGCGCTCGTCTGTGCCGATCGTCGACGCAGTCAGCGCGCTGATGAGGCCGTCCCAGAACTTTTCGAGCGACGAGAGATGAATCGCGATCAAGCCGCCATCTGCAGTGCGCAGGATGTACGCCTGCGCAAGCCGCGGCCGATCGCTCGACTGCGGCGCACGGCCGAGCGCGAAAAATGCTGCGAACGGCTCGACTGCGAAGTGCGCCATCGCTTCGAGCATCGAGACTTCGACGAGCCGGCCGCGCCCGGTGCGGCTGCGCTCGAACAGCGCGCCCAGCACGCCGTATGCCGCGTAGATACCGGTGATCGCATCCGCGAGTGCCGGCCCGAGAAAGCGCGGTCGATCTGGATCGACGACGACGCTGAGAAAGCCGCTCAGCGCCTGCGCGACCGAGTCATAGCTCGGGCGGTCCGCGTACGGGCCGCTCGCGCCGAAACCACTGATCGAGCAGTAGATGAGCTTGGTATTGAAATCTCGCAGCCGCTGCTGGCCGGCGCCGAGACGCTCCGCAGTGCCGGGTCGGAAGTTCTGGATGTAGACGTCCGCGCTCGCAATCAGCTCGTCGAATAGCTTGCGATCCGCTGCGCCTGTCAGATCGAGCGCGATGCTGCGCTTGTTGCGGTTGTAGGCCTGGAAGTGCGGCGAGAATTGTCCGCCCTGATATGCGCGATACGGATCGCCGGTAGGACTCTCGACTTTCACGACGTCCGCGCCGAGATCGGCGAGCATCATGCCGGCGCACGGGCCGGTGATGAACGTGCCCTGCTCGACGACGCGGATGCCTGTGAGTACGGACTTCATGGCGCCTGCTACTGGTCGCGCGGCACGAAGCCGTCGGGCGCTGGTCCGTCGTAATCGACTGCCGCCGCACCGGCGTGCGAGAGCACGAAGCCGATCGGACGAGTCTGTTCTTCGAGCAGATGCGCAATGAGCCCGGCGGTGCGCGCGAGGATCGGAATTCCCTTGAGGGCAGCTAGCGGGAATTCCGCATCGAGCAGCACCGCCGGAATTGCGACGGAGACATTCATCACGAGCTGCTTGCCGGTCGCGGCCGGCAGCA
Source organism: uncultured Steroidobacter sp. (assembly GCA_902826315.1). Lineage (GTDB taxonomy): Bacteria > Pseudomonadota > Gammaproteobacteria > Steroidobacterales > Steroidobacteraceae > Steroidobacter. Next base: position 5,502 of record CADEEJ010000331.1, read on the forward strand.
CTCGCTCGACGGCGTGCGCCGCTTCGATGTGTCGGCCGCGACCACCGATTGCGGCGGCGACTTCGAACAATCGAACGACGCGTGGATCGCCCGTCTTGTGCAACGGATGGCCGTAACCGGGGATTGCGCGCTGCGCCTGGCGATAATCCTGAACTACTGCCTGCGCTGCCGAATCGAGTGACCCCGCGCCCGC